>NZ_CP179214.1:1980000-2316859 GCF_051201695.1 Tenacibaculum sp. nBUS_03 | reverse complement strand
ATTTTATTGAAAACCATTATAGCAGGTTTGTCAGCACCGTCAATTTCATCTAAAATTTGATTAACAGAGGATATATGGTCTTCAAAATTTGGGTGTGATATATCAACAACGTGTAATAATAAATCTGCTTCTCTAACTTCATCAAGAGTTGATTTAAACGATTCAACTAATTGAGTGGGTAGTTTTCTTATAAAACCTACAGTATCTGTCATTAAAAATGGTATATTTTTTATGACTACCTTTCTAACTGTCGTATCAAGTGTAGCAAATAATTTGTTTTCAGCAAAAACATCACTTTTACTAATAACGTTCATAAGGGTAGATTTTCCAACATTGGTATATCCAACTAAAGCTACACGAACCATTTTACCTCTGTTTTTTCGTTGAACAGCCATTTGTTTATCAATGGTCGTTAATTTCTTTTTTAACAAGGTAATTTTATCTCTAATAATACGACGGTCAGTTTCTATTTCAGTTTCTCCAGGACCACGCATTCCAATACCACCTTTTTGTTTATCAAGGTGGGTCCACATTTTGGTTAATCTTGGTAAAAGATATTGATATTGAGCTAATTCTACCTGCGTTTTAGCAGAGCTAGTTTGTGCCCTATTAGCAAAAATATCTAAAATTAAATTTGTTCTATCCAATATTTTACAATCAAGAATTTTTTCTATATTTCTTAGTTGCGCAGGAGAAAGCTCATCATCAAAAATTGCAGTACCAATATTATGGCTTTCTATGTATGCTTTTACATCATCTAGCTTTCCTGTCCCTAAAAATGTTTTAGGGTTGGGTTTTTCTAGTTTTTGAACAAAGCGTTTTACAGTAACTCCACCAGCAGTAGACGTTAAAAATTCTAATTCATCTAAATATTCTTCAGATTGTTTATCGTTTTGTTGTTGGGTTATAATACCAATTAAAACCGCTTTTTCAGATATGGCCTTACGTGTTTCTATCATAGAGTGCAAAAATACGAATTTCTTATCTTTACACGATGTTTGCTTTAGTTGATTATAATTTTTTTTGAGCGGTTATTTAATTCAAGTTTATTTCATAAGTTTACTTTTGTGTTATTTAACAATTAATTAAGGGTACAGGTTTTATTGAGTGATGAAGTTGAATGGTATATCAATGTTAGCTAGATTATTATGAATAAAAAGGTAGTTAATAAGCATCATGCTTTTTGTTTAGTGACGTATGATAATTTTTAATTAAATTGTTTAATAGAGTGAAAATTTTGTCTGTGAGGTGATTGTAAATGCAATAGGTGAAATAAAAATAAAATTTATATTAGATATTATAATTAGTTAGCCATTATTTTACCAGCGTTTGCATGATGCGCCCAAAGAATTGGTTTCTATGTTTACAATGAATATGTACGAAATAATTAAGGTATAATAACATGAAAGAATCAAAAGCGTTAATTTTTTTTTCTCCAAAGGATTTGAAAAATAAAGGATCAGTATTTATAGATATAGGAATTTCTGCGGGATTTCCTTCACCTGCTGATGATTTTAAAGAGACACGTATTTCTTTAGATGAAGAATTAATTAAAAATAAAGAAGCAACGTTTTTTGCAAGAGTTAGTGGTCAATCTATGATAGGGGCTGGGTTAGATGATAATGATTTGTTGGTTATTGATAGGAGTATTGAGCCTGCAAATAATAAAATTGCCGTATGCTTTTTAGATGGAGAGTTTACTGTTAAGCGACTAAGGGTTGAAGGGGGAAATGTATGGTTGCAACCTGAAAATACTGACTATCCTGTTATCAAGATAACAGAAGAAAATAATTTTGTTATTTGGGGTATAGTTACGAGTGTAATTAAAAAAGTATAAAAAAACCTCGACTTTGCGAGGTTTTATTTACACACAACTTTTATTAATTAACGTCTAACTATCTTTAGAGGCATTCTGTACATTCGTAATGTTTCTTCTATGTTGTTTTTCACTTTTTTATAGTTCAGTTTACTTTTAATGTACGCACAAATTTCTGGACTTGCACATTCAATGTCTAAAATAACTATCTCACCTTTTTTGTTTACTAAGAAGTCTATATTTGTATTTACATCTTTTTCAATAGTAAAATCTATTTTTCCTAATAATTTTACAATTTTAGTTCTGATTTCTTCTTTTACAGGGTTTTCGTTATTTGCAAATGCTGATACATTCATCAAAGCAACAAATACTAATACTACAAATTTTTTCATTTTTTTTAGTTTTTATAATTAGAGGGTTAAATTTTTCTGTTTTATTTTATGATGTAAAAGTACTATGAGTTCGTTGTTTATTATAGAATTTTTGTGTTATATAAATATGTAATTTATGTTATTTAATACTGTTTAAGTTGTTGTTTTACAATTGCTTAATATTAGGTTATGTTTACTTTCTGTTTGTTTTTATAATAATAAAATGAATTGCTATCACATAATTTTGTGAATTTGATATTCTTTTAGAAACTTTTGATAAAAAGTTTTTAATCATTAGTGTTACCTTAATGTTTATTTATTAGTTTTTACTTTGTAAATTAGATAAATTTTTTTACTAAATGTCTAGGAATAAACGAAAAAACACACTCGCAGTTGCTTTCTATAATGTTGAGAATTTATTCGATACTGTTGATGACCCATTGACACAGGATAATGATTTTACTCCTGAAGGCAAGAAGAAGTGGAGTAAAGATAGATATAGACATAAGATAAAAAAAATTAGTTCAATTCTATCTCTTTTAGGAAGTCAAGAGTCAAAGTATACTCCAGCAATAATTGGTTTAGTTGAAGTTGAAAATGCAAAAGTATTGAAAGATTTAGTGAGGCATAAAAACTTAATACATCATAATTATAAGTTTATACATTACAATTCTCCTGATGAGAGAGGTATTGATGTAGCATTGTTATATAGAAATGATTTATTTACTGTTCTTTCATCAAAATCTTATCCTTTATCTTTAAAAGATACGGATGGTAATATTGATTATACTAGAGATTTGTTAGTGGTGAAAGGTGTTTTAAACGGTGACTTAGTGAATGTTTTAGTGAATCATTGGCCGTCTAGGAGAGGTGGTGAGAAGGAAACTAGATATAAAAGAATTAAAGCAGCTGGGTTGGTTCATGAGGTTATTGATAGTATAAAGAAAAATGATAAAGTTGAGTCTAAGTTTATTATTATGGGCGACTTTAACGATAATCCTTCAAGCGAAAGTCTTAAAACTTCTTTAGTTACTGATGATTTTTACAATCCTTTTTATAATATTCATACTAAAAACAACGGAACATCAACTTTTTATAATAAATGGCATTTGTTTGATCAGATAATTATATCAAATAATTTTTTTTATGACGATAGTAATTTGAGCTTTATAAAAGCTAAGATTTTTAAAAAACCATGGATGAGGGTTTATAAAGGTAAATTTAAAGGAAGTCCTTTCAGGACCTATACTGGTCCATGGTACGAGGGTGGTTTTTCAGACCACTTTCCTGTTTATTTAACGTTCAATAAAAAAAGCCTCAGAAAATAGAATTCTGAGACTTTTTTTAATTTTTATATATAAATATCACTACTCAACAGTAACTGATTTTGCTAAATTTCTTGGCTGATCTACGTTTTTTTCTAACATAACAGCAATATGATAAGATAATAATTGAAAAGGAATAGTAGTAAGTAATGGAGTAAATGCTTCTTCAGTATCTGGAATTTCAATTACATGGTCAGCTATTTCTTTAACTGTTACATCTCCTTCAGTAACAATAGCTACAATTTTACCGCTTCTAGATTTTATTTCTTGAATATTACTAACTACCTTTTCATAGTGCCCTTTACTTGTTGCTATAACAAAAACTGGCATGTTTTCATCAATTAAAGCAATAGGTCCATGCTTCATTTCTGCTGCAGGGTAACCTTCGGCATGGATATAAGAAATCTCTTTTAGTTTTAAAGCTCCTTCTAATGCAACAGGGAAATTAAAACCTCTACCTAGGTATAAACAATTCTTAGCATCCTTATACACAGAAGCTATTTCTTTTACAATAGGGTCAATTTCTAAAAGTTTTTCAACTTGAGCAGGGATTTGCTTTAGTGTTTGAAGGTAGGTGTTAACAGCAGAAGTCGATAACGTTCCTTTTGCTTTAGCTAATTTCAAAGAAATTAAAGAAAGCACTGTGATTTGAGTTGTAAATGCTTTTGTAGAAGCAACGCCTATCTCTGGACCAGCATGAGTATAAGCACCAGCATGTGTTTCTCTAGCGATTGATGAGCCAACAACGTTACATACACCAAAAACAAAAGCGCCTTTTGATTTTGCTAACTTAATCGCAGCGAGAGTGTCTGCAGTTTCACCCGATTGAGAAATCGCAATAACGACATCTTTTTGTGTTATCACAGGGTTTCTGTATCTAAATTCAGAAGCATATTCTACTTCTACAGGTATTCTTGCCATATCTTCAAAAAGATATTCACCCACTAATCCGGCATGCCATGAGGTACCACAAGCAATAATAATAATTCTATCAGCATTTAAAAATTTAGAAAGATTATCATCAATACCAGCCATACGAATTACCCCTTCGTTAGCTAACATTCTTCCTCTATAGGTGTCTGTTATTGCCTTTGGCTGTTCGTGAATTTCTTTAAGCATAAAATGGTCATAACCACCTTTTTCTATTTGCTCTAAGTTTAATTTAAGCTCTTGTATGTCAGTGTCAACTTCTTTATCATTGTCAATTTTACGAACTTTAATCCCTTTGTCCTTTTTAATAATAGCTAACTCGCCATCTTCTAGGTATATAGCGTTTTTAGTATATTCAATAAATGGAGAAGCATCAGAAGCTACAAAAAATTCCTCATTGTTTTTACCAACACCAATAGCTATTGGACTTCCAAGTCTGGCAACAATTAATTCATTTGGCTTAGTTTTATCGAAAACAGCAATAGCGTAGGCTCCAATAACACTGGTTAGTGCTACTTGAACAGCTTTTCCTAATTTACAGCCTTCATTTTTCTTAACTTCTTCAATTAAGTTAACTAAAACTTCAGTGTCAGTATCACTTTGGAAGCTATATCCACGAGCGATTAATTCTTTTTTAATGGTATCATAATTCTCAATAATACCATTATGAACGATTACTAAATTTCCAGATTGAGAAAAATGAGGATGCGAGTTTATATTGTTAGGAACACCATGTGTTGCCCAACGGGTATGTCCAATTCCTATTTTTCCTTCTTTTCTAGTATCATCATCATTAGTGATTATTTCTAAGTCAGAAACTTTTCCTTTAGTTTTAGATAAATGCATTTCATTTCCATCATACATCATAATCCCAGCACTATCGTAACCTCTGTACTCTAGCCTTTTTAATCCATTAATCACTATTGGGTAGGCTTCTCTATAGCCTATGTAACCTGTAATACCACACATATGAATTCTTTATTTTTTTTCTGAATATGAAATTTTTAACACTGCTCTTTTAGTGTCGTTTGCAGCTTCATTTTCGTTTAGAAGGGTAACACCTCTTGGGTTCCAATTGTATGATTCAACATTAAGATCTATCACTCTATTTTTAAGAGTGGCATCAGTCGGATTATTGTAAACTTTTAAAATAAGATCTGCAAAGTCAGTAGACGATTTATCAAACAAACTACCCACGTAATCAGTAATTCTAAAAGTATATCTTTCCGGTTTGTCATCAGACAAAATTAAGGCACCTCCATAGGTATTAGATTCTCTGTATGTGTCAGAAATTTGCGTTGGAGCTATATCTCCACTACCATTGTCCTTATTAAGGTAGAGATGGAGGTTTTGAGGTAAGATATTTTTATCTGTGTTAACGGTTTGATTTATGTAAAATGATAAAACAGCATCGTTAACTAATAATCCATATTGATCATTAGCAGGGTCTTTAATATCTGCTAATTCTTCTAAGTCCAAATAGCCATCGCTATTTTTGTCTTTCGCTTCATGCTTCAAAATTAAATTGTTAGGGTCGCTAAGTTTTAATTTACTCAAGTTAACACCTAAAACTTTAATTTTTGCCATAGAACCAGCGGTTCCTTGAACAACAAAGTTATTAGAAGGAATGCTATTGGTTGCAGGTGACATTTTGTATTTCGCATTACGAATACCAGCTAAAGGAAAAGAAAATTTTGTTGGAACAGTGTCTTTGTAAACTGGATTTGTTATTCCTTCTTTCTTTTCAAAACGTGTTATCGTATAATAAAAATCTAAACTAGCTGATTCACTTGTGCCTAACAAACTTAGAGGAACCATTGATCCATTACTACCTTCTGATTTTGCGTATATGCCTCTAAAGTATTCGTTTAGTGCTTGGGATGATGAAAATTCATTATCATTAAATTTATTCCAAAACAATTCTTTCATTCTGGTCATGTTTAAAGGAACTGCTAAGAAAGGAGCTTTGTTGCTTAACCTAATAGTATCTTTAAATGTAACACCAGTACTAGAAGATCTGTTAAAGACATGCATAGTATCTTTTGGGTTTGGCTTAAAACTAAAACCGGGGTCTTCGTTTAATACTTCATCTTCGATATATGTATCATTAGATAAAAAAGAGTTGTTTTTGGATGGGTTTGTTGGGTCAAAGGTGTTTAAAAATGTACCGTTTCGTATAATTTTTAAACTTGTAGCTATGCTAGGGTCTCCAAGAACAGAATCTAAATGAAATTTAGGTTTTCCATCACTTTCTTTTCCTTTGCTAGTAGATCTGTAAGGAAGTTTTAATAATACTTTGTCTAAAATAAAAACTGAATCAATATCACCGTCTTCTGCAATAGGCTCGTAATCTGATGTTTTAAGATCAGCAACAAAACCTAACTGGCTAATAAATGAAGACTCTACTGTTTTATAATCACTACTGTTATAAACTCCTAGCCAATATTCTGAAATAGCTGTATTAATGTTGTCTGCTCTAACACCTGTTGGGTTACCATTTGAATCAACCTCTAAATCTATTGGAGTAATTTCTAGCTCCAAATCAATTTGATTTGTATTAAATTTTGTGTTTTTAACAATACCAGTACCAATATCATTAATATCTTTTTCGCACGAGATAATAGAAGCTAAACAAAGTAAGCTTACACCTAAAATACCAATTTTTCTAACCATTCTTAATTTATTCGCTTAATTCTAAAACGTTTTCTTTGTAAAATTCTAAATATGCTTCTGTTAAATTTTCTTCAGATTGAAATTCTAAAACTTTTGTGTCATTATTATCAATAAAGTCTTCAACTTCACTAGGTAATGTTTCACTCCCTTTTACTATTGCATCTGAATTTTCAATAGCACTTTTTAGTATGTTAATATGGTTAGGTGTTTCAAATACTGTTGTTTTGTCTTTGTTAATTTTGTCAAAACAAACTTTTTTTGCAAGCTCGTTATTTAGTTCACCTTTAAAACCATTATTGTAAAGCGAAGTTACAATCTTACTTTCAGTAAATAATGGTTCTTCTTTATAAAATTCTCTTAAATATAGTGGTAATAATGAAGCCATCCATCCGTGAACATGAATAATATCTGGAGCCCAATTTAATTTTTTAACGGTTTCAATAACTCCTTTTGCAAAAAAGATCATACGCTCATCATTGTCATTGAATAATTGATCATCTTCATCAGAATAAACAGCTTTACGCTTGAAATATTCATCATTGTCAATAAAATAAACTTGCATTCGTTCTTTAGGGATAGAAGCTACCTTTATGATTAGTGGCATATCCATGTCGTTAATGATTAAGTTCATACCAGACAAACGTATAACTTCATGTAATTGATGTCTTCGTTCATTGATAACCCCAAAGCGAGGCATAAAAATACGTGTTTGAACCCCTTTGGAATGTGCTTGTTTTGCAACGTTAAATGCAGTTGACGATAATTCTGTTTCTGGTAAATAAGGTATCACCTCAGATGAAACATATAGTATTCTCTTATCCTTCATTAAATCGAACTCTTTGTATGAGGATGCAAAAATACGAATTTTTATGCTAAAATGATGTTAAATTGCTAATTTTGCATGCATTTCAATGAATAGCTAATGAATATATTTAACACAAAATTAGAATTAAAAGCATTTTTAGCAGAGCAAAAGGAGGCACGAAAATCAATTGGATTTGTACCTACCATGGGGGCTTTACATGAAGGTCATTTGTCACTTGTTAAAAGAGCAAAGAAAAAAAATGACTTAGCTGTGGTAAGTATTTTCGTTAATCCAACTCAGTTTGATAACTCTGAAGATTTAAAAAAATATCCTCAAACATTAGAGAATGACAAACAGTTACTTGAAAGTGTAGGTTGTGATGTTTTGTTTGTGCCTACAGTGAAAGAAATTTATGATAACAATATAAATTCTGAGAAATTTGATTTTGATGGTTTAGAGCATGAAATGGAGGGGAAGTTTCGTGAAGGACATTTTGATGGAGTTGGAACGATAGTGAAAGCATTTCTTGAAATAATAATGCCAGATGTAGCTTATTTTGGAAAAAAAGATTTTCAACAACTGCAAATAGTAAAAAAACTTGTAGAAAAGTATAACATTCCTGTAGAAATAAAGGGAAGACCTATTTTCAGAGAAGATGATGGTTTGGCCATGAGTTCTAGAAATGCAAGGCTAACAAAAGAACATAGAGAAGTTGCTCCTTTTATATACAAGACATTAAAAAAAGCTAAAAAGAAGTTTGGGGCAAAAAACATTGAAGAGTTAACGAAGTGGGTTAAAAAACAATTTAAAAAGAAACCTTTATTAGAATTAGAATACTTCACAATCGCTGATGAGAAAACTCTAAAAACTCCAGAAAATATTGAATCAAGTAAGAGTTGTCGAGCATTTATAGCTGTTTTTGCAGGAGATATTCGTTTGATTGATAATATAGGGTTAAAATAAAATCATAAGAAAACAAATCGCTAATCATTAAAAAACAACTATTTTTGCACTATGTTAGTTCAAGTAGTAAAATCTAAAATCCATCGTGTAAAAGTTACAGGTGCTGATTTAAATTATATAGGGAGTATAACCATTGATGAAGATTTAATGGATGCTGCAGGTATTATAGAGGGTGAACGTGTTCAGATTGTAAATAACAACAATGGAGAGCGTTTAGAAACCTATGCAATACCTGGGCCGAGAAAAAGTGGAGAAATCACTTTAAATGGAGCTGCTGCAAGAAAAGTAGCTAAAGGAGATGTGTTAATTTTAATTGTGTATGGTTTTTTAGAATTAGAAGAAGCTAAGAAATTTAAACCACAATTGGTTTTCCCAAATGAAGAAACTAATTTACTTAATTAATAGTGGGTTTTAAAAAGATATTAAAAGTTGTAATACCTCTCATTTTGGGAGGTTTTTTAGTATGGTATTCATTATCAAAAGTGTCTATCGGTACTTTGTTAGAGTATTTTAAAAATGCGAACTATTGGTGGATTTCTTTAGGGTTGTTTTTTGGACTGTTAAGTCATTTATCTAGAGCTTATAGATGGAAGTTTTTACTTGAGCCAATGGGGTACAAACCAGATTTTGGCAATAGTACCATGGCAGTTTTGGTTGCGTATTTAGTAAATTACGCTGTACCAAGAGCTGGAGAAGTTTCTAGGGCTGCTGTGATGACAAATTACGAAAAAATCCCCTTTGAAAAAGGTTTTGGAACAATTGTGGCTGAAAGAGTTGCTGATTTAATTATGATGTTGTTAATTATCTGCATCACTTTATTTGTTCAGTTTGATTTTATTTATGAGTTGCTCACAAAGAATTTTTCGCCTGTAAAAATTGTAGTTTTACTAGGTGCTTTGATAATAGGTTTTCTAGTTTTTTCACATTTTGTAAAGAAAGCAAATTCAGGAATTGGTTTGAAAATAAAAAACTTTATTGCTGGTTTGGTTGAAGGAACTACTAGTATTTTTAAAATGAAAAATAAGTGGCCATTTATTTTTCATACTGTTTTTATTTGGGTAATGTATGTAGCTATGTTTTGGGCTACTGTTCCAGCAATAGAAGGGTTAAATGTTCCGTTTGGAGCTATACTGATTGGTTTTATAGCTGGAGGATTTAGTATTGCTGCTACCAATGGAGGCGTAGGTTTGTATCCTATAGCTGTAGCAGGAGCTTTTGCTTTATTTGGTATTCCTGATGAGCCAGCAAATGCTTTTGGTTGGATTATGTGGACTGCTCAAACTGTTATGATTATTGTTTTTGGAGGATTGGCATTTTTACTACTACCGATTTATAATAAAAACAAATAGTTTTCTTTTCTTTGTAAGTAAATCTTACCTATAGGATGGCCAAAACCAAAACTACTTTTTTCTGTCAAAACTGTGGAACCCAACATGCGCAATGGGTAGGGCAATGTAATATTTGTAAACAATGGAATACGATTGTAGAAGAGGTATTACAAAAAGAAGAAAAAAGGACATGGAAAACAGCTGATAACACTCAAAGAAGGGTGTCTAAGCCATTACGAGTTGAAGAAATACAGTTGAATCCTGAAGAGCGTTTTGGCACCAAAAATAAAGAATTAGATACGGTTTTAGGTGGAGGATTGGTAAAAGGAGCTGTGGTGTTGTTGGGAGGTGAGCCAGGAATTGGAAAATCTACTTTGTTATTACAAATTGCGTTGCAAATTCCACAGAAAGTTTTGTATGTGTCTGGTGAAGAAAGTCAATCGCAAATAAAAATGCGCGCAGAGCGATTAGATATTAAAAACTCTAACTGTTTAATACTTACAGAGACCAAAACACAACAGATTTTTAAAAATATTGAAGAAGTACAACCCGATGTTTTGGTAATAGATTCTATACAAACATTACATACAAATTCTATTGAAGCTTCACCAGGAAGTATTTCACAAATACGAGAAACATCTGCAGAGTTAATTAAGTTTGCTAAAGAAACTGCTACCCCTGTTTTACTAATTGGACATATAAACAAAGAAGGGCATATTGCTGGCCCAAAGATTTTAGAACATATGGTAGATGTGGTATTGCAATTTGAAGGAGATAGAAATCATACCTATAGAATTTTACGATCGCAGAAAAATCGTTTTGGGTCTACAGCTGAATTAGGAATTTATGAAATGTTATCTACTGGACTAAGGGAGGTGTCAAACCCTTCTGAAATATTAATTTCAAAAAAAGATGCTGATTTAAGTGGTACAGCAATAGCTTCTACATTAGAGGGCGTTCGACCATTAATGATAGAGATTCAAGCATTAGTGAGTACAGCAGTTTATGGAACACCACAGCGGTCTACAACGGGGTATAATTTAAAACGCTTAAATATGATTTTGGCCGTATTAGAAAAACGAGCAGGTTTTAAATTAGGGGCTAAAGATGTTTTTTTAAACATTACAGGGGGGATTCAGGTAGATGACCCTGCGATTGATTTAGCTGTAGTTGCGGCAATTTTATCATCAAATCAAGATTTGGCAATTAACCCGAATGTTTGTTTTGCTGCCGAAGTTGGTTTGGCAGGAGAAATTAGGCCAGTATCCAAAATAGATCAACGTATTATAGAGGCAGAGAAACTAGGTTATAAAACCTTTGTAGCTTCGAAGTATAATAAAATTACTTTAAAAAAGCATGCTATTAAACTTGTTTTGGTTGGAAAGATAGAAGAAGCTTTTGCTACATTGTTTGCTTAGTTTTTTAGGAGTTAAGTAGTGAGTTCAATTAATTTAGTTCTGTAAGCAGAGAGTAGTTTAGATTTAGAAATAAAACCAATGTATTTTTTATTTTTGATTACAGGTAAATTCCATGCGCCACTTTCTTTAAATTTTTGCATTACTTTTTCAATACTATCATCATGAAAAATAATGGCTGGCGCACTTTTCATAAGTACTTGAATTGTTAGTGTGTCGTACATTTCTTGCTCAAACATTAAGGGGCGAATATCATCTAGTAAAACAATGCCTAAAAAACGATGTTCGCTATCTAAAACAGGAAAAATATTTCTTGATGATTTTGCTACGGATTCTTTTAACATTTTTCCCAGTGTCATTTCTGGGTGAATTATTTTAAAGTTTTTTTCAATTAATTTATCAATACGCATCATCATCATTACATTTTTATCTTTATTGTGCGTAATGAGTTCCCCTCTTTTTGCTAGCTCTATTGTGTATATTGAATTTGAAACGAAGTATTTTGTTAAGGCAAAAGAAATTGCAACAACAAGCATTAAAGGCACAAATAAATCATATCCACCCGTAATTTCCGCAATTAAAAAAATAGCAGTTAAAGGTGCGTGTAATACACCTGCCATTAAGCCACTCATTCCAATTAATGTAAAGTTACTTTCAGAAACATGTCCTCCTAATTCATTTATAATTTTAGCAAATACATTCCCTAATGCACTTCCCATTACTAAAGTTGGTATAAAAATACCTCCTACTCCACCAGCAGCGAAAGTAGTGGTCATTGCAATAGCTTTAAAAACTGTTATTAAGAGTAAAAAAAGGACAACTATCCAAACGTTATTGTAGTCAATTTTATATGGAAGCCCACTGAGTGCTTCTTGAGCATTGTGTTCTAATAGGCTGTTAATTATAGTGTAACCCTCACCGTATAAAGGAGGAATTAAATATAGCATTAGACCAATGGCAAAAGCACCAATAATCAATTTTTTAAAGTCACTTTTGAAACGATTAAAAAAATGAGTGATTTTAAAATAAATTTTAGAAAAATAAACCGAAGCTATTCCTGTTCCTAAGCCTAATAATATGTAAAAAAAAATATCATTAATTAAAAAGACGTCTTGAAGTTTAAAGCCTAGTAAAACATCTTTTCCTAAGAAAAAATAAGAAACAATAACTCCAGATACTGAGGCTAATAAAAGAGGTATAAGAGATGCGAATGCTAAATCTAAACTAAAAATTTCAATGGCAAAAATGATAGCAGCAACAGGAGCTTTAAACATAGATGATACTGCCCCGGCAGTTGCACATCCAATTAGTAACATCCTAGTTTTTGTGTTCATATGAAATAATTGCGCCACTCCAGACCCTAGAGCAGCTCCAGTACTAACTGAAGGGCCCTGTAAACCAACAGACCCTCCAAAACCAACAGTTATAGGCGCTGTGATAAGTGAAGCGTACATTTTATATTGTTCAATTATTCCACTTCGCTTTGAAATGGCATGCAAAGTCGTTGAAATTCCATGTCCAATTTCTTTTTTAATAATTTTATTTTTGATGTAGTAAACTAAAAATAATCCTATAATAGGAAAGATAAAATATAAAGAATAATGAATGTTTTTAATAAATGTTTTTTCTATGATAAATTGAAAAAAGTAGGTTAAGTTTTTTAAAATTAATGTACCGATTCCTGCTAAAAAGCCAACTAAAATACTTAGTACATAAATAAATTGACGTTCAGAGATGTTTTTGTATCTCCAAATAAGTATTTTTTTGAATATTTTTTTTGTGCTAGGCATGGTGCTATTGAGTTAAAAAAGAGGCGTTTTTAAAAAGAATAAAAATTAAAACGCCTATTTTTTGTGTAAAATAAAAGTAACAAATTATATTAAACCGATACATATATAGTAACTAATGATTTTGATGAATGTTTATTTATGGTTTTTCATGAATGCTAAAATCAGGATTAGTGGAGCGCTTTAATCATAAATGGTATTATTCTTATACATTTGTGATACAAACATAAATTGATTAAAATGACAGTTCAAGATATTATAAACTTACTTAGTAATAAATCTAGTATAATTATTAATTACTATGTTGTGTTGCTTCTTATTTCTTTATTAGGGTTACTGTTTGTTAAGGCGAAGGAGTTTAAAGCTCCCATAAGTTATTTGTACACGATTTTAGTGTATGCAGCTGTAATTCCAGGATTATTGTCAATAATCTTAGTCGTCTATAATTTTTTCTTCTTAGGTCAAAATTTAATAACTCTTCAAATAGTAACTTATTATTTGCCAATCATAGCAATGTTAGTTTTGTTATTAATTATAAAAAAAACAATTCCATTACAACAAATTCCTGGATTTAATAGGTTATCTGGGTTATTTATTATGGTGTTTATAGCATTTATTGTTACTTATTTTATTCAGCGAGTTTTTATTGGTATATTTTTTATAGGAAGTTTTATATATTTAATAGGTATTTTTATAGTGCTTCTTATTGTCTTAAAAATAGGCTGGAATAGGTTTGTTAAGTAATAACAACACCATAATATAGTTTATAATTCGTTATTTTTTTTAAATTTGTTAAAACTTGATTATTTATGCTAAAAAATTTAAAATCACTATTTATTGTAGATGATTCATCAGATGAAAAGAAAGAACCTGAACATAAAGAAGTAAAAGGAACAGCTGTAAAAAAGACAGAACAACCTGTAAAAAATAAAACCACTATCAAATCACCTACTAGTCATGGGAGTGTGGATGATGCTATTATTGATAAGCTACTGCAAGCTATTGAGAAAAATAATTTAGAAGGATTTGACTATCTGGAGTTTAAAAAAGCATTAAAGGCTTTAGAAAAAATCCCGATGGATGAAGCTACTAAATACCGGTCAACTTATGCCACAGCATCAACAATGGGAGTTACATTAGATAAGTTAATTGATTCAACAAAGCATTATATTAGTGTTTTAGACAATGAAAACAACTCTTTTACAAAAGCTTTTGAAGGGCAATTAACTACTAAAGTTGGAGATAAAGAAAAAGAGATTGTTCAATTCGATGCCATTATTAAAGAGAAATCTGAAAAAATAAAACAACTTACTGAAGAGATAACAAAACATCAGGCTCAAATTTCTGAGTTAAGAAAGATTGTTGATGAAAGTAAAGCAAAAATAGACAAAACTAAAAATGATTTTAAGCTTTCTTATCACCATCTAAGAACACAATTAGAGCAAGATGTAGAAAAAATGAAACAATACTTAAAGTAATATGGAAAATTTAAAACCAAAATCTTTTTGGGAAAGACCTGAAGGAAAAACAGGAATGTTATTTACAGGTTTATTAGGAGCAGGTGCATTGTATGGTTTATATAAAGTGCTTCCATATCTAATTACTATAGTTGAAAACACACTGTATTTAGGAGCTTTATTAGCTATTTTAGGGGTTGTTATTTACATGATTTTAGATCCTAAAATGAGAAATCTCATTTTTTACATGTATAAATCATTTATGCGTTGGATAACGGGAATATTTATTCAGATTGATCCGATTGGTATTTTAAAAAGTTATGTAGACGATTTAAAGAGCAATTTGAAAAAAATGAACAAACAAATTGCTGTTTTAAAAGGACAAATGAGACGCTTGCAACAAATTATTAATGAAAATAAGAAAAGCATAAATAGTAATTTAAAGCTAGCAAATGCAGCTAAGCAGAAAGACAAGAAAGGAATAATGATTTTGAAGTCGAGAAAAGCTGGCCGTTTAAAAGAATCTAATTTACGATTGGATGAACTATACAGAAAGTTAGAAATTTTATATAGGGTATTAACCAAAATGTATGAAAATTCTGAAATTTTAGTAGAAGACATTGAAGATCAGGTAACCGTTAAGGAGCAGGAAAGAAAAGCAATACGAGCAAGTCATTCTGCTATGAAATCGGCGATGGATATTATTGCTGGGAATTCTGATAAAAAAGAAATGTTCGATAGAGCTTTGGAAGCGATTGCTGATGATGTAAGTATGAAAATAGGTGAAATGGAACGTTTTATGGAAATGTCAAATAACTTCATGGATTCTATTGATTTACAGAATGGGATTTTTGAAGAAGAAGGACTGGAATTACTGGAGAAATGGGAAAAAGAAGGCGTTTCTTTGATATTAGGAAACCAAAAAGATATATTGGTAAATGATAGTCATAGTGTAGACTTAGATGCACCAATATTAAAAAATAATAGAGGAAATCAAGATAATCAATATTCAGATTTATTCAATTTTTAACAACAAATCAAACTATAAATTATGGCAGGAAAAAGACTAACTCCATTTTCAAAAATACTTATTGTTTTAGTAATAATTGGAGGGGTGTACTACCTATTAAATAAATTACGTGACCCTAAGGTAAAGCAAAAAATAAATGAAGTTACTTCAACATCTAGTTCTAAATCAAAAGATGGATACAAAGATGTTATTAATATAGGAGTAGTAACTTGGGGAGGATATGCAGGTGGACAATATTTTAATGAAGGGTTTCAAGCAAATACGAACTCTAGATTTTATAAAGATTATGGTTTTAAAGTAAACTTTAAGGTAATTGATGATTTTGATGCTTCAAGAGATGCATTTAAAAATGGTGATATTGATTTAATGTGGGCTACAATTGATGCTTTTCCTACTGAAGTTGAAGGATTGTCTCAATACCAACCGCAAGTTGTTTTCCAAGCAGACTGGAGTCGTGGAGGTGATGCAATTGTTGCAAGGAGAGGAATTAGTAAGGTTAGCGATTTAAAAGGTAAAAAAATCGCAGTAGCGCCAATGACTCCTTCTCATTCGTTTTTAATTTGGTTATTAGAAGCTGGAGATATTAAAACAAGTCAGGTGAAAATTGTTGAGGTACCAAGTGCTATCGATGCTGCTGATGCTTTTAAAAGTGGAACTGTTGATGCTGCCGTAGTTTGGAGTCCAGATGATGCTGATTGTGTTAGTAAAGTTGCTGGAGCTCGTGTGCTAGAAAGTACTAAAAATGCAACACATATTATTGCTGATGTATTTGTTTCTAAGAAAAATTTTATCGAAAAAAACAAAGAACAACTTCGTGATTTATATGAAGGTTGGATGATTGGAGCTTCTGAACTAAATAATTCAGACGCTAATAAAAGAAAAGCAGCGAAAATTTTAGCTGAAGGTTTATCACAGCCTGAAGATTTTTGTTACGATGCAATTAACAATGTGCGTCTAGCAACTCATGGAGATAATGAAAACTTTTTTGGTATGAATCAAAATTATAACGGTGTTACCGGAGAAGATTTATATAACAAAATGAAAGTTAAGTATAATAACTTAGGGTATAATACATCAGGAGCAAAAAGTTGGAGGTTGTTATCTACAAGAGATTTAGTTTCTAAAACAAAATCACTAACAGGAGCTAATCATATTTCTGAAAAACAAAAAGAGTTTACTGCAGCAAGCGAAACCGTAGCTAAAAAAGAATCACTTTCTTCTAAAAAAGTAAGTATCACTTTTAGAACAGGAGAATATCAATTAAGTGATAATGCTAAACAACTAATAGATGTTCAATTTACTCCAATAGCAAGAGCGTTTGCCAATGCTCGTATTAGAATAGAAGGAAATACGGATAATGTAGGAGGAAGATCTTCTAATATTGCACTTTCAAAGAGAAGAGCCAATTCAGTTGCTCAGTATTTAATAAGTGAGCATAACATGCCTAAAAACAGATTCATTATTGTTGGTAACGGACCTGATAAGCCTATTGCTGGATGCGAAAGGAATCAAAATGCTAATTGTAAGGCAAAGAATAGAAGAACGGATTTTGAATTAGTAGTTGACTAATGAGTACTGATTTTAAAAAATTATTTGAGTTACGAGGAGAACTAGACTCAAAACAAAAAATTACGCTTACCATTTTGGGAAGCGTAATTCTTGTTTTAATATGGTTCTTAATGGCAGAGGTTTTATCAAATTCTGTCATCACACAAAATGGATCCATAAATGTTTCATCGTTAAAGCAAGAAAATAAACTGTATTATGAAAATGATTCTATATTAGTTGCTAGTTATGATAAATTAGAACTTTTAAATAAAGAAGAATTAGCGCAATATGGGTTGATGAAAAATAAGGTATACCCATTATTACCTTCGCCTATAAAAGTAATTAAAGCATTTCCTGAATTAAATAAAGATGATGATGTAATTGGAAATACGTTCTTTTCTATAAAGTTAAATATTTTTGGATACTTATTGGCGATAATTGTAGCTATTCCTATTGGGTTTTTATTAGGATTGGTACCTTTATTCAGAGGGTTATTTAGTAAAATTATAGACTCGTATCGTTTTATTCCATTAACTGCTGTAACCGGTATTTTTATTATGTGGCTGGGGTTAGGGAGTCAAATGAAAGTGTCATTTTTAGCTTTTGGTATTGTTGTGTATTTAATTCCTGTAGTTGTTCAACGAATAGATGAGGTTCAAAAAGTTTATTTAAATACAGTATTTACTTTAGGAGCTTCTCCTTTGCAAACAATAAAAACGGTATACATACCTTATGTGCTTTCTAAATTAATTGATGATATTCGAGTGTTAACGGCTATTTCGTGGACCTATATAACTATTGTTGAAATGTTAAATAAAGGGGGCGGAATTGGTGAATTAATATGGACAGCGAAAAGACAAAGTAGAATAGATAAAGCATTTGCTATTTTAATAATTATTGTAATAATTGGTGTATTACAAGATAAGATTTTTGTAATGATTGACAAAGTATTATTTCCGTTTAAGCATGTAAATAAAGGTAATAAACATTAGCTATGGCATTAGAATTTATAGATAATCCTACTACAGGAAATATTATTGAGTTACGTAACATACATCAATCGTATAATAATGGGAAAACTCAAATAATTGAAAATTTAGATTTATTAATTGAAGACAAACCCATGCAGGGGCAATTTGGTGTAATTTTAGGAATGTCAGGTTGCGGAAAATCAACTTTACTAAGGTATATAGCCGGACTGCAAGAACCTACCTCTGGCTCTGTATTGGTAAAAGGGAAACCTGTTAGTAAAGAGAACAGGGTAAGTATGGTATTTCAACAATACTCTTCATTGCCTTGGATGACGGTACTAGACAATGTTGGTTTAGGATTACAGTTTCAAGGAGTTTCTAAAAAAGAAAGAAATGAACGGGCAATGGAAATGATTCAACTAGTAGGTTTAGATGGGCATCAAAAAAAGTACGCTCAGTATCCAAACTTATCTGGAGGGCAATTACAACGTGTTGCTATTGCTAGAAGTTTAATGTCTAATCCAGAAATCTTATTGATGGATGAGCCTTTTGGAGCTTTAGACGTAAAAACCCGTTTACAAATGCAAGATTTGTTAATTGGTATTTGGGAAAAATTTAGTCCAACCATCTTATTTGTAACACATGACATTCAAGAAGCAGTGTATTTGGCAGATGATATTTATATAATGAAGCATGCACCTTCAAATTTTGTAAAACATATTAATGTTGATTTACCTTTTAATAGAACAAGAGAAACGAAAAGATTAGCACATTTTGATGAGTTAGTTCATCATGTTGAAGATGCTATGATGCAAATTGATGCGGGTAATTAGGAAAAATAAATAATTAAAAAGCTATGTACAATACAAAACACTATAAAATTGTTGACCGTTTTTTTTTGCAATTAAGCGAAACTGATCAGCTGTGTTTTTTTAAAGGAAAAACAGTAAATCCAATTAAAATAGTTAGTTTATCGGATGTTTTTTCTTCATTAAAATTGAAGGAAGAAGATTTATTGTTGTTATACTCTATAAAAAAAGACCAAAGTCAGCTAGACTTTATAATTACATCAAAAAAAATTCATACTAAAAATTTGGTGTTGCCATTAACAATAAACTCTTTAGATCATACTTTTTTCAGTATTTTTCCAAAAACACATGTTACTTATTTAAAAAAGTTAATAGAAAACCTTCATTTACAGCAAAAAGAAGAAAGAAAGAATTTAGAGTATTTTACGAATAAGTTTAAAAATTTTGTAAATCAAAAAGAGAATGGAGATAAAGATTATGCAATAGCGAATGACTTTTTAGAAATTTTAAAAGAAGAAGGAGAAAAAATACAAGAATTAGCTGAAGATTTAAACCAAAACAAACATTTTTCTAATGTAATCAATACCATTGTAAATAAAACTGATGATGCCATAGAGTTTAAAGCAGAACATGTAATTTTACAAGACATTATAAAAGTATATAATAAAACATATGGATTACATGACGCTACCAATGAGGAAGCAACATTAAAAGTGAAATTCTTACTAGCTTTTCTGTTTGAAAAACTTCAGGGAAATGATATTATTAGTAGTTTAACAATTGAACGAATTAATAAATTTGTAACATCGAATAGTTTTGATAAAAATATTGAAATTATACAAAACGCTTCTTTGTTTGATTTAGGAGAAGATTATAAAAATGAGTTTCTATTACCTTCAATATTAAAGAAACTAGACAATAAATACTTTACCAATTCTGGAGCTTTTTTATACCGTATAGCAACATTAATCTCCAAAGCTGATGGAACTATTTCTGAGGAAGAAGAAAAAGCATTGAAAGAAATTAATAATAGCGTATCACATCCTAAACAAAAACTACAAGGAGTAAAACAAACAGAAGTTGATGAGAACGAAACATTACAGGATGTTTTAGATGAATTGAATGAGTTAATAGGTTTAGATACTATTAAAACAGCTGTTCAAGAGTTAGCTAACTTTTTAAAAGTACAAAAATTACGAGAAAAAGAAGGGTTGAAATCTGTAAACAACTCGTTACATTCAGTTTTTATGGGGACCTCCGGGAACAGGAAAAACAACAGTTGCTCGTTTGGTTTCTAAAATATATAAACACTTAGAGTATCTTGAAAAAGGTCATTTAATAGAAACTGATAGAAGTGGAATGGTTGCTGGATATGTTGGTCAAACAGCTTTGAAAGTTGAAGAAATTGTTAATACCTCTTTAAATGGAGTTTTGTTTATTGATGAAGCATATGCATTGTCAAAAGATAATAAACAAGATTTTGGTAATGAGGCTATAGAGGTGTTACTTAAAAAGATGGAAGATCATCGTAAAGAGTTAGTAGTTATTGTAGCTGGGTACCCTGATGAAATGAAAGATTTTATTACTTCTAATCCAGGATTGCAGTCACGTTTTAATAGATACTTTACCTTCGATCATTATAAACCAAGTGAATTAATTGGAATTTTCGAATTGTTTTGTAGGAAGAATGATTTTGTATTAACTGAGGATGCGAAAGAGAAATTACATTTTATTTTTGATAAGTTTTACGAAAAGAAAGATAAAAACTTTGGAAATGCGCGTGTGGCAAGAAACTTATTCGAAAAAATAATAGAATACCAAGCAAATAGAATTGTGAGTATTGCTCCAATAACAGTTGATGTTTTAAAAACAATAACAGAAGAAGATATTCCACCAGTAAATAAAACAGTAAAAGAGTATTTACAATTTCAAGAGGAGGAAAACTAGAGAGGAATATGATGCATATTGAAAAGGTAATATCTTATTATCAAAATTGCTATAAACAAGAATTTAGAGATAATGATGTATTAAGTTTTTTTGGAGCTACTGTTGATAAAAGGTTTTTTTTTCAAAATAAGAATTATCTTTTTAGAGAAGAAGAAAATACATTGCTTGATTTTGATTTAGGAGAAGATTTATACAGGTATCTTGAAATTCATAAAAAAAATAAAACACTAATTACGAATAGTTTTTTTATTACGGGAAAGCTTAATTTTTTAGGTAAAAAAAGAACTATTTGTGCACCACTAATTGTTACTCCGGTGGAATTAAAAATTAATAGTGATGGAATTTATTTTTTTGATTATAAGTTTGATGAGAATAGGATAAATGAAGCACTTATTAATGTTTTAAGACAAAATTTTAATCTTGACGATAGTTTTGTTTTAACATTAAAATCAATTATTAATAAAGAGATTTTAAATAAGAAAAACATTTTTGTTTTAGCTGAAAAGTTAAAAGAAATTATTCCTATAACCACTGATAGTTTACACAAACTTCCTGTACTTTGTGATGATGTTTATTTAAAAAGAGCACAAAAAAATACTTCATTAGTTATTCATAACTCAATAGCTTTAGGAATCATAGAAAAAACAAAATCAAGTAGAGATGTTTTATTTGAGATTGATAGAATAAAAGAAGATCACTTATATAATGCTTCGTTAGAAGCATTATTTTCTAGGAATATAAATTCAATGTTTCGTGCTCTTGATAGGAATAAAATAGAAACAATTTATGTGCCTTCTAATTTGAGTGTAGCTCAAAAAGAGATTGTTCACGAAGTAAAGTCAGATTCGCCATTTACAGTTGTTATTGGTCCTCCTGGCACTGGAAAATCATACACCATTGCGTCATTAGCTATAGATATGGTTTATAATAATAAGAGCGTGTTAATTTGTTCTAAATCAGATCAGGCCGTAGATGTCGTAAATGACAAAATTGTAAATGATATAGGAATTAAAGGATTAACTGTAAGAATAGGTAAAGGAAGGAGTTATAATTCTAGATTAAGAAAAAAGTTAGAATCTATTTTAAATTTCTCTTCTCGTCAAAATATTAATGAAAAAACTATTTCTTTTTATGAAAGAGAATTGGAAAGAGTAGATGAGAAAATTAATGAAATTGAGGAAGAAATTATAAGGAGAGAAATAAAAGAAATTAAAAATGCACAATTGTTTTTAGATTATACTCCATCTTTTTTTAAACGAATTAAAAAGACATATGTTTCTAAAAAAATATTAAAGGAAGTCCCTTTTTGGCAACTTATTGAGCTTTTAAATAATTATATACAGAAAAAAAATAGTACAATTAAAAAAATTGTAAGCTATTCTGTGTCTTATAAAAATCAACAATCTATTAATTATAATAGACAAATGTTCAAAGACTTGTTACAATTAACAAAATCTACTGATCCTGAGGTTAAAGAACAATTATTTGAGTCAATCAGTTTTAAGTATTTATTAGACTGTTTACCAATTTGGATTTCAAAAAGCACAGATATTAGTAATACTTTGCCTTTAGAAAATGATATTTTCGATGTTGTAATTATTGATGAAGCTTCTCAAAGTGATATAGCTACGATGATTCCTGTTATTGCTAGAGCAAAAAAAGTAGTGGTTGTTGGTGATCCAAAACAATTGAAACACGTTTCATTTCTGTCATCTGAAACAATGGAAAATGTAGCGACTAATTTGGGATTACTTCATGATATTGATGTATTGAACTACAGAAAAAATAGCTTTCTTGACTACGTTATTCAGCGTGTAAATTCGCAAGACAATATTCATTTTTTAGATGAACACTATAGAAGTGTACCAAGTATTATTAACTATAGTAATGATAAATTTTATGATAATAAACTAAAAATTATGTCTGATATTAAAATACATCAGACAAATACAGCTATAGATTGGCACTATATTAAAGGATTTAAAGATAAGAAGGGGGTTAATATTGAAGAAGCATCCCTGTTATTAAAAGATATAATTTTAATTGTAGAAGAAGAAAGTAATCTGCAAAACACGCTTTGTACTAGTATAGGGATTCTATCTCCTTTTAGAGATCAAGTAAATTATTTGAAAAATAAGTTAGAAGAGTTTGATATAGGTATAATTAAAAAGCATAAAATAAGTGTAGGTACTCCTTTTGATTTCCAAGGAGAAGAAAGAGATATTATGTTCATTTCTTTGGTTATTGACGATGCCACAAGTAATACAGTTTTTCAATATTTAAATCGAGAGGATGTATTTAATGTTAGTATAACTAGAGCAAAATATAAACAAAATTTATACTATTCTTTTTTACCTAAAAATTTTAGTAACACTAATTTATTAATTGATTATTATTCAAAATCTAATCAAAATACTACCATTAGGAATGATGATTTTTTTATAGATGATTTTGCTACAGAAGTATTTAAAGAATTAATAAATTTAGGAATTAGTAAAAATGAAGTGCTTTTTCATCATGCCGTAGCAGGGTACTTTTTTGATATTGTGCTACCTTATAATAATAAAACAGTTTGTATTGATTTAATAGGTTACCCAGGAGAAATGGAAAGATCTTTTTCAATAGAGCAATATAAGACATTGTTTAGGGTTCGCATACAAATCATAACAATACCTTATGCTTATTGGTTATTAAATAGAAAAGCATGTATTGATTACATATTTAAGAAATTAGGAAATGATTACAGAAAAGAACATATCAAGAGTTATTAATAGAGAAATTAAATCTCCTATTTGTATCGGAAGTTTAACTGATTTACATATAAATAAAGAGAATTTTTTAAGTTATTTCCAACCGTTATTTCAAAGCTTAGAAAACGATGAGTATTTAGTGAAAGAAAATCAAATAACGTTTTTAAAAAACAACTTCCCTGAAGATATTGATTCCATAACCAGCATTCATAAACCTTATTTTGAAAAACAACTTGACATACAAGTTTTAGCACCTTGGACTTCTAAATTAACTATTGAACAGAAAAAACAGTTTTCAAATATTTCAACAGTAACAAGGCAGCGAAATATTTCAACTTTTACGATAGAAAAGCTTGAAAATGATTATAAAATTCAACGTGTTTTGGCTAGTAGTTTTAAACAAAATGTAAATGATTTTAGAAGTTGGAAACGAGAGTTTAAACAAGCTACTAAAGAAGCTGTTGAAAACAAATTATTTTATGAGTTGTTAAAAAAAGCATTTGAATTAGTAGCTAGCAAACACCCAGAAATATGTAAGTTAAAAATTACCAGCCACTTTATGAGAACCTTAACAAAAGGTGAAGTAAAAGGTGAAAATTCTCCAGAAGGAATGCATGAAGATGGTGCGCAATACATTATTTCTGCGTTGGTTGTAAATAGAAAAAATATAAGAGGAGGAGAAACTCAAATTTTTGAGAAAATCGGCGATAATAAAGAGCTGATTTTTAATAAAGAATTAGAATTAGGGGAATTTGCTTTTCAAGCAGATACTGGAGAGGAAAAAACTTTTGGTAATGATTTATGGCATTATGTAACACCTATTCAGCCAATAGAAATGACTGAACAGGGTGTTAGAGATATTATTGGATTTGATATTGAAATTGTAAAATAAAGATTTAACAACATCCGCCTCCATCATAATGATAGGTTGACTCAGAGAAAAATATATCGTCTCTACCTAAAGCTTTAAGTGCTCCAGCAGTTTTATCGCAAATAGCTAATGGTTGGTTTTTTAATAAGGTGTGGCCTAAACCATCATCAAAATAATCTTCATCACCAAAGTAGATTGCAGCTTTACCAGTAAAAACACAAGGGCCATCCTCTGGCATTGGATCTTTAATAGCGGCTACTTCAATAGACTCTATGTAAATTAATTCGTCAGTTGGATAATTTTTAGGGTCTAAAATTCTATATGGTTTTCTAGCTCTGATCTCTATAGTACCAAAACCAGCATCGGTTAAAGTTTTTACATAATCAGCAATTGATAAACTTCCACTTAAACATAAAGCACGTAAGCGTTCGTCATTTCGTAATTCATCATTCATAGGTTGCTCACAGGTGGGGTCACTCATTACTAATCGGCCATGAGGCTTTAATACTCTATGCATTTCAGCAATTGCTTTTTTTAAGTCGTCAGATTTAAAAATATTAAACAAGCAGTTTTGAGCAGCTACGTCTATGGAATTATCTTCAACAGGAAGGTTCATTGCATCACCTTTTCGTAAATCAACAAAATCACTTTTAAACCAAGGATTCATTTTTTCAGCTTCAATAAAATTTTTACGAGAAGCTTCTAGCATTTCATCAACAACATCTAAACCAATAACTCCTCCTTTTGAACGATTGAAATAAGCAAATTGTAATAACTCCATACCTCCACCTACACCAACATATAGCATTTTGGGATTGTTAGTTAAGTCACGAGCATGAACAGTAGAACCACAACCGTAGTTCATTTCTTGCATAATACGTGGTATTTTTAGTCCAGGTAATTCCCAAATAGGATTGGTAGTACAACAAAGTCCCACATCAGGGGTTAACGCTGCTTCTTTATATACATTTTTTGTTGTTTCTAAATAACTCATATTTTTAAAATTAGTCATTATTAAAATAAAAGAGTGCTCTGATTAGAAGCTTATTTTATGAATGACATTATATTGATTTTATTAATTCTTTAAATAAAGTGATCATTTTGGGTTCTGCTTTACCAGCTACGTCAATAATTTCTTGAATATTTACTGGTTGTAAATTTTTTGGATCACATTCATCAGTTAAAACAGAGATAGCTATGCAAGGTAGTCGTAGATGTTTAGCAACAATTACTTCAGGCACTGTACTCATACCCACAGCATCTACTTCTAAAATTTGTAGCATTCTATATTCCGCTCTAGTTTCTAATTGTGGACCAACGACACTAGCATATACACCTTCTTTCAAATCTATGTCGTTTGTTTTAGCGATAGCTTTCATTTTGGTGTTTAATTTTTTTGAATATGGCTCAAGCATATCTGCAAATAAATCACCAAATTCCCCAGCACCTTTAAACGCTAGAGGCGAACTTCCTTGTAAATTTAAATGATCTTCGATAAGCATTAAATCACCTTTTTTGAAGTTTAAATTAATAGCTCCAGCAGCGTTTGAAATTAATAAGGTTTTAATTCCTATTTGTTGTATGGTACGTATTCCGTAGGTAACTTCCCAAAGATTGTAGCCTTCGTATAAATGAAAACGACCAGACATTACGATTACTTTTTTACCTGATAATGTTCCGTAAATAAGTTTTCCAGAATGAAATTCAACAGTAGCTTGAGGAAAATGTGGTATTTCAGAATAGGGTATTTCTTGTTCAATAATAATTTCATCAACTAGTTTTCCTAAGCCTGTTCCTAGAACTATTCCAATTTCAGGAGCTGAAATTCCTTTGTTTACAAGATACTCTTTGGTTTCTTTAAGTTGTTGTTGTTTCGTCATTTTTAGTTAGCTTTTGAATATGGATATTGTTCTTATAAAAATCAGATTTCAATAAATCTTCAATTGTATCAATATCATTTAATTCCTTTAAAAAGGCAATGTTTTTTGTGGTTGATTTTATATCGTGTAAAGTTACTTTTAATAAGTTAGATTGGCTCCATGGTTTATTATCAAAAATAGTGTCAATCATTTTTGATAACCCTAATAAATAATAGCCACCATCTTCAGCCGGGCCAAATACAACCTCGTTTTTTTGTAATTTTTCATATCCTTTGGTAATTATTTCTGAAGAAATATCGGGTAAATCTGATCCTATTAAAATGATGTTTTTGTAGCCATCTTCAAAACCTTCAAGAAAAGCATTTTTCATGCGTTCACCTAAATCAATCCCTTTTTGAACTTTTTTAGTGTGATTTTGCCATTCCAAATCAATAATAGCATCAGAAAAGTAAACACGCTTGTCAAGATGTAATTCTTCTGTAGCTTGCTCGGTAACTTTAACAAGTTCTTTATATATTTCAAAGGCATTTTTTTTACCAATGGTTTTTGCTAGTCTAGTTTTAACTTTTCCTAGCTTAATATTTTTCACAAAAATTATTAATAGATTTTTACTCATGTTCAGTTTTTAATCGTTTTTCTCTTTGAATACTTACAGGAAAAAAAAGAAGCATTTATTTTTTAAGCGGGTATAATTCTTGACCAATAAAATCTTTAGGAAAAGTATCATCACCTTCAAATCCAATTTCAATATCTCTTCCGTTATGGGGTATGTAGTTTGTTTTGAATATATAGTCCCAAATGCTTAATGTAATTCCAAAATTAACACCTTTTTCCCTTTCTTTAGGAAGTTTTTTGGCGTGATGCCATATGTGCATTTTAGGGTTGTTTAGTATATACTTTAAAAACCCATAATCACAGTTAATATTAGCATGGTTTAAATGACCAATGGTAATATTAAAAAAATGAATAATAGCTACATCTTCAGCTGTGAATCCTCCGATTATGGCAAGCGGAATGTATTTCATTGAATTGTAAACAATAGGTTCCATCCAGTGATAGCGTAAATGTGCAGCAAACCCCATTTGCTTTACAGAATGATGTACTTTATGGAAATTCCATAAAAACTCATACTTATGTAAAAGAGTATGAGTAAACCATTGAATAAAATCGATAACTATAAAGAATATAAGAAGTTTTAATATGTAGTGGAGGTTATTAATATCAAATAATTGAACACTGGATACAGATAGATTAAAGATACTTAAAAAATCATTTAATAATTGCTCTGAAGTGTTAGATAAGGCAATTAAAACGATTAGGTTCAACAAGAAAAAATTAAAAAACATGTAAAAAATGTCCAACCAAAAATCTTTTCTGAATATTGGCTGTTTTTTCCTCCATGGAAATATAAGTTCCAATCCCCAAACAATAAATGATATTAGAATCAATCCATAAAAATAATTTTCCCAATTTAATTCAAACAGTACAGATTGTTTTAAATAATTCCAATAACCGGTATATGAATTCTTTATGATTTCCAGATACTTATCCATAAATAATATTTACATTCTTTCAAAAATAACTAATTGTTCCATTTTAAACTGTATTAGAAGTTACATTAATATTTGGAGTGTTTTAAAAATAAGTGCGCTCATAATCGCTGCAATAGGAAGGGTAAGAACCCAAGATAATATAATTTTTCCAATTGTTTTATAATTTGCTTTTTTGGTTATTACTCCAATACCAAATAATGACCCTACAGAAACATGAGTAGTTGACACTGGTAGCCCGTGTATGCTGGCAGTTGTAACTAACAAACCTGTTGCCATGTTTGCTGTAAAACCTTGGGCAGAATTCATTTTTGTAATTTTTTCACTCATTGTTTCACCAACTTTTTTAGCATTTAATAAACCACCTAAAGCCATAATTATAGCAATAAAAAGCATACTCCATTTTACCTCTATTGTGTTAATGATAATTAATAACCCTACTATTTTAGGAGTGTCATTTAGTCCTCTAGAAAAACTTACAATTCCAGAACTTAAATAATGTAATCCGTCTAAAATTTTAGAAGAAGAGGTACTAAGTAACGTCGTTTTTTTTGCATTTAAACTAGGAATCTGTTTCCTTATGTATTTAAACAATACATAAGCTGTTAAACTTAAGGTTGTAGCAATTAGAGGGCTTACTATAAGTGGTATTAAAAAGGTATTACCTAGTTTTCCAAAATTAAAATGAGAGCCAACAGCCATAATTCCAGTTCCAAAGAGTGCTCCTACTAAACTGTGTGTGGTTGAAATTGGCATACCTATTTTTGTGGCCGTAAAAACTGTAATTGCAGCTCCTAATGCAATTGAGATGGCAAAAGCAGGAGATTGTATTAATTCGTCTGGAACTAACCCTTTTCCTGAAAAGTTTTTAACTAATTCTTTAGCAAGAAAAATAGCGGTAATAGAACCTGCAAATGTTGTTGTTGTAGCCCAGTTAATAGCTTTTTTGTAATTAGTTATACCAGCGCCAAATAATGTGGCTACACCTTTAAAATTATCATTTGCACCATTTGTGTATGCTAAAAAACAAGCAGAAATAAAAAGAAGAATTAGTATCATAAAAATATTTTGTGTTACAACTATGACGAAGTATTCATATGAAACTTACGTGTAAGAAAAAACCCCATCAAAATTATTTTTGATGGGGTTTAAATATCTTAGAATAAAAATTATTTTTTATTAACTTCTTTAATATATTTATCTAATGCCATTGTCATTGATGGAGTTTCTGGTGTTGGTGCAGAAATATCTACACGTAAACCTCTTTTTTCAACAGCTTTAATGGTTGAATTTCCAAAAACAGCAATTCGGGTGTCGTTTTGTTTAAAGTTTGGGAAGTTTTTAAATAAGCTATCAATACCAGAAGGGCTGAAGAATACCAATACATCATAAAAAACGTTTTCCAAATCTGTTAAATCACTTACTACCGTTCTGTATAAATCAGCACGCTTCCAATCAACTCCTAGCTTGTCAAGTTCAGTTGGGATAAGTGCTTTTAATTTATCAGAAGAAGGTAATAAAAACTTTTCATCTTTATGCTTCTTAATTAATTTTGTTAGTTCAGGAAAAGTTCTGTTACCAACATAAATTTTGCGTTTTCTGTAAACAACATATTTTTGAAGGTAATAAGCTACAGCTTCCGATTGACAGAAGTATTTCATGTCATCAGGAACTGTAAAACGCATTTCTTCTGCTATTCTGAAAAAATTATCAACAGCATTTCTGCTTGTTAAGATAATAGCGGTATAGTTATTTAAATCTATTTTTTGAGCCCTTACCTCTTTTACAGGGATACCTTCAACATGAATAAACGAACGAAAGTCAATTTTAACTTTTTGTTTTTCTGCCAAATCAAAGTATGGAGAAGTTTCAGTTTTTGGTGCTGGTTGAGATACTAAAATAGTTTTCACTTTCATAAATTGTCTCTTTATGTAGTTGTTGTTTTATAAAGAATTAATAGCGGTGCTATTTCAAGGGTGCAAAAATACAAAATAAAATAAAACAACTTACCTATAACTATGTTTTTATTGTTAGTTATTATTAAAAAGGCTCTGAAAATAAGTAATATAATCAGTGTGGTAATTAAAAAAAAGCGACTATGCAAACTGTATTTATAAAGTATGATTAGAGGTAAACCCCATAAGCTTACAGTAAATAAATACCCGTACTTAACATGTAAAAAGTAATTAATATTGTTTTTTATGGACAATATGCTAGCAATTATATTTTCTATAAAATATTTAATAAGTAAATAACAAAATACATATGTTAATATAATTAGAAAGCTAATAAAGCTATTTGTATTGGTATTTGATGGTTGTGCAACTAGGTAAACAAGTAGAGAAATAGAAATTGAACTATAGCAAAATAAAATAAATTTAAAAGGAGAGAAAAGATACATATGTTCCTCAGCTTTTTTTTGAAAAAAACCAGGGGTGAAAAAAGCTAATGTATACCCTAGTAAATAGTTTGGTTTTATAAGTTTAAGTATGGCAAGTAATACAATAGTAAAAAGAATTACTAACGTAAACCAACTATCAGAGTTATTAATAAGTTCTATTGCTTGCAAAATTGGCGTTTTGAGCTCTTAATTAACACAAAATTAGTGATAAATTAGTGTATATTTGCTTTTATTTAGATGAAAATTATGAGGTCAGACACCATAGTCATTATTCCTACATACAATGAAAAAGAAAATATTGAAGCAATTATAAAAGCCACATTTGATCAAGAAAAGGCTTTTGATGTTTTAGTAGTTGACGACAATTCTCCAGACGGAACCGCCTCGATTGTTGAAGAATTACAAAAAGAATTTGTTGGTAGATTATATATAGAAAACAGAAAAGAAAAGAATGGCCTAGGAACTGCTTATATTCATGGATTTAAATGGGCATTAGATAAAGGGTACGATTATATTATAGAAATGGATGCCGATTTTTCTCATAACCCTAAAGATTTAATAAGGTTGTATAACGCTTGTGCTATTGAAGGAGGAGATGTTTCAGTGGGGTCAAGATATTCTGTAGGAGTTAATGTTGTTAATTGGCCAATGAATAGAGTATTGTTGTCATATTTTGCCTCCAAATATGTTCGTTTTATAACAGGAATACCAGTACATGATACTACCGCAGGTTTTGTTTGTTGGAAGCGAAATGTATTAGAAACAATACAATTAGATAAAGTTAAATTTGTTGGATATGCCTTTCAAATAGAGATGAAATATAAAGCTTGGAAGCATAAATTTAAAATAAAAGAAGTATCAGTTATTTTTACTGATAGAACTCGAGGAGAATCAAAAATGAGTGGAGGTATAGTATACGAAGCGCTTTTTGGAGTTATAAAAATGAGATTAAACGGATTACCAAAATAACATGCAATCATATTTAATAAAAAATGCAAAAATCGTTAACGAAAACAAGGTTTTTACTGGCGATGTTTTAATTGAAGGGAGATATATAAAACAAATAGCTACTAATATTGAAGTAACCAATATAACAATTATTAATGCAGAAGGAAAGTATTTAATTCCTGGTATGATTGATGATCAAGTGCATTTTAGAGAACCAGGATTAACGCATAAAGCTAATATAGCTACAGAAAGTAAAGCAGCAATTGCTGGAGGAATTACGTCATTTATTGAAATGCCCAATACTGTTCCTCAGGCAACAACTCAAGAATTATTAGAAGAAAAGTTTGAAGTAGCAAGAAAAACATCATATGCAAACTATTCTTTCATGTTTGGTGGGACTAATGATAATTTAGAAGAATTATTAAAGACTGATTCTAAAAATGTTGCTGGTATTAAGTTGTTTTTAGGTTCTTCAACAGGAAACATGTTAGTTGATAATGAAGAGGTTTTGGAAAAAATATTTTCGTCAACAAAGCTTTTAATTTCTGTTCATTGTGAAGATGAGGCTACCATAAGAAAGAATACTGAAGAATATAAAGCAAAATACGGAGATGATATTCCCATTAAATACCATCCAATCATTCGTAGTGAAGAAGCATGTTACTTGTCTTCATCAAAAGCAATAGAGTTAGCAAAGAAAACAGGAGCTCGCTTACATATATTTCATTTATCTACTGAAAAAGAAACTCATTTATTTAGAAATGATATTCCTTTAGAAGAAAAACAAATTACAGCTGAGGTGTGTGTGCACCATTTATGGTTTACAGATGCAGATTATGATGCTAAAGGAACTCATATTAAATGGAACCCGGCTGTTAAAACTCAAAAGGATAAAGAGGGGTTATGGAAGGCTTTATTAGATGATAGAATAGATGTTATTGCTACAGATCATGCACCTCATACTCTTGAAGAAAAAGACAATGTATATACCAAAGCACCAAGCGGAAGGCCATTAGTACAACATGCTGTAATTGCTGTTTTAGAAAAAGTTAAAGAAGGAGTGTTGCCTATTGAGAAAGCAGTAGAAAAAATGTGTCATAATCCTGCTAAGTTATTTAGTGTGGAGAAAAGAGGATTTATAAAAGAAGGTTTTTTTGCTGATCTTGTTTTAGTTGATCCTACTCAAAGTTGGGAAGTTTCAAAAGAAAATATTTTATATAAATGTGGATGGTCTCCTTTTGAAGGTCAAAAGTTCTCAAATAAAATAACTCACACGTTCGTTAATGGAAATTTAATGTATAATGAAGGTGAGTTTAATGAAAATATTAAAGGTGAACGTCTAGTTTTTAATAGATAATGAATAAAATTTTATATTTTTTTATATTGATGTTTTTGGTTTCTTGTACTAGTAATACTATTTACAAGAAGCCTAAAGATTTGATTCCTAAAGATTCTATGGTTGATTTATTGACGGATATGTACTTGGCTTCGTCAGCAAAGAATGTTAAGAATAAAAATTTAAAGAAACTATCCAATTATATGGTAGTTGTGTATGAAAAATATAAAATAGATACTATTAGATTTGATACAAGTAATAAATATTACACATCAAGAATAGATGAATATTCTGAAATGCTAGACTTAGTAAAGAATAATATTGATAGCTTGTATGATATTTATATAACTGAACAACGAATTAAGGATTCGTTAGACAGGCCAAATATTCTTAATTTAACAGGGAAAGAAACTGAAAAAGAAATAGATAAAAAACTATTATTAAAAGGAAAGGAATTACCAGAGAAGTTAGATAAATTAGATAGAGGAAATCATAGGTAATCATTACAAATTCCTTTAACAACTTCAGGTATAGTTTGAAAATTGAAAGTTAAAGCACCTTCTATTTTTTGTGATGAATAGTACGATTTATTATGAGATGATTTAGCAGAGTTTCTTGTTAGTAATGGATCTTTACCAGTAAGTTTTGTTACTAACCAATCAATTCTCCAAAATATTTTTGTGGCAAGTTTATTTACTTTTATTGTAGGTCTTTTTTTATTGAACCCATCAGCGATTAAAGATAGAATTTCTTTAAATGATTTGTTTTCAGATACCAGAATATAACGTTCATTTTTAATCTTAGATTCAGTAAGCATAATCATGACGTTAACAACATCTTTAACACCAATAAAACCAGTAACTCCTTCCGTGTAAAATTTAAAGCCATTAAATATTTGAGTGAACAACTTTCCTGAACCTTCTTTCCAAAAACCACTACCTAAAATAACACCTGGGTTTACAATAACTACATCTATTCCCTCTTGACTTGCACGCCAAATTTCCATTTCAGCACCATATTTTGTAATAGCATAACCACTGTTATTACTGCTATCTTGCCATTCATTTTCTTCATTAATAAACTTTTCATTAATACTGTCACCTATCGTAGCAATAGAGCTAACAAAACATACTTTTTTAATAGTATTATCAACACAAAAATTAACAATATTTCTAGTTCCACCAATATTAACTCTGCGCATTTTTTTGTAATCTTTAGGATTAAACGATACTAATGCTGCGCAATGATATACTTGGGTAATATGATTAGTAAAAACAATGTTTAGAGAGGGTATGTCAGTTATATCCGCCTGAATCCAGCGTATTTTTTTTAATAAAGAATCCGTATCATTTGTATAAAAAGAAAATACTTTTTCAACATTTTTGATTCGTTCTTTATTTCTATAAATAGCTAAAACCGCATCATTTTTTAATGTTAAATGATACAGTAAGTGCGATCCTACCAAACCTGTTCCTCCAGTAACTAAAATCATACATTTTAAAATATAAGCTATCAAAGATAAAAAAAGGAAAATTGGTAAATAAGTTCCAATCGATTTTTATATAAAATGATTTTATATCAACTCTGGGTTAACTATCAATTCTAAAATTAAATTGACATATTTAGTATGATGTTAAAAAATTTCGAAACACTATATTTGTAAACCAAAAAATAATATAATAATGACCAAGAACTTAGTTGAAGAATTACAATGGAGAGGTATGATTCATGATATGATGCCTGGAACCGAAGAGCAATTGCAAAAAGAAATGACAACAGCTTATATAGGTTTTGATCCAACGTCAGACTCATTACATATTGGTAGTTTAGTTCCAATTATTTTATTGGTTCATATTGAAAAAGCTGGGCATAAACCTGTTGCTTTGGTTGGAGGTGCTACTGGAATGATTGGTGACCCGTCTGGGAAGTCTGATGAACGTAATTTATTGAATGAAGAAGCACTTGCTAAAAACGTAGAGGGGATAAAAAAAACCTTAGGACGTTTTTTAAATTTTGATAATGGAAGTGAAAACTCACCAATTTTAGTGAATAATTATGATTGGATGAAGAATTTTTCATTTATTGAATTTGCCAGAGACGTAGGAAAGCGTATTACGGTTAATTACATGATGGCAAAAGATTCTGTAAAGAAGCGTATTTCAGGAGAAGGTGGTGGAGGAATGAGCTTTACCGAGTTTACTTACCAATTAATCCAAGGATATGATTTTTATCATTTATACAAAACTTATAACTGTAAATTACAGATGGGAGGTTCTGATCAATGGGGAAATATTACCACTGGTACTGAATTAGTTCGAAGAATGAATGTAGGTGAGGAAGCAAAAGCATATGCAGCGACTTGTCCTTTAATAACTAAAGCTGACGGATCTAAATTTGGAAAATCTGAAGGAGGAAATGTTTGGTTAGATGCTGATAAAACTTCTGTATATAAATTTTACCAATTTTGGTTAAACACGTCTGATGAAGATGCTGAAAAGTACATTAAAATTTTCACTTTTTTAGATAAAGAAACTATTGATTCTTTAATAGAAGAACACAAAGAAGCTCCACATCAAAGAGTTTTACAGAAAAAATTAGCTGAAGAGGTTACTGTTTTTGTGCACTCTAAAGACGAATTAGATAAAGCAATAGCTGCGTCAAATATATTGTTTGGAAAGTCTACAGCTGAAGATTTAAAAAGTTTAGATGAGCAAACCTTCTTAGATGTATTTGATGGTGTACCTCAAGCTTCTGTTAGTAGTTCTGATGTTAATGAAGGATTAGATATGATAGGAGCATTGGCAGGAAAAACAAACTTTTTAAAATCGAATGGAGATGCTCGTAGAGCTTTAAAAGAAAATTCAATTTCTGTAAATAAAGAAAAAGTAAAAGAAGATTTTACAATTACAGAAAATGACTTAATTGCTGAAAAATATGTAATACTTCAGAGAGGTAGAAGAAACTACTTTTTATTAAAAGTAGAGTAATAAGTTTAAGAAACAGCTTTTAAATCAAAAGTTAAAGGGCATCGCTTACAGTTGATGCCTTTTTTTAGGTACTTATTACAACACTTACTTTTGGGTTTTATGCAGTTTGATGAGCAAATAGAGTCACAAACAGTTTTCTCATTTTTCAGAGACACTATTGGGGTAACCTTTTTATTATCAACGTAAAAAACAATCATATTCTCTTAATATAAAGTGCAAATATAGTAATTTATTTAGAACAAATTAAAATAGAAGCTCCAGAGCCTTTTTGTAATTCTATAGAGACAGCCAAATAAAAATTAATTTAGTGGGAGCTTTGATTTTTAACATTTTATAAAATACAGATTATAAATAGTTCAAGAAATATATTAAATATCATATTCTTTTTAAAAAACTAAAATTATCTTTGCATAGAATATAACTGTGGTTTGTTAAAAAAAATAAACATATACATTTTTGTTATCTTATATATGGTTGCAATGTTAAGACCTATTGCGCCATTTGTAGAGTATGCGATTAATTATGATTACATATCAAAAATATTATGTATCAACAAAGACAAACCTGAAATGGGCTGTAAAGGAAAATGTCAGCTTATGAAAAAACTGGAACAACAACAAGAGGACGATTTTAACTCGTTACGAATATCTATGGAAGAATATCCCATAGGGTTTGTTAGCATTTTAAATGTTAAAAGTGTACGTGAGGATTTCTACAAAAAACAACAACAATTTTCTTATAAAAAAGGATATTACTACTTATTTAATAAAGAGATTTTTCATCCACCTACCGTATAGTTTATTCATACCTTTTTAACTAACTGGCTTACTAAATTTAATAGTAGGCTTCAGAGGTTATTTATATAATTTAAATTTATTTAATAATACTATTACAGTAATAATTCTCATCTATAATTAAAACTGATTATAGAAGAGAATAACACTATAATTGTTAAATGCATACTGTAAAAAAATATAAAAGATGAAAAAAATAATTACTTTCATAGCGATAGCTATGGCTTTTGTTTCGTGTAGCGATGAGGAAATAGGAAATGAAAAATTAGAAGGAAAAAATGAAGTAGCAATTGAATTTGATAATGGATTTTCTAATGATAAATTGTTATTAGGAGCTTCAACATATACCAATGGAAATGGAGAAATACTATCCATTAATTCTTTTGATTATATAGTAAGTAATTTTGTACTTATTACTGAAGAAGGTAAAGAAGTAATCTACCCGAAAGATAAAAGTTACTTTATAATAAGTGAAGGGGGTAATAATAAAGCTAAAAAAGTTCAAATTTCACTTAAAGATGTGCCTGCTGGGAGATATACTAAAATTAAGTTTGGAATAGGTGTAGATCAAGAACGTTTTAAGCAAGGGCAGGCTGTACAACAAGGCTTTTGGACTTTAGCAGAAGGTTATAATTTAACTTGGAGTTGGCAAGCTGGTTATAAATTTGTTGTTTTAGAAGGAGATTATAAAGAAAACACCCAAGCCAAAACAGCTCCTTTTATGTTACATATAGCAAGTAGAGGAACTTCAGTAGATTTATATAAGGAGGTAATTTTACCTATGGATATCGCTGTTGTAAGCAAAGAGACATCTCCTCAATTGCATATTAAAGTTGATGCTAACAAAATGTTAGACGGAAAAACTAAGATTAAGTTATCTGAAGGATCAACAATCATGGGAGGGGATAAAGCTTCGAATATATCTGAAAATTATACAGATATGTTTATGGTACATCATGTTCATAATGCAACTCACCATTAACATTACACAATTCAAAAGAATGGTATTTAATACCGTTCTTTTGAATTTTTATACTAATTGATGTTGATTAAGTTTAATCGATTGCAAAAAGAATATGTAATGAAAAAAATATTGATAGCATTATTGGTATGTACTTTTTTTAGTTGTAAAAAAGACGAAGTATATACTAATATAGAGCTTGTATTTGAAAAACCTAGTAATTTTCCTGAACCAAAGTATGATTTGAATTTAAATCCTATAACTGAGAAAGGGTTTGAGTTAGGAAAGAAATTGTACCATGATGGAAAATTGTCAAGTGATGGAGTGGTTTCTTGCGCTTTTTGTCATCAACAAAAATTTGCTTTTACTCACCACGGTCATCAATTTAGTCATGGTGTTGAAGATAGAAAGGGTAAAAGAAATACGCAACCTATTCAAAATGTAGCTTTTCAAAAACAATTTTCATGGGATGGAGCAGCTTTTCATTTAGACCTCTTTCCGATAATACCAATTACAAATCCTGATGAAATGGGTGAAACAGTAACTAATGTTATTGGAAAATTACAAAAGGATAAAGTATATAAACAGTTATTTAGTGAAGCCTTTGAAGATGGAAAAATAAATGCAGACAATACATTTAAAGCATTATCACAATTTATGTTGATGATGGTATCATCTAATTCTAAATATGATAAATATGTTAGAAAAGAAAAGGGGGGAGATTTTTCAAACGAAGAAAAAACAGGTTTAGAGCTTTTTAAGACAAAATGTGCTTCGTGTCATACTACTGATTTATTTACTGATGATGCTTTTAGAAATAACGGATTGCCTATTAATCCAGATTTGAATGATTTAGGTAGAATGACGGTTACTTTGTTAGAAGAGGATAAATATAAGTTTAAAGTACCTAGTCTTAGGAATATTGAACTCACCGCTCCGTATATGCATGATGGAAGGTTTGGATCATTAGCTTCTGTTCTTAATTTTTATTCTAATGGAGTTCAAGAAACTCAAAATTTAGATCCCATTCTTAAAAGTACAAAGGGTATAGTTGGAATTAAGTTAAAAAAAGAAGAGAAGACAGCTATAATTGCTTTTTTAAAAACATTAACAGATGAAGAATTTATTACAGATAAGAGGTTTACAGAATAAAATAATAATAGCACTTTTAATGTGTCTTTTATCAATCAAAGTAGGAGCAAATGATCCTTTCCCAAAATGTTACGCTTTGTTTTTAGAGGATTGTGATGCCTGTGGGTGTAGCAATAATGGAGGAAGTTTGGGACTGGGAGGAGTTATTGATACTAATTTCATTGGTGTAAGGTACCTACATCAAAAGTATCAATCAAAAGATGGTATTTTTAATAATTCACCAAAAATAAATGAATTTTTTAATACGGTACAAGTATGGTCTAGAATTCCAGTAATTAAAGGGTATTTAGAGGCTCAAATTTTTGTTCCTTTTCATTTTCATTCAAGAGAATATATTAACAAAACTACAAAAATTAAGGGATTAGGAGATCTTTCTCTTTTAGTTAATTATACTGTTTTAAATAAAATGAATGGGATTTATAATGAAAAAAAAGACGCGACTTCAACATCTAATCACTTATTGAAAGTAGGAGGTGGAATAAAGCTTCCAACTGGTAATTATGATGAAACTGTAAATAATTCAATTAACCCTAGTTTTCAGTTAGGTACCGGAAGTGTTGATGTAATTACTAATGTACAATATGTGTATAAATATAATAATTGGGGAGTAACAAATTATCTTAATTATTATTTAAAAACAGCCAATAAAAAAGACTATCAGTTTGGTAATCAGTTTAACTTTAATAGCACCTTCTTTTATATGTTAAAAGATGCAAGAAAAAATAATTTTGTTCCATCAGTTGGTGTATCAGGAGAATTCTATGGCAGCAATAAAGTTTTTAATTTACCAATTAAAAATACAAAAGGGTATGCTTTATTTACAAGTTTTGGAGCTGAGTATAACATGAAAAAACTAACAATAGGAGCATTAGCAATGTATCCAATAAAACAAAAGTTAGCGCAAGGAACTATTAAGGTTAAATATAGATCAAGCATCTATTTAAATTACAATTTTTAAAAAAAATGAACAAAGCATATATGATGGTGTTTATAACAATACTATTTGTCGTTATAAACACTTCAGCTCAAACTATTTTTAAAGGAAAAGTAGTTACAAAGCAAAAAGAATCAATTGTACAAGCTACAATTATATCACAAGAGAATAGAAAAAAAGGAACAATAACCGATTTTGAGGGAAGTTTTTTTATAAAGATTGAAAATGGAAATGTAGAAGTGTCAGCAGTTGGCTATAAAACAAAACAAGTAACCTTAAATGTAGGAAATAATACTATTGTTTTAGAAGAAGATGTTGAAAATTTAGATGAAGTAATAATTTCGGCAAGTAGAGAAACACAAAATAGACAGGACATTCCAGCTTCTATAGGGTTACTAACAGCAAACCAAATAAAGGAAACAAAAGCATTTGGAATAGAGCAATTGGTTAATCAAATTCCAGGTGTTTTTATGAGTACTTCGAAAGCTTCGAGTAATGAACAACATTTTATGGCGGCTCGATCTCCAATATCAACAAAATCATTGTTTTTATATATAGAAGACGGCTTGCCAATACGCCCAGTAGCTGTGTTTAATCATAATGCTTTGCTAGAAATGAATAATACAACCTTTAATAGAGTTGAGGTATTAAAAGGACCAGCATCTAGTATTTATGGAAGCGAAGCTATTGGAGGAAGTTTTAATTTTATTACTAAAAACCCTAGAAAAGAGTTTGGAGGGTCTATAGGTTTTCAAATTAATGATTTAGGGTTAACAAGATATGAACTTGAAGCGTCAACAACGGTTAAAGAAAAACATGGTTTTTATCTTGGCGGTCATCATGTGCGAAGAGATAATGGTATTGTTGGGCATTCTGATTATGAAAAAACAGCTGTTTCATTTAAAAACACAAATGAGTTTTCAGAGAGTTTACAATGGACAAATAGTTTTACTTATATAAATTATCGTTCGGATATGTCAGGGTCAATTTCTGAGAAAAATTATGCAGATGGAAATTATAAAAGTAACCAAACATTTACCGAGCGTAAAGCAAAAGCTTTTAGGTTTCGTTCTACATTAGATAAATTTTGGAATGATAAGAATAAAACTTCTTTTAATTTTATATACAGAAATAATGAAATGAACCAGCTGCCATCTTATAGAATTAAACAAAACAGAGTGAGTGGGGTTTTAGATGGAACAGGAATAGGAGAAATTAATACTAATAAATTTAAAAGTTTTGTTGGTTTAATTCAACATAAAATAGATTTTGATTTTGCAAACTCGAGTTTAATAATTGGAGCTACAACTGATTTTTCACCACAAACATATCAAGCAGAGAATATTGATGTAACTGTTGATGTAGCAACTGCTCAGAATATTGATTACTCTATTAAAAGCGGAGATTATATTTTAAAATACCAAGCTGATATTTTTAATTATGCAGGTTATGCACAGTTTGAAACATCACCACTGCAAAATGTTAAACTAACTGGTGCAATTCGTTACGATGGTTTTAAGTATAAGTATGATAACAAAGATGAAGGGAATTCAGGAGTACAAGATACAAATGTAACGTATACTAATTTTTCCCCGAAGTTAGGTGTTAATTTAAACTTAGGTAAAAATGTTGGAGTATATTCTAATTATTCTAAAGGGTTTACACCTCCTCAAGTTGGAACTTTGTTTAGAAACGGAAAAAATAAAACGGGAAATGCATTCTCTTTAAAACCTGCTAAATTTCATAATTATGAAATTGGAGGATATTTTATGATTCCTTTAAAATTAAAAGTAGATGTAGCTATTTATCAATTAGATGGTATTGATAGATTGATTTCGATTAGAAATGATACTGGAGATTTTATTCAAAGAAATGCAGGCAAAACACGTTCAAAAGGAATTGAGTTAGGAGTTAAATATAATTTGGATCATGATTTATGGGTGAATTATAGTGGTAGTTATGCAACTCATAAATACCGTTCTTTTTTTGATAATAATGTAGATTATTCTAATACTGATATGCAAACTGCGCCTAAATATATAGCAACAGCTTCATTAAATTATAAGCCGATTGATAATTTACTAATAACACTAGAACATGAGCAAATAGGAAAGTATAATACAAGTTTTGAAGGACAAGCTGACATTGGTAAAGACGAGTCGGGTAATTCAATTTTTGGAACAAGCACATATAAAGGTCATCATATTTTTAATTTTAGAGCAAACTATATCTACAAACAATTTGAAATTTGGAGTCAAGCTTTAAATGTTTTTGACACGTTATATGCTGTAAGGGTTTCCTATAGTAAATGGGGTAAACAAAATACTTATAGTATTGGGAATCCACGAGCATTTCATTTCGGAGTAAAGTATAATTTTTAATAAACAAACAAACGGAGCTAACTATGTTTATCTCCGTTTGTTTGTTAAGAATCGAATAAAATGAAAAATAGAAAATTGAATCAATGGTTATGGAAGTGGCATTTTATTGCAGGTTTAATATCATTACCTTTTGTACTCGTTCTTTCGGTGACAGGTGTTATCTATTTATTTAATCCTAAGGTAGAAAAGGAAGTAAAAAATAATATTCAAAATATAGCAGAAAAAGATGAGGTAAAGGTACCGTTTCAGCAGCAATGGGAACTGGCTATACAGCATATGAAAACGAAACCAAGTACAATGGTTTTACCAATAAATGGCAAGGAAAGTACTGAGTTTTATTCAGGTAGATTTAGTCATAAAAAATCATTATTTGTAAATCCATATACAAATGAAGTGTTAGGGAAGTTTTCATCGAAAGACACATGGATGTATAGCATTAGGAAACTACATGGTGAATTATTAGGGGGTAAAGTAGGAACAAAAATTATTGAACTAATAGCTAGTTGGATGATTGTACTTATTATTACAGGTCTATATATTTGGTGGCCTTTTAAAAGAGGTATTAAAGGTGTTTTTATAATTAGATACAAAGAAGGTAAACGAATTCTGTTGAGAGATTTGCATGCAGTGTTAGGTTTTTGGGTTTCTGGATTCTTATTGCTAACCTTAGCAGGTGGTTTACCTTGGACAGATGTGTTTGGGGGTAATTTTAAATGGGTACAAAAAGTAACCAATACAGGATATCCTAAAACATGGAATGGAAGAGGTTTATCGTCAACAATTACCAATAAACCATTGACATTAGATAAAATGGTTTTTATAGCTAGACAACAAAATTTAGAGGGTATAGTAAGTTTAGGGTTACCAAAATCAACAAAAAGTACATTTAGCGTTTCTAATAAAACAAATAACTTAGAGTCTCAAAAAATGTTACATTTTGACCAGTATTCTGGTAAATTGATAAAAGCCCATGACTGGAGTGATATAGGTGTTCTGATGAGAGGAAGAATGTGGGTTATGGCATTTCATCAAGGGCAGTTTGGTGCGTGGAATTGGTGGTTGATGTTTGGAGTAGCTGTTGCACTCACATTAATGAGTATTGGAGCTATTTTATCATATATATTAAGAAAGCAAAAAGGAAGTTTGGGTATACCTACAGTAAAAAAAGATTTTAAAATTGGAACAGTAGTCATAATATGCTTAGTGATGTTAGCTGTTTTATTACCTCTTTTTGGACTAAGTTTATTTCTGTTGCTTGTATATGAGTTAATGAAACAAAGAAAATTTTTAGTAGTTAAAAAGTGATTTTTTTTAGAAATTTACAAAAAATTAGTGTAAGGATATTTAGATTTGTAGACGAATACGAAATAATCAAATATATATAGAATAATGAAAAAATCAATTTTATCAGTTATTGTATTTACAATAGCTTTAGTGTTTTCAAACGAAATAAATGCACAAGAATTTCCAGGATTAGATAAAAGTCCTATGGATGCAGCATCATACCCTTCTAGTTATAGAGTTTCGAATAAGAAGGTAAAAGTAATATATAGCCGCCCTCAGTTGAAAGGTAGAAGTTTAGATAAATTAGCACCTGCAGGAAAAGTATGGAGAACTGGAGCCAATGAAGCAGCAGAGATTACTTTTTATAAAGATGTTAATTTTGGCGGTAAAGAAGTAAAGGCAGGTACCTATACTTTATTTACAATTCCTGGAGCAGCTAAATGGACTGTAATTTTAAGTACAGCAAAAAATGTTTGGGGATCATATTTTTATAAAGAAAGTGAAGATGTAGTTCGTGTAACTGGAAATGTTTCAACATCGAAAGAGAAAATTGAAGTTTTTTCAATCGCTTTTGGAGGAGAAGGAGATGTTTTTACTATGAATTTAGGGTGGGGAAAAACGATAGTTACAGTTCCTGTTAAAGGATAGATTTCATTAAAAATAAACTTGAAAAAAGGCTTTAAATTTTTATTTAAAGCCTTTTTTTATATGTTTCTATTTTTAGATGATGGTTTGAACGTAAACTATTAGTTAGGATTGTGAAATTTTTCTTATTTGAGAATGGGATGTCTATCTAATATTTTAAAAAGGAAAAACAAAAAATAATGTTTATTGTTTTTATAGATATCGAGCTATTAGTTTAAAATAAAAAAAATATCTTGATAGTCAGTGACTTATGTAATAATATTGTGTCGTAATAGTATAAAGAGGTAATAAATACATTTACAAATAAATGAAACATAAAGTAAATCTCGCCATATAAGAAAGAGGTCACTAAAAAGAAACATTTATAAAAACAATTTAAGCTTATAATTTTTTTATCTCTTAAATGCTCAGTACAAAAAACGACTGAGTACTGAACAGACCGGTTTGCTCCCTTCAAGAACGTATACAAAAAACTAATTTCCTGTTTTAATTCCTTCGCTTATGATCAAAAAGAAGGCGCTCAAGGAATTTTAAATGAAATTTACTAAACATAAAACTGATATTTGCTGAACCAGTATAGCTGGAATGGGGAAATATTTATAGGCATTATTAAACCTTACTATATAGTGCTATATTTTACGATTTATCAAAATCAACTAACTACTTCAATTTAAAATCGTTTAGAATGTAATTCTAGACGATTTTTTATGGTAATTAAACCTAGTTTAAAGTTTGTTTTTACTTAAATGCAGTACAAATGTTGCATTAAAACCAAAATGGAAATTACCGTCATGAAAATTGAAATTATTTTGGGTTTCCGTAATAAAAGAATCCTCTGAAAAACCTCGAGCATTTGTAATTTGAAACTGTAGAAGTAAATGACTTAGTTCCCAGTTAACTCCTATCATATAAGGGTTGTAGGTTTTGTTAGGTGTTTTTATGGCGTTGGTTACATGGTAATACTCAGAAACGATAGAAACATGGCTTCCTACTTTATATCTTGCTCCAAGTCCTAACGCAAATTGACTTTTGGGTTGATTTTCAAAAACACTATTGGTACGACTAATTAAGGTTGGTGCTAATTGCATAGAAAACTTTCTGTTAAATTTTCTGGCAATTAAAATTTGACTTGTAAAACTATAGACGTTTAAATTTAAAGAGTTAGTTCCGTATGAACTAGTTGTAGCACTTTGTTTCTTTTTAATTGAAGTTCCTTGAAAAAGAACAATGCTAAAAGGTGACTTGTTAGTGTTTCTTTTTTGATTAATAATTTTATACTTTAGAAAACCATCCATAGCCTTGTTAAAATTTGTATAGCCAGCACCAATTGTAAAGTTATCAGAAATAGCATAGTCTAAACCAAAACGTACATTTACTTCATCTGCTAAAAAACGTTGGGTGTTCCCTTCTTTATGATTCCAATACCTGCTGTAAAGAGAGATTTCTAAAGCTCCTTTTTTTCTGGTTTCAATTGAGTGGCCCAAACCTATCCTTGTGGTTTTAAAAGTGGCTATTTCATTTACTGGTTTTGTTGGGTATTCTTTTTCTAGTTTAGTTAATAAACTTTGAGCATTCACAGAAAGCAAACCAGCAATAAAAGAAAAAGAGAATAGATATTTAACGATAGATTTCTGCATAAGGAATGTATTGAAATTTAATTTTAACTGAAACGATTTTGGCGATATTATTAGATAAAATTGGAGGTATTTTAATATTGAAATCTTTAACAACTAAACTAAAATTTCCTTCAAGATAAAAACCTTTCGGGGTTTTATTAATCGATGTTTTTATTGAAACTTCTCTAGAAATACCACGAATTTTAATAGTACCTTTTATTAATTTAGTTTGAACATCAGAAGCTAGTGGATCAAAGTCAATAATTTTTCCTTCAAAAGTTGCCTTTGGAAAAATATCCGATTCAATATAACTTTCATTAAAGTGTTCATGCATTAGGTTTTTCTTAAAAACAAAAGCACGCATTAGCATACTTACGGCTATTTCTTTTTTTTCTGTATCTAAAATACTTAAAGCCTGATTATTCTTTGCTTCAATGTTTTCGACAGAAGCATAGGAGAAAAATGAAACTTGCCCTTGCCGAGCAATAAATTGATTTTGTGCACTTAATTGAGTAAAAAAAAGAACACTAAATAAGAAGAGTAAAAATAATTTATTCATTAATTTTAAAATCTATATAACAATCTAAAAGTATAACATCTTTTAAAAAACCTTTGCAAATGCCTTTTAAAATTACTTTTTGATGTTTTTTTATGTTGGTTAGTTTTTTTATTTGACTTTTATGAATATCACAAATAATTCCAGAATCACTATAGTTGGTACTTTGTAAAATGAGCGTGTTTTTATCATTTAAAAAATTTATTTCTTTAACAACCCCAGTAACCTGTAGTAGTTTATTTATATATAAATCATTGGCTTTTTTTTCATTATCTATAAAAGCCTCTATTAATGTATTAGATTGAATACAAATTTCAACTTTTGAAGCATTATAATTATTTTCACTAGCAATTAAAAGTTGGAAAATAAGTGTTCCAATTAATAGGAGTAGTAAAAAAATAATAGCGAAAAAAAAACTCTTTTTATTAATCACAATTTCAAAAGTTTATTCTTTTTCAAAGAAAAAGAATTATTTCAAAATTATAGTATAAATCTAAGTGAAAAGGTAATATTCAATGTTGAAGAAGAAAAAATAAACACTAAAAAATCAATAATAGTAGTATATTTCGTTTTTTGAAAAGTAAAACATGAGAAAAGATAGGTTATATTTTTTAACGATTTTGTCAATAGCATTTGTCTTTTTAATAGTGGCAACTGTTGCTTCTAATTATTTTATAAAGGCTAGTGCTAATCAACTTATAGAGGTTCAAGTTGAATCAAGCAAAAGAGAAGCAAATGAAATAGCTAGAATGCTAGATTTTCAACTATCTAATAACTTAGATAAAAATAAAGTTATTAAAAACCTTCAAGGAGCACTTACTGAAACAAATTCTGATAGTTGGTTTATTAGTGTATTTGATTGGTCTGGACAAATGGTATGTCACCCTGATAGAACTAAAATAGAACAAATTGTTAACTCTAATTCCACTCTATTATCATCTTTAAAAGGAAAAAATAATTCTGAAGACTTGTATGAGTTACTTGTAACAAATTCATCAAGCACAGATAAATTAACTTCAGAAGTAATTCATATAGCTCCAACCAAAACTTCTGATCTTATTGTAGCAGCAAACGTTAATGTTAACAGCATTAAACTTCAAATGAAAGAGCTAAGAAGAAATTTTTACCTAATTTTTTTAATTATGGGGATTTTGGTTATTGTTTTATCATCATTTGCAGTAAGAATAATTGGTAGTCGCTATGAAAAACAGTTAGAATTAACAAACTCTAATTTGACTTCCGAAGTAATGAATTTATCAAAATTGAATACTGATCTTGTATCTTATAAAGAAAAAGTAATGAAAGTTACTGAGCAAGATAAATTAGAAGGAAACTCTGATAAGAACAAAAACAGGATTCTAACCTATATGAGAAATGAGTTGGTACCTGTTTTAATAAAAGATATTGCTTATGTTTATACCGAAAATACAATCACTTATGTGGTTTGTTTTGATGGGAAAAAATCTACATCAAACGCTAGTTTAGATGATATGCATACGAATTTTGATGGTTCTTTATTTTTTAGAGCTAATAGGCAGTTTATAATAAATATTGCTTCTATTGATAAGATAATTAAGTATGGAAAGAGTCAACTAAAAATTGTTCTACAGTCAGAAACTCCTGAAGCAATTATTATTAGTAAAAATAAAGCGGCTGAATTTAAACAATGGCTTAGTATTTAAAAGTTTTGTTTGTAGGTGATAACTTGATAATTTAACCCTTTTTTTTCCTCTTTAACTCTTTTTTCCTCCTCTTAACTAAGTTTAAGGTTATAAAAATTAATAAATAACACGTATTTCGAAGTGTTTTAAATCGCTAATCTTAAACACAGAAATTATGAAAAATTTATGGAATCAAATTGTTTTTGTAGGAGTTATACTACTTTCAAGCTGCACCCCTAATGAAGATGAATTACCTAAAAAACTAACAATAGAAGATAAAATTGAATTGTTAGAAAAGGGAGAGTGGCTGTTGAAGGGACTTGAAAAAAATGTTAAGCACACTTTTAAAAATGGTAAACAATCAACATTTTATGGAATAGACGGAGTATTTACAATTCCAATCCCCAGAGAATTAGATTACTACTTAACAAATCAAAAATTAACAATTAATTATGGAAGTGGGAATATTAAAAGTTATGATGTTGAATTTAGTTGTGAAAACTCGATAGTATCTTTTTTTCTTAATAAAGAAATTTCACAAGTACTATATAAGGAGGGTTCTGATTATCAGTCTTGTGTAGATTGAAGGTGAACTTAAGGGAAAACTATTTTTAATTCAATGTAATTGTCCTTCATGGGTAAGGTTAACAATAGAAGAGACGTCTGCTTTTGTTAACCTTTTTATTAATAAAAGAGGAAATATGGTTTTAATGCTGTCACAAAATTTAGTACTTACTTAGAATTGAATATCATAAAACTTTTATAATCCTCAAATAAACGTAAATTTGCACCTTTAAATAAATGTCGTGTTTATATTAACGAGTTTGTTGTTAAAATCTAATTACATAGATTACAGCTTTCTCTTGTTACTTATGACGATAGGAATAAATAAGAAGAATGCAATACAATCACCAAGAAATAGAAAAAAAATGGCAACAATTTTGGGCAAACAACCAAACTTTTAAAGCCAGTAACACTTCTGATAAACCAAAATATTACGTATTAGATATGTTTCCTTATCCTTCAGGAGCAGGATTGCATGTTGGACATCCATTAGGGTATATTGCAAGTGATATTTATGCACGTTATAAACGTCATAAAGGATTTAATGTATTGCATCCACAAGGATATGATTCGTTTGGGTTACCAGCTGAACAGTATGCAATTCAAACGGGGCAACATCCTGCAATTACTACAGAAACAAATATAAAAACATACCGTCGTCAGTTAGATAATATCGGTTTTTCTTTTGATTGGTCTCGTGAAGTGAGAACTTCTAGTCCAGAATATTACAAATGGACTCAGTGGATTTTTACCCAATTATTTAATTCTTGGTATAATAAAGATACTGACAAAGCAGAAGATATTTCAACCTTAATTTCAAAATTTGAAGCAGAAGGAAATGTGAATATAAATGCAGTTTCAGATGAAGATATAGATGTTTTCTCTGCGGATGACTGGAAAAGTTTCTCATCAGAAAAACAACAAGAAATACTATTGCAATATCGTTTAACATTTTTATCAGATACAGAGGTAAACTGGTGTCCTGCTTTAGGAACTGTTTTAGCAAATGATGAAATTGTAAATGGAGTTTCAGAACGTGGTGGACATGAAGTGATTCGTAAAAAAATGACACAATGGTCTATGCGAATTTCAGCATATGCGCAACGTTTATTAGATGGACTTCAAAATATAGATTGGCCACAGCCTTTAAAAGATAGCCAAACAAATTGGATTGGTCGCTCACAAGGAGCAATGGTTTCTTTTGATGTAGATGGGTGCGATGCCAAAATTGATGTGTTTACAACACGACCTGATACAATCTTTGGAGTATCTTTTATGACCTTAGCTCCTGAACATGATTTAGTAGCAAAAATAACAACAGCCGAACAAAAAGAGGCTGTTGATACTTATATAGAAGCAACAGCTAAACGTTCTGAACGTGATCGTATGGCTGATGTTAAAACTATATCAGGAGTGTTTACTGGAGCATATGCTTTACATCCATTTACTGGTAAACAAGTACCTATTTGGATTGGTGATTATGTATTAGCAAGTTACGGAACAGGTGCTGTTATGGCTGTTCCATGTGGTGATCAACGTGATTATGATTTTGCAAATCATTTTGGATTAGAAATTCCAAATATTTTTGCAAATGTTGATATTTCTGAAAAAGCAAACGATACTAAAGATGGAATTAAACTAGCGAACTCTGATTTCTTAGATGGTTTAAATTATAAAAAAGGAATGAAAACCGTAATCTATGAGATAGAGAAACGCGGTTTTGGTTATGGTAAAATAAATTACCGTTTACGTGATGCTGTATTTAGTCGTCAACGTTATTGGGGAGAACCATTTCCAGTATATTATAAAGATGGAATGCCACAAATGATTGAAGCAAAACATTTGCCAATCGTATTACCAGAAGTAGAAAAATATTTACCTACAGAAGATGGAAAACCACCTCTAGGTAATGCTGAGGTTTGGGCTTGGAACATTGAAACTGCTGAGGTTGTTAGTAATGATTTAATTAATAACGAAACGGTATTTCCACTTGAATTAAACACGATGCCAGGCTGGGCAGGGAGTTCTTGGTATTTTAATCGTTATATGGATTCTACCAATGATGGAGAATTTGTAAGTAAAGAAGCTGTTGATTATTGGAAAGAGGTTGATTTATATATTGGTGGTTCTGAACATGCAACAGGACATTTATTGTATGCACGTTTTTGGCAAAAGTTCTTATTCGATAAAGGGGTTTTACCTGTTGATGAATTTGCGAAAAAATTGATTAACCAAGGGATGATCTTGGGAACAAGTGCTATAGTTTATAGAGTTAAAGGGACTGAGAAATATGTTTCGAAAGGGTTAATAGAAGAATACGATATTGATGAAATAAGAGTAGATGTTAAATTAATAAACACCTCTGATGAGTTAAATTTAGAAGCTCTTAAGAAATGGCAACCTCAATTTGAAAATGCTGAATTTATTTTAGAAGGTGGCAAATATGTAGTTGGTAGGGAAGTTGAAAAAATGTCTAAACGTTGGTTTAATGTTGTAAACCCGGATGACATTTGTGAAGAATATGGAGCTGATGCATTGCGTTTGTTTGAAATGTTTTTAGGTCCTTTAGAGCAAACAAAACCTTGGAAAACCTCAGGTATTTCAGGAGTGTATTCTTTCCTTAAGAAGTTATGGAAGTTATATGTTGGTGAACAAGGAATTACTGTTTCAGATGATAAACCAACAAAAGAGGAGTTAAAAACGTTGCATAAAACAATTAAAAAAGTAGAAGAAGATATTGAGAATTTCTCATTCAATACTTCAGTTTCTACCTTTATGATTGCTGTAAATGAATTAACTGCATTAAAATGTAATAAACGTGAAATTTTAGAGCCTTTATTAATACTGATTTCTCCGTATGCACCTCATGTTTCAGAAGAATTATGGAGTAAACTAGGACACACTGAATCTATTTCAACAGTTGACTTTCCAAAATTTGAAGCTTCTCATTTAGTTGAGAGTTCTAAAAATTACCCAGTTTCATTTAATGGAAAAATGCGTTTTACTTTAGAGTTACCATTAGATATGTCTAAAGAAGAAATAGAGAAAACTGTAATGGGATATGAAAAAACGCAAGCTCAATTACAAGGACGTATTCCTAAGAAAGTAATTATTGTACCTGGAAAAATTATTAATATAGTAGGATAGTAGATTACTATTACACGATAAAATATCAAAACACCTTGGCATACTCAAATAAACCAAGGTGTTTTTTGTGCTTAAAACTAAAAATATCCTCAAATTTGTGCAAAAACATATTCTATGAAAAAAATGTCCTATAAGAGCCCTTGGTTTTTTTTATTAATCCCTTTGTGTATTGTTTTTTTTGTACTTGGACCTGAACTAGAAGGTAAATATAAAAGGTACACTGAAAAGCAACTAGTACTTCAAGGTGATATTCATAAGTTAGATTCTTTGAGGCAATTAAAGTATCCTACTTCAAAAGACAAGCATTTACTTCAAAAGTTAGAAATTAGGGTTCCTATCCACACAAAAGTGTATGGGAAAGAAAAATTTCTATATTTTAAAATTGGAGGAATGCTACTTGTTTTTATGTTCATGGGAATGGGCATGGTTGTAACAAGTTATGTTTCCAAAAAAAAGAAAAATTCTCCTAAAAATAAGCTAGTAAATTTCACCTTTGACGATTATAAGGATGATGTTATAGGAAAGAGAATTTCATGGGATGCTATAGAAAGTTCAGGTAGTAATTTTGCAAGTGAAACATTTAAAAAAACTTCGATTGGGTATAAAATAACATCTAGCTCTTTTACAAAGTTTTTTGCATGGGGTTTTTTACTAGTAGGATTAAATTATGTAGTGTTATCATTCTATGAGTATTATCAATTTAATACTAGTCCTCTTACCTTTATGAAAGGCGGTAAGTTGTTTTTTACTTCTGGCGGACCATTTTTACTAATAGGGTGTTTTTTAATACTACTTTTCTCGCCTAAAGTATATATTCATAGCCGTAAAAGAAAAATCATTATCGGTGATCAGTCTATTTGTTTTAAGCAAGTTTATGCCTTGCAGGCCTTGCAAAAATTTATAGAAGGTGGAAGTTCAAGAGGTAGTTATTTTTCTTATGAGTTAAACTTAGTTACTAAAAATGGAGATAGATTTAATTTGTTAAATCATGGCGATAAAGAATACTTATTAAGTGATATGGTAAAAATTAGTAAACTTTTACATGTTCCTGTTTGGAATCAAGGTGTTGTATAATAGTTTTAAGGGTAGTATATATGCCAAACTTTTAGTATTTTAGACTCAAATCATAATATATTAGTGAACATTTTATCTTGTAATAATAATGCACCTAATGCTCGGTATTTTTCATCAATAAAAAATATTCCTGATGAAATTTATAAAGACTTGCAATGCCAGAATAACTTTTATTTTAATTCAAAATATTTAGAGGCTTTAGAAAAAAATAATTCACACGTTGAATTTTTTTATATTGTTTTATTTAACGATCATAAAAAAGCAATAGGATTTTCTACCATACAAATTATAGATTTTTATTTAGATAGTGTTCAAAATGAAATGCAGTCAATTGTAGAGAGGGTAAAATGCATCGGAAGGAAGTTAAGAGTGTTGTCTTCTGAAAAACCGTTTAAAATACTTACCTGTGGAAATACTTTTGTAACAGGAGAACATGGTTTTTTTATTCATCCAAACCAAAACAAAAAGGAGGTTTTAAAGCAGTTTGTAAGTGCACTATTACATTTTGTAAACCATGATACATTATTAAAAAATGACATAGATGCTTTTATGATAAAAGATTTCATTAGAGAATCTCTTGTTATTACTGATGTTTTACATGATGAGGGCTACTATTCTTTTAAAGTAGAGCCTAATATGGTATTAGAAATAGATAAGGATTGGATAGTTTTTGAAGATTATTTGGCTTCAATGAGAACAAAATTTAGAGTTAAGGCGAAGAAAGCATTAAAGCAAAGTGCAAATATTCAGGTCAAAGAGATTACTCAATATGATATAGAGAATTTACTACCTGAGATGACAAGGTTATATAAAAAAGTGTCAAGTAGTGCTAGTTTTAATTTAGGAGATTTTAATCTAGAAACATACAAAGCTCTTAAGGAAAATTTAAAAGAAAATTATATTCTTAAAGGATATTGGTTAGAGAATAAACTGGTTGGGTTTTTATCAGGAATTTTCAATCAAAACTCACTAGATGCTCATTTTGTAGGGGTAGATTATAACTTAAATAAACAATACGCTATTTATCAAAAAATGTTGTATGATTATGTTTCTATGGCAATTACTAAAAAACTCACTATCTTAAACTTTGGTAGAACAGCAAGTGAAATTAAAAGTTCAGTGGGTGCGGTTCCTCAAGAAATGACCATTTATTTACGTCACAAAAATACAATACCAAATAAAATTTTAAGTTTGTTTTTAAACAAAATAAAACCAACAGAGTTTAAACAAAAATACCCATTCAAAGATAAAACGTTGATAGAAAAGTAGCATAAAAAATGAAAGATACTCAGGAGTTATTAAATATATTAATCTTAGAAGATGTAGGAGAAGGAAACTTTAATGGAATTAGTAAAGATATTGGGAGTCCAAATGTTTTTGGTGGACAAGTTTTAGCTCAGGCCTTAAATGCAGCGTATAGAACTACTCCAAAAGAACGTATTTTACATTCGTTACATTCTTATTTTTTAGAACCAGGAAATTTAGAAGTTCCAATTACGTATAATGTCCAAACAATTCGTGATGGAGGAAGTTTTTCTACCAGGCGTGTCACTGCTCATCAAAATGATAAGACCATTTTTATATTAGCTTGTTCTTTTCATAAGAGAGAAGAGGGGCATGAGCATCAAATGCCGATTAAAAAAGAGATAAAGCAGCCAGAAGAGTTGTTAAGTTGGACTGATATGTTAGATCAGTTTGGAGCGTTCTTACCAAAGAAAATGAAAGCTTTTTTAAGTATTGAACGTCCTATAGATTTTAAACCTGTGCAAATTGTAAATCCGTTAGACCAAATAGATTTACCTCCTGTGGTTGATGTTTGGTTTAAGTTAAAAGGAGAGGTGAAAAATTTAGAGTTAGCAGTAAAACAGCAAATTTTGACCTATATTTCTGATTACAATATTTTAACTGCTTGTTTGTATCCAAATGCTAGTAAAGCTCATTTTGGTAATACTCAAATGGCTAGTTTAGACCATTCAATGTGGTTTTATCGTGATTTTGATTTTAGTGATTGGATGTTGTTTTCTGTTGAAAGTCCAAATTCTTTTGGGGCTCGTGGCTTCGCTTGTGGAAATATTTATACAAGAGATGGTGTTTTGGTTGCTTCTGTGGCTCAAGAAGGATTAATGAGACCTATGAAAAAATAACAAACAATTCGAATTATTTTTTTAGTTTATTAACAATCATAGATTCACAGATAAGGTAACGAGCTACGTAGTAAATTATAGAGTAGGTAATTACATAAGCCATCCTATAATCTAAAAATTTATTAAAAGCCATTAATATATCTCCTGTAATTATTAAGAATAATCCAAAAAGAAAGAGTTTGTTTTTAGTATTCATTTTATTTAAATAATTAAGAAAAGCAAATAATATCATAATAGCGGACGTTATTCCTAGCGATATAAATATGTATGAAATTTCTTGTAAATAAGGTTTTAAAAGAATGTATATAACTACAAAAACAAGTAAACAAATCACAAAGTAAAAGGTAAGTGTTTTTAGGTTGGTTCTATATAGAGCTCTTCTTGATATAATAATGTATAAAATTCTATTTACTATTAAAAGTACAGTTCCAACTACTAATAAATCACTGTCAAATATTAAAGAAGTATCTGAAGCTATTGAGCTAAGGAGAACTAAAACATACCAATAGTTTATTTTTTTAGAAGTACTTAGATATAAAAAAGATAAGAAAGTTAAAGAAAGTAATTTTAAAACCAACTCTAGTATAGCCTCATTATCTATAAAAAACAAAGATAACAGCGAGATTAAGAAATAAAGTATTGAATATTTGTTGGTTATGTGTTTCATGAGAAATGTAAATATAGAATTTTTATAATATGAAATGTTAAAATATTCTATTCCTGTTCCATGAGTTTTTAATTCATGGAATTAAGTTACATAAAAAATCTTCAAAAACTATTGCTTTTGAAGATTAATATGGGGTAGTGAGTTTAAGTATGTTTTATTTTTTTATAAAAACAATTTTTTCGTTTTGTTTTGAAACCAATTGTTTATAAAAATCTCTTAAAGTTGAATAATATTGAGGAGAAATTATATTCGAATTAATCTGTAAAATAGAGATTACTTTAATTTTATTGCCTTTATGTACTATTTGAAATTTGAAAACTCCTAGGTTTTCAGGTAAACCTATAGCCAAAGGTGCTGGAACAGATTGGATGGTATAACCTTCAGGAACGTTTATAGATATTGTATGTTTGTCCTGCCAAGGCAATCTAAAATCAACTGGAAAATTACGTTCTTTTGATTTAAATGGATTTTCTTTTTGGGCTAAGAAAAATAAAGGGGTAATGTATATTTTATCATTTATACTTTCTATAAAATCGTCCCCTTCAAATTTAAAAGACTGAACAATGTTTTTTGAAAGAGTTGTTTTGTTGAGGGTTTTAAAGTCTTCAATTTCAACAGCGTGCTTTTCTTCAAGGGCTGTAATTATGTCTTCTTCTTTTTTTATGTTCTTTTTGTCACGATATAACATTGCTACATGACCTGTGTAAACAGTTCTTAGCATTCCGTTAATAGATAAATCATCATTTATTTTTATATGTAAAGTGTTTGTTTCTTTTGTATGTTTTTTTGGAATTAAATTAACCCAATTTGAAGTTCCGTTTTTATGTATCTCTCTTCCGTTCCAGTTTAGGCATCGTATAGGAAGTATATTCGGTGTTGAGTATTTTTCAGTAGCGTCTAATAAAATATATGATTGATCAGGGAAATTTACTTTGCTAATTACATAATTAAAACCTTTAAAAGTAGGAAATAAAGGAACCCCGTTTGATTTGGTACTTACTAAAACAGGATTTGCATCAAGACCAATTGATCGTAGCATTCCAGTTAGCATTAAGTTAATTTCAGCAACGTTTCCAGTGCCTTCTTTGTATGCTTTTTTAACGCCTTTTTCTGTATACTTTCCGAAATAATCATTCCATTTCACCTTGTTTTTAAGATAGCTGAAAATTAAAGCTATTTTATCAGCGTCGTTTTTAGCATCTTTTAAAACCATAGTTAAATCATCTTTGAAATATCGATATTTTTCTAGTTGATCACCAAAACTTGTTGATTTGTAAATTCTTTTTGATACATCTTCCCAACTTGTAGAGAAATTTTTAAACATAGAATTTGGGAATCTAGTACCAGAGAGTTCAAATTCAATTCCGCCTCTATAGTTATTAACATTGCTCACAAAAGGTTCATTATTTTTTATTGCTGGTACGTTAGCACTTGTGAAAGAATAGGTTTGTGTTGAATAGTTTAAAGTGTTGTTATAACCACCAAAGTTGATAGTTCCCCTTTTAATGGATTCTTTTAATGGAATTGAATAATACCCTTTAGATCTTTTGCTAAAGAGAAAATATTCTGGAATTTCTATTTTAGAGAATAATTGTTTAACAGGAATATCGAATTGAAAAAATACTGTTTTAATATTATAAGAAGGTGATGTTATTTTGTATTTAAGGTCAATAATGGAACCCTCTTTTATGTTAGGAAATGTTATCTTTTTTTGACTTCTATATTTACTTAGTTTCTCATCAAATATATTTTTTCTTGAGAGCTTTTGTTTTAGTATTTTATCATTTACAATATTAAATGAGTATGCCTTGATGTTAGTTACTTTTTCTTGGTCTCCTGAATCAGGATTGTAATAATTTATTTTTTTAACGGCGTATTTAAATCCATCTTTAGTGTAAATTTTAATTCTGTCATGAATTTCAGTCACAATAATAAATCCATTATTAGAATCGTATTCAAAAAAGTGTCCTTCTTTTTTTATATAAATAGGCAGCCTCAGCTGTAGAATCAATAGGGTGTGTTTTCTCTACTAATTCTTCTTTTGATACTTTTCCGAATTTTACTTCCTGAGAATTTGAAATGATACTTAGAAGTAAAAAAGGGATAATGATTAACTTTTTCATAATTAATTTTATTGTTTGATTAGCTCAATTCTTAGATTGTCGTATTTAGCAATTGATTTTATAAATTTTCTATAGGGCTTATAGTCTTCTTTAGGGTAAACTCCTTCTTGTAATGAAAACTCTCTTTTGTAGATTATAGATGTATCATTTATTTTTTCAATAGATACTTTATAGATTCCAAACTTAGTTTCGATTTCTTTTTTATTTGGAAGGGAGCTTACATTGAAACCTGCTGGTAGTTTTATGGTATATTCATCTTTATCTGTAAAACTACGATGAATTTTTAAAGGCCTTTTCCTTTTTCTATAGCGTTTAGGAACATGCGTTGTTTTGTTTAATAAATTTACTCTAAATAAATAATTGGTATTACTAACAGTAGCAAACTCATTTACCGATAAACCTATTTTTTCGACAAACTCTACGTTGTTTTTATTGTTGGTTAGTGAAGTTTTATCGAGCTCTAAATTGTTGTTATAGTCCCATACATAAGATTTGTAGTATTTTTCTAGTTCTTTTGGAGTGTAATTTTCAACATGAAATTTATTATCGTATTGAATTCCGTATGATTTTCTTATTAGAGAAGCATTTAGTGATCCACTTTCTTTTAGTTCAATATTAGCTTTAATAAGTTGTAAGTTGTTTTCTTTATAACTAGGAGTTCTTTTAATAATTCCGCCTTCAGGTGTAATAACTAGTACATCTCTATCGTCAGTAAAGTCACCTAAGTAACCAAAGGGATTTGTTTGGCTCGTACATTCTAACCAGATGTCTTTTCCATTATTAGGAATGTTTAAAATCATATGATTTCCTTGCATCGAAGTGAAATCTTTATCTATATTTCGTTTGTCTTTGGCAAAAACAATTACATGGTATGATTCAATACCAATAGCATCTAAAAGGGCTTTTGTGTAGTTGGTTAATCCTTTACAGTCTCCATAACCAACAGCATCAACTTTATTGGCGGCAATTGGCTCCCATCCACCTATGTCAACCTGAACACTTATGTACCTAGTTTTATTTTGAACAAACTCATAAATTTTTTTTATCCTTTCTTCTTTAGTTTCTATTCCCTTTACTAAATCATTTGCTTTTGCTTTAGTTGAAGGAGATAATTCATTTCTATTACGAAGCAAGCTGTTGTACATCCATTGACCAAATTCATTCCAGTCTTTCGCAGCTCCTTTAACCCCTTTTAAAGCATATAAATTTAAAGCAATTGATACGTTAGGAGTAAATTCATTAAATCGTATAGTATTACTTTCGTATTTAATAGCTGGTTGATTTGTTAATTTATAAGCCAAATCTGAGTTATTAGTAGATTGTTCAATTAAATACTCTTTAAAATTAAGTTCTCTTTTTCTATACTCAATATTTAAAGGGTTATTTAGGGTATAAGTACTTTTTTCAATGGAAACATTATATCCTTCCATAGGAAACCATTGTGGAATAAAAGCAGTGGTATTGTTTTTGTACTCAGATTCAAAAACAACTGTATATGGATAAGAAGAAGGAGTATGTTCAAGGTATGCTAATCTGGCATCAGAATATAATGTTCCACCGTCAACAGCACTAACATCTTGAAAATCTTTTTTAGAATATTTCTTTGTTTTTTTACCGAATATATCAAAAATAGTAGCAGTTAATTTGGTAATACGTGTGTCATTATCGTAGTGTTGATATGCTTTAATGTGTTTTTTTCCTAACTCATTAAAAACAGTAACTATTCTTTTTTCTTTTACAATAAGTTTATCGAAGTTTTTAATTTCAATTGTTTTTTCACTTAGTCTCACAATAGCATTAGCATTTTCTTTCAGCTCTTTAGAAATTAGAAGAGAAGAAAGGTTTGTTAATTTTTGTGAAAAAATAGTTAGTGAAAAAAAAAGGGCAACTATAGCAAGTGTGCGACTTAAATTTTTCATGCAATTTTTAAATTTAAATAGATTGCAAATCTATGAAAAAATAACTTATAAAAATATATGTATTAGATAATAGTAGGGAAACTTATAATGTTTTTTGTTGATTTTTATAGAAAGTATCTGCTTGAAGCTTTAATAAGTCACGAGCTATTTTTTGTTTGTATTTATATAATTCTTCTTCGTCTTTTATATCTGAATATATTTTCTCATTTAAACTTTTATCAGCTTCTAGAAGCTTATTTCTTTGATGGTTTTGTTGTTGTATCCATGTTTTAACAATAGATTCTTGGTTTTCAAACTTGTAATCGTATTCTCCTTTAGAGCTAATTAATTTTGAGAATATTGGAGCGGTCTCAATGGCTAAAAACAATAGAAAAATAAAAAAAGATGGGAGCCATGGTAATTTATTTAGTGCATTTACCCTAGCCATTAAACCATCAACATTACTAATTATTGGTTGAGTTGATGTTTCAACATCTTTTTGTTGGTTTATAAGAGTATTTATTGCTTGTTCTTTTTTTGTTATTTTTTTTAAGTTCTCTTCTTTAAGTAAGCTTAAATCAGCAAGCGCTTTATCATGTTTATCTCTTTTTTCTTTATAAACAGGTCCTTTCCCAATACGTTTAGTTCCTTTTCGGCCTTCTGCTTCCGCGATATAGGTTTCATACAAGTCATTTACTTCATTCTCTTTGGTGTTAACCTCTTCTTTTAACGCATTAATTTCTGATTGATTTTTTTCTATTTCAGGAGTAAATTGTTGCGCTATTTGTTGTTTGTTATCAAGTGTCATCTGATTTTTTTCTTCTAATAATACCTGATTAATCTCTTTTTCAAAAATTTTTAATTCTAAGGGTTTTGAGATAACAATAGCAATAATCATAGCTAAAATTAACCTAGGTAGGGCTTGTAAAAGCTCAGAGCTAAATTTTTCTTTTTTTCTGATGGTTGAAACAATAAACCTGTCTAAATTAAAAATTAATAATCCCCAAATGATACCAAAAAATATGGAAGTGTAAATATTGTCAAATACAGTGTACAAGGCATAACTAGCAGCAATCGCCGCCATAAAAGCAGTAAAGAAGATGGTTGCCCCAATACCGACGTATTTGTTTTGCTCTGCATTGGAACATTCATTGAGTAGGGGCAGGTCAGCTCCAGAGCAAATAAGAAAAAATCGTTTTAACATATGTATTAAAACGATTTTTTTATAAAATGTTACAAAAAACGGAGATTGTCAAAGTTTTTTAACATTTTAAGAGTTTATACTATCTGGTATTTGAGATTACTGTAATAGAAAATACAGATTTTTTATTTAGATAAAAAAGAAAACCAAAAGGTAGCCATAGCTAAGGTTTCTTTTTATTCTGAAATGAAAAGGAAAAAAGAACGTTTTATTACGTTAATATCCAATTGAAAGATGTATTAGTATTTACTGGAGATATAAATCGAACCTGTTCCGTTAGTGTGTTTTTGAACCTTTATAGATGCAACTGAGGAGGGGTCTATGTTTTTTACATTGCTGTCTTTAATAGGTTTATTGTTTAGGTAATACATTATACCTATCAAGTTTATTTTTTTATTTTTTCCCTTAGCTCTTGGAGGCGGTGAAATTTGCAATTTTTGTTGGATAGAACGTTTTGTTTTTTTGGTATTTATGTCAGAAAAAGCTGTATCACTTTCTTTACAGTCCTCGCCATGCGGAGGTGGTGGAGGTGTTTTATGATTCATCTTTAACGCTTTGGATGGTGGAGGTGGCGTTTTCCCTTTTGCTTTTGGAGTAGGGGGTGGTGGCGGAAGTTGTTTCTTTTCAGCATCGTTTAAATGCGATAGTTTTTTTACAACCGTGTTACCGCTTTCATAAGTATAGGTTACTTTATCCTTATAAACATATACATCTTTTGCTTTGTCTTCACTTGATTTAATTTCTTTTAGTGTGGCTTTTGTTTTTTGCGCCACTACCCTTTCCGCAAATACAAAGGTAAATCCAGCAATTAACGGTACAATTGCTAACTTTTTTAACATAATTTTTGATTTTGAACTTTTAGTAGTCATCATAATTAATCGTTTTTTTGTTAATGAATAATTGAAATTACTGGCCAGGTAATAATTGTTGTTCCAAGCGGTTTTGTTTAATAACAAATATTGGTACTTGGAAATATTTTTATGTACTATAATTACGTTGCTGTCAGCTAAAAACTCATGATTGAGTTGAATGTACTTTTTAAGTAGGTAAAACATTGGATTAAACCAAAAAGTAATTAAAAGCAACTCAAGAAAAAGAACATCAAATGTGTGTTTTTGAGTAACATGGGTTAATTCATGCGTAAATAATTCTTTTTCTATTTTTTTATTATTAAATTCCTCTTTATTAATAAAAATGTAATTCCAAAATGTATAAGGACTAATCGTATCGTTAACCAATACTAGGGTTGCTTTTTTATAGCCAATCTTCTCGTTGCTTCTGATGATTTTACTAAGGTTCCAAAGGTTTTTGAAAAATCGAATCAATAGAATTCCTGTTAGAGTGAGCCAAATGTATAATAGGTAGACAAAGTAATTGATGGAATTCGTTGCTATTTCATTAGACCCCGTTATTTCATCTATATATTCTGGTTCATCAGTAACTATAACAATTGTTTCTATAGTGAATAAGGGAGTTAAAAATGAAACAATGACAGCTCCTAATAGGTAAAAACGATTGAAATTATGCATTTTTTCTCTTTCCAATATAATATGATAAAAGAGAAGTAACAATGCTAAGCAGCTTGCAGATTTTAGAAAATAGCTTATCATTTTTTTTGCTCTTTAATTTGGTTGTCTATCAGTTGTTTTAAACTTTCTAATTCAGAAACAGATAGATTTGTTTCGGAAGTAAAAAATGATGCAAATTGACTTGCCGAGTTGTTAAAAAAGTTTTTAATTAACCCATTTACATGTTTAGAAAAATAATCTGATTTTTTTACTAAAGGAAAATATTCTCTTGATTTTCCATGTAATTTGTAATTAACAAAGCCTTTATCATACATTCTTTTTAATAGTGTTGCAACTGTTGTGTTCGCTGGTTTAGGCTCAGGAAATTCAGCTAACAGATCTTTCATAAAAGCTTTTTCTAGCTTCCACAAATATTGCATTACTTGTTCTTCGGTTTTTGATAATTGCATTTTGTTTAATTATAATTTACTCTACAAATGTAGAGGTAATTTTTTAATTCTACAAATGTAGAGGTGTTTTTTTTGTCTTAAACTAAAAAAACGCTCACTATGAGCGTTTTTTTTAGAAGTTAGAAAGATCAAATTCTTTTGGTGGAATTTCTTTTCGTAGATGGGTTACAAAATAATCCCACCGTTTTCTTGTCATGTATTTGGTCATGTTTCCATAACCATGCCTCTTGTTTGGAAAAAGAATCATATCAAAGTCTTTATTAGCATTTATTAATGCTTCAACTACTAACATTGTGTTTGATGGAGAAACATTATTGTCCATGCTTCCATGAGTTATTAATAGTTTCCCTTTTAAGTTTTGAGCAATTAATTGGTTGGCTTGGTTGTCGTAATTTGTAGTTTCAACTCCATTTTCTTGTGTTTTTCCTTTTTTCAAAAGGCCTTGCCATTTTTCACCCCAGTCGGCTTCGTAATTTCTATTATCATGGTTCCCGGCACCGGAAACTGCTACGTCATAAAAATCGGGATATTCAAATACAGCACGAGTTGAGGCGAATCCTCCTCCTGAATGTCCCCAAATTCCAACACGGTCAATATCCATACCTTTATATTTTTTAGCTAATTGTTTAATGGCTGCAATATTATCTGGTAAACCATTGTCTCCCATATTTCCGTAATAAGCATCGTGAAAAGATTTAGACCTCATTGGGGTTCCCATTGCATCAACAGCAACTACTACGAAACCTAATTCTGCCACAGCTTGAAAATCTCTCCATACTGGTCTGAATTTATAGTTACCAACACTTCCAGATTGTGGTCCAGGGTAAATGTAGTTTAAAACTGGATATTTTTTACGTTCATCATAATGGCTCGGCGTGCACATAATTCCATATAAATCAGTTTTACCATCACGCGCTTTTACTGAAAATTCAATAGGTTCTTGCCAGTTCTTTTCTTTTAGTGCAGTAATATCAGCAGTTTCTAAATCCAATAATTTCTCTCCTTTATTATTTCTTAACACAGAAATTGGAGGGATAGAAGTAGTTGAATAAGTATCAATAAAATAAGAGTAGTCATTTGAGAAAGTAGCTGTATGGGTTCCTTTATCAGGGGTTAAATTTTTTAGATTTGATCCATCAAAATTAACACTGTAATAGTAATTGTGATAGGGATTTCCACTTTCTTTTCCTCCAGCAGTAAAATAGATTTTCTTATTAGTTTGATCTACTTTTTTTATTTGCTTTACAATCCAGTTACCAGAAGTAATTTGATTTTTTAATTGCTTAGTAGATAAATCATACAAATAAAGATGTCCCCAGTTTGTTTTTTCGGAGTACCATATAAATTCGTTAGAATCAAACAAAACTTTCCAATTTTCAGCATTTACCCCAGATTCGTAATAAGTATCAACTTTTTCTTTGTGTATAGATTTTACAAGGCCGGTTTTGGTATCAGCAATTTGTAAGTGAGCAGTTTTGTGGTCTCTTGATCCTGATACAAAAGCAAATTGAGAACCATCTTTTTTCCATTGCGCATCTAGTAGTTCGTTGTTCCAGTCAGCTATATGGTCCGTAGTGGTCCCTCTTTGAAAATCTTTATTCATTTTTAAGCGAACAATTTTAGGTTTTGCTCCAAGGTGAATAATTACTCGTTCAATTGTAAAGATATCTTTGTCTCCAGGAAGCGGATGTTTCCATGCTTCAAGTTTAGGATGTCCAACATTAGTTGAAGTTAAGTACATCATACCTACCTCACGAGCATCCTGTTGAAAAGTTGCAATTTTATCAGAGTTTGGAGACCATTTTAGAACGGCTCCATTACTTTTAATCCAACCTGCATTGTTTGTTGCGTATCCATAATTTTTTTTACCATCAAAAGTGAGCTGTGTTTTTTTGTTGGTTGTTAAATCTCTTACCCAGAGGTTGTAGTTTTCTATGTAAGCTCCTAGTTTTCCATTGGGAGAGACATGTTCGTCTCGAGTAGCTTCTGTTTCTTTTGATGTAACTTTTGAAATAGAATAGTTTTCTAAATCGCAAGAATACATCTGTCCTCTTATAGAAAATGTAGCTGTTTTTTGATCTTTAGATAATGAAAATCCATAAATAGGTAGATTGTTTTTTGCTATTTCTTGACCTAGCTCTTTTGATAAACTTTCAGCCAATTTATCGTGATTAAAGGCTTCTTTTTTAGATTTGTTTGCTATATCAACTAAAATAAATTTTTTGCCATCTTTATTTTTTGTGTTGTATGTTAAATAGTTTTGGTTAACGAATTTACTTCCAGAAACTTGATTGTAAACTAAACTGTACAAATTTCTATCCATATATTTGGTAGCTTGTTTGTATTCCTCAGCAGTCCTTTGTTTTTGTTCTTCATTCTTTGAGCAACTAATAAATAGTATTATTGTAACTAAAGCGATCTTACTTAAACAGATTTTCATGTTTTTTTATTTGGATAATTCGGTAAAATGTTTGTAGAAAAAAGGTATAGTTTCAATGCCTTTTAAATAATTCCAAACTCCAAAGTGTTCGTTTGGTGAATGTATGGCGTCACTGTCTAAGCCAAATCCCATCAAAATAGTTTTACTCTTCAATTCTTCTTCAAATAAGGCTACAATAGGAATACTTCCACCACTTCTTTGAGGTATTGGAGTAACACCAAAAGTTTCTTTATATGCTTTACTTGCCGCTTGGTATCCGATATTGTTAATTGGGGTAACATATCCTTGACCGCCATGATGAGGGGTTACTTTCACTTGAACACCTGCAGGAGCTATACTTTCAAAATGTTTTTTAAATAATTCAGTGATTTCTCTCCATTCTTGATTAGGTACTAATCTCATTGATATTTTTGCATAGGCTTTACTGGCAATTACAGTTTTGGCACCTTCACCAGTATATCCACCCCAAATTCCATTTACATCTAAAGTTGGGCGAATAGAGTTTCGTTCATTGGTTGTGTATCCTTTCTCTCCATACACAGCGTCAATTTTAAGAGAGTTTTTATAATTTTCTAAAGAAAATGGCGCTTTTGCCATTTCATTTCGTTCTTCTTTTGATAACTCTTCTACCTTATCATAAAAGCCAGGGATGGTTATATGGTTGTTTTCATCATGTAATGAAGCAATCATTTTTGTTAATACATTAATAGGGTTAGCAACTGCACCGCCATATAATCCAGAATGTAAATCTCTGTTCGGCCCAGTTACTTCAACTTCAACATAACTTAATCCACGTAATCCAGTTGTTATGGAAGGTATAGAGTTGGCAATCATTCCGGTGTCAGAAATTAAAATAACATCATTGGCCAGTTTTTCTTTATTCCTAGGAACAAACCAAGCTAAGCTTTCTGAGCCAACCTCTTCTTCTCCTTCTATCATGAATTTAACATTGCAAGGTAAGTTGCCAGTATTGGTCATGTATTCTAAAGCTTTTACATGCATGTACATTTGTCCTTTATCATCACATGCGCCACGAGCAAAAATAGCTCCTTCAGGATGAAGGTCCGTTTTTTTAATTATAGGTTCAAATGGAGGAGAATCCCATAAATCTATTGGGTCTGCTGGTTGTACATCATAATGTCCATACACTAAAACTGTAGGTAATTTTGAATCAATGATTTTTTCACCGTAAACAATTGGGTATCCTGGTGTTTCACATATTTCAACTTTATCGCAGCCAGCCTTTTTTAACTGTTCTTTTACCGTATCAGCGGTGTTTAATACATCTTGATTATATGCAGGATCGGCACTAACAGATGGTATTTTTAATAAATCAATAAGTTCATTTATAAAACGCTCTTTGTGTTGAGCTATATATTCTTGGATAGTTTGCATTGAAAAATAATTAAGTACGCTAAGTTAACTATTTTTCATAAAATTTGTTTTTTTTAACATAAATAGCAACAGATTAACATGGCAAAAATATTTTTTCTATAAATTTTGGTTTAATTAACTCTTTTTCGAATCGTGTTGTTTTAATAAATTATTACTTTTTTTGATTAATTTAACTAAAACAAATGCTGACCCTTTGTTTAATTTCAACACTAAAAATACAATTTTCGTTTAAAATTTAATTCTTAGCATGTATAGCGGGATAATTAATGATTTATTAACCTATAATTTGGTGAAAAATGCTGATTTTTGCGGCTCATTTGTGTTCTATTTAGAATTTTTAGAAGGGTTTTAACATAGGATGATTAATTGTGAGCTCTCTTCGGAGAGCTCTTAATTTATTCAAGGGTATTTTTTATAATTGTAAGAATAAATACTCTATTAAATTAAAAATGAAAAAATAAAGTTTTTAGTTTGTGTATTGAATACTTTGTGTATATTTGCACGCACAAATTAAAAATAAGCGGGCGTGGTGGAATTGGTAGACACGCTAGACTTAGGATCTAGTGCCGCAAGGTGTGAGAGTTCGAGTCTCTCCGCCCGTACAGAGTAAGTAATGCTTTAGTGAGATTTTATCCACTAAAGCATTTTTTTATGGTTTAAAAAACAAAGTATGTGAAAAAGAATAACTTGAATTCGTAGTTTAAAAGAACGAAGTAATCAATTTGAAAAATTCCTTTTTGATTGAGTGTAAATAATTAAGTTGTTAGAAAAATTATATACTAAACAAATTCAATACTAAAATTCTTTTTTTGGGCATTGTACGAAGAAAAAAGAAAGTTTGATTAAAGGCATAATTTGTGTAACTATAAAAGTTATAACATTTAAGTTTGCTATAAAGATTATATTTTCTTTTTCATTATATAGAGAGTAAGCTCTAATTCATTATGCGTATTAACTATGTTAAAACCTAGTTTTTGATATAGTGGAATATTTCTTTTGTCTGACGTTTCTAAGTATATAACCTTGTAATCATTGTAATGATTTATTGCTTCTTTTATTAGGTTTGTTCCAATTCCTTTACCCTGATGGTTTCTTAATACCCCAACATAATAAAGGTGTAAAAAAGGCTCTTTAGGATGGTTTTTATTTATTGCTTTTTCACGTTGCAAAACGTTTTTGATATTTTTAATTCCAAGGACATTAAAAAATAAGTTAAAATTCCAAAATATGAATTTAAGTTTAACAAAAATAGAAAATCTATTTTTGTTATGGGTTAACATCATAATACAAGCTTTTTCATCGTTTGATAAAAAAACATCGCCATTATAAAATGCATTATAAAAAAAGAATTTCATCAGTGAGTTAATTCTTTTTATTTGATTTTTTCCTTTTCTTGTTACATTTATAATTGATTTATTTTTTTTAAATGAATCGGTTAATATATCAGTAATTAAAATAGTGTCTTTTAAATCAGCTCTTCTCATTAGGTTGTGGATTGAGGGCGGCAAATTTACTTAAAAGAATATAGGTTTAAAGTATATTGTGTTTCGAAAATTCTAATAATTGTTTTAAAGTCTGTGCAAGTATTAAAACACTATGAATCCCTAGTATTAAAGCGTTGTTTTTTAAGTTTTTTTATTTCTTTTTTAATGCTTTAAGTATAGATTCTGGCGACGCAAGGTGTGTGAGTTTGTGTGTCTCACCGAACAGAATGTGTAATATTTTAGTGGAGTTTTTTATACTTTAAAGGTTAATACAGGTTTTAATACGTTTTTAGATAGGTTTAATGAAACACTTCCGTTAAAAAATCTAGATAGCCCGCTTCTTCCGTGGGTAGCTAAAGAAATTAAGTCTACATCTTTTTCATCTGAAAAATTTAAAATTCCTTCTTCTACAGAATTGTCATTGTAAATATGAATTGAATAATTTTTGATATTGTATTTTTCTATAAAACTCTCTACTTTTTTCTTAGAGCTTGAAGTGTTCTCAAATTTTTGTGGAGTATTTATTTTGAGTAAGTGTATTTTAGCTTTAAAGTTAGTTGAAAAATCTAAGAAGCCCTCAAAAGCTCTAGCCTCATCTTTTTCAAATGTAGAGGCAAAAACTAATTTTTTAAATTTAAAGTTATCGTCTTCTTTCTTGGTTATTAATATTGGTATCTCAAGACTTCTAACTGTTTTCTCTGTGTTAGATCCAATCAAAATCTCTTCTAGGGCGGTTTGTCCTTTTGAGCCCATGATTACTAGGTCGGCGTCTATTTTTTTTGAATAATCCCTGATTCCTTCATAAGGATTTTGAAATCGTATTGCATGATTAATATTTGGTATCTTACTAAAAAAATTAGTTTTGTAATTAAGTAGTTTATCTCTCACTTTTCTAATGTAAAGCATACTTTCAGGGATGCTAAAATTGTTACCGGACCCATGTCAATTATACCTGAAGGTAGTTCGACCATATGAAGTAAATGAACTTCACTGTTAGATTTTTTTGCTATTTTAGAAGCAAGTACACATGCGTATTCTGAATGTTTTGAGAAATCAATAGGGATTAATATTTTTTTCATAATCTTCTTGGGGGTTTAAGAGAAATAAAGACTGATTAAATATACCATTTTTTTTAGATAAAAGCTACTTGTGTATTAACTAATAAGTTAGTATATTTGCAGGGAATTTAAAAGAGTTAAGTGATGTAGGGGACGTTTGTCCCCTCTTTTTATACCTAGAATGAATCAGGAGAGAGTTAAAGAATTATTACAGGAAGCATTAAGTGAGAATGAATCTCTGTTTTTAATAGAGTTGCAGTTTCTTGCAAATAGTAAGATAAAAGTAATAGTTGATGGAGATGAAGGAGTGCCGTTGAGTGAATGCGTTCGTATTAGTAGGAATATCGAGCACAACCTAGATAGAGAGGAAGAAGATTTTTCTTTAGAGGTGACAACACCAGATATCGCACATCCTTTATTAGTTAAGCGTCAGTATAAAAAAAATATTAATAGAATATTAAAAGTAAAAACTGAAGCGGAGGAGATTGAAGGAACTTTAACAGATGTAACGGATGAAAAAATAACGTTACATTGGAAAGTAAGAGAACCAAAACCTATTGGGAAAGGTAAGCATACTGTAGAGAAAATAAAAACTTTACTTTATGAAGATATTAAAAGTGCAAAAGTGAAGATTATATTTTAATTAAGATAATGAGATGGAAAATATTGCGTTAATTGAGTCGTTTTCAGAATTTAAAGATAATAAAAGTATTGACAGGGTAACACTGATGTCTATTTTAGAAGAAGTTTTTAGAGCTGCTTTAAAACGTAGATTTGGGTCTGATGAAAACTTTGATATTATTATAAATCCTGATAAAGGGGATTTAGAAATATGGAGAAACAGAGTTGTTGTAGCAGATGATATGTCGGAAGATGATAATGAGGAGATCGAATTAACTGAAGCAAGAAAAATAGAGCCTGATTTTGAGATAGGAGAAGATGTTTCTGAAGAGGTTAAATTAGTTGACTTAGGAAGAAGAGCTATTTTGGCTCTACGTCAAAATCTAATATCTAAAATTCACGAGCATGACAGTACAAATATTTTTAAGCAATTTAAAGATTTAGAAGGAGATATTTATAGTGCCGAAGTACACCATATTCGTCATAATGCTGTGATTTTGCTTGATGATGAAGGGAATGAAATTGTATTGCCAAAGAGTGAGCAAATACGTTCTGATTTTTTCAGAAAAGGAGATACTGTTAGAGGAGTAATTAAAACGGTTGAATTAAGAGGTAATAAACCGGTGATTATATTGTCAAGAACAGCACCTCAATTTTTAGTGAAGTTATTTGAGCAAGAAATACCTGAGGTTTTTGATGGATTAATTACTATTGAAAGAGTTGCAAGGATACCAGGTGATAAAGCAAAAATAGCAGTAGATTCTTATGATGATCGAATTGATCCAGTAGGAGCTTGTGTTGGTGTTAAAGGGTCTCGTATTCATGGTATTGTTCGTGAGCTAGGGAATGAAAATATTGACGTTATTAATTACACTAAAAACGAACAATTATTTATTTCAAGAGCTTTAAGTCCTGCAAAAGTTCTTTCAGTAAGCATTGAAGCTTATGAAGAAGAAAAAGGAGGTAAAAAAGGGCGTGTAAATGTATTATTAAAACCAGAAGAGGTGTCTAAAGCAATTGGGCGATCTGGTGTAAATATTCGTTTAGCAAGTGAATTAACAGGTTACGAAATTGATGTTCAAAGAGAGGGTATTGAAGAAGAAGATGTTGAATTAACAGAGTTTTCTGACGAAATTGAAGCTTGGGTAATAGCAGAATTTAAGAAAATCGGATTAGATACTGCTAAGAGTGTTCTTGAGAAAGATGTTTCAATGTTAGTGCAAAGAACTGATTTAGAGGAGGAAACGATTTTAGATGTTCAGCGAGTTTTAAGAGAAGAATTCGAAGAGTAAAATATATAAGGGTACTAGTTTCCTTGCTTTTAAGTAGAAAACTAGTAAATTTAAGAAAGAGAGCGTAACTATTGCAATATTATAAAGTGTGTTCTTTAATAAAAAGTATAAAATAATTTATGGCTGAAGGCAACAAATTAAGACTAAACAAGGTTTTAAGGGAATTAAACATTTCTTTAGATAGAGCTGTAGAACACTTAGCGAAAAAAGGTTATGAGGTTGAGGGGCGTCCTACAACAAAGATTTCTGATGCAGAATATCAAATATTACTTGATGGTTTTCAAACAGATAAATCTAAAAAGGTTGCTTCTAAAGAGGTAAGCGAAGAAAAGAGAAAAGAAAAGGAAGCAATTCGTCAACAAGTAGAAGTAGAGCAAGAGAAGAAGCGTGTAGAAGAAGAAGCAAAAAAACAAGAAGTTTTAAAAGCCAAAGCAGCAAAATTAGAACTTAAGACTGTTGGTAAAATAAATATAGAAACTGGTAAAAGTTTAGAACCTAAAGTACAAAAAGAGGAGATAAAGCCAGTAGCAGTGCCAATAGATAAGAAAGTTGAAGAAACGATTGAAGCTTCTAAAGAAAAGGAAACTGAGCAAAAAGAAATTATTGTTGAGGCACCTAAAAAAGAGGTTAATCCTGTTGAAGATAAAAAAGTTGAAAAACCTGAAAAGGTTGTACAACCTACAAAGAAAGTTCAACAAGCTAAAGAAACAGCTAGTTCTAGTATTACAGCTCCAACATTTTCTAAAAAAGGAATTGATAAAGCTGTAGAACAAATAAAGACAGATAGAGCAAGAAAAACAGAAAAACCAAAATCAACTGAACAACCTGTTGAGGTTAATTCTGAAAATGCTGAAAAAATTAAAACTCAGTATAAAAAACTTGACGGAACCAAAAATTACTGGTCAAAAAATTGATTTAAAACAATTTGAAAGACCAAAGAAGAAAAAACCGGATCCTAAAGCTAAAGACGGAGATAAGAAAAAGCGTAAAAGGATAAGTAAACCTAATGCAGGAGGTACAGGAACTGGTACAAATAATAGAACACAAGGGCAAGGTGGCAACCGTACTGGAGGTCCAAATCGACCTGGAACACCTAATAGACCTGGAGGTCCAAACAGAGGAGGTGCAAGAACTGGAGGTCCAAATCGACCTGGTCAAAGAGGAAGACGCCCTGTTGTTCAAAAAGAAGAACTTACTGAAGCTCAAATCCAAAAACAAGTTAGAGAAACTCTTGAAAAACTTCAAGGAAAATCTAAAAAAGGAAAAGGAGCTAAATATCGTAGAGACAAAAGAGACGCTCACCGTCAGCAAAATGAAGCAGAGTTAGAAGCAGCACAAGCAGATAGCAAAATACTTAAAGTAACAGAGTTTGTTACTGTTAGTGAAGTTGCTACAATGATGGATGTTCCTGTAACAAATATTATTTCATCTTGTATGATGCTTGGAATGATGGTTACAATGAATCAACGTTTAGATGCTGAAACATTATCTATAGTAGCAGAAGAGTTTAACTATACTGTTGAATTTGTTGGAGCTGAAGTAGAAGAATCAATTGAAGAAGTTGAAGATAAACCTGAAGATTTAATCACTCGTGCGCCTATTATTACAGTTATGGGACACGTTGATCATGGTAAAACTTCGTTATTAGATTATATTCGTAAAGCGAATGTAATTGATGGAGAATCTGGAGGAATAACACAACACATTGGAGCTTATTCGGTAAGTGTTGGAGATCAAAAAATAGCATTTTTAGATACACCAGGTCACGAGGCCTTTACAGCAATGCGTGCTCGTGGAGCTCAGGTTACCGATTTAGTGATTATTGTTGTAGCTGCTGATGATGACGTAATGCCACAAACAAAAGAAGCAATTTCTCATGCTCAAGCTGCAGGTGTTCCAATTATTTTTGCAATTAATAAAATTGATAAACAGAACGCAAACCCAGATAATATTAAAACACAATTATCTGCTATGAATTTATTAGTAGAGGATTGGGGTGGTAATATTCAATCACAGGAAATTTCTGCTAAAACTGGTCAAGGTGTTGATGAGTTATTAGAAAAAGTATTGCTAGAAGCTGAAGTATTAGAGTTAAAAGCTAACCCTAATAAAAATGCAAATGGTGCCGTAGTTGAAGCTTTATTAGATAAAGGAAGAGGATATGTGTCTACTATTTTAGTACAAGCTGGTACTTTAAAAATTGGAGATTATTTATTAGCAGGTAAGCATAGTGGTAAAGTAAGAGCTATGTTTGATGATAAAGGTAAAAAAGTTAAAGTTGCTGGGCCATCTACGCCAATATCTATACTAGGACTTGATGGTGCCCCACAGGCTGGTGATAAATTTAATGTATTTGATGATGAACGTGAAGCAAAACAAATTGCAGCTAAACGATCTCAATTACAACGTGAGCAATCTGTTAGAACTCAAAAAACATTAACACTAGCAGAGATTGGACGTCGTATTGCTTTAGGTGACTTTAAAGAATTAAATATCATCTTAAAAGGTGATGTTGATGGTTCTGTTGAAGCTTTAACAGACTCATTCCAGAAATTATCAACAGAAGAAATTCAAGTTAATATTTTACATAAAGGCGTTGGAGCAATTACCGAGTCTGACGTATTATTAGCAACCGCTTCTGATGCTATCATTGTAGGGTTTAATGTACGACCTCAAGGTAATGCACGTGTAGTTGCAGATAGAGAAGAAGTAGATATTAGAACATATTCTATCATCTATGATGCTATCAACGACTTGAAAGATGCAATGGAAGGAATGTTGTCTCCAGAAATGAAAGAAGAAGTTCTTGGTAATATTGAAATTAGAGAGGTTTATAAAATTTCTAAAGTTGGAAATATTGCAGGTTGTATGGTAATGTCTGGTAGAATAACAAGAGACGCTAAAATACGTATCATTAGAGAAGGAATAGTTGTTCATGATGGTGTTTTAACTTCATTAAAACGTTTTAAAGACGATGTAAAAGAAGTTAAGAAAGGTTATGATTGTGGTCTTCAAATAAAAGGCTATAATGATATCAAAGAAGGAGATACTATTGAAGCATATACTGAAATAGCAGTTAAAAAGAAACTTAAATAGTTTTAAATTATCATAAATAAAAAAACGACTTCTGTAACATATACGGTAGTCGTTTTTTTTATTTTAAAAATAATAGGTAACCATTAATTTTAAAATAAAATTCGGATGATTTTATTGCCAAAATCATCCGAATTTAAAAATTTCTATAAAGTCAGAAATGTATTGTTTAAAGCATTGTAACAGCTCCTGTTTTTAGAGAGTAAACACCACCAACAATAGCAATTTCACCATTATCTTCCATTTCTTGTAAAATTTTACTTTTTTCACGGATTCTTTCAATGGTTAATTTTACATTATTCTCTACTGTTTTAGCTACAAATTCATCATTTGATGAATCAGTAACACCTTCAACTTGATCAGAAGCCATCTTAGCAGCTGGCGCAATATTATCAAGCATTGCAGTAATATTTCCAAGTTCTACTCCATCACAAGCAGCCTTAACAGCTCCGCAACTTTCATGGCCTAGTACCAAAACTAATTTACTGCCAGCAACTGCACACGAATATTCCATACTTCCTAAAATATCCGTGTTTTCAAAATTACCTGCAACACGAGCAACAAATACATCACCAATTGTTTGGTCAAAAGCCATTTCAACAGGTACTCTTGAATCTATGCATGATAAAATTACTGCTTTTGGGAATTGGCCACTTGTTGTTTGTTTAACCAATTCATTAACGTTTGAAGCTGTTAAGTTGTTTTGAGTGTATCGTTTATTTCCTTCTAGTAAGTCTTGTAAAACTCCATTTGGAGTTAATGTATCTTGTATGTTTTTTGTAATAGCTGTATTTCTCATTTTTAAATATTTTTTTAATTTTTATCTTTCACGTTTTGTTTTACCCATGTTAAACACTCTTCAAATGTTGTAAATATTGAGTCTTCTGAAATTAAATCAGGAATAATATCAATACGTTCCATCATATATCTAGGTTGATCTAGTAAATCAACCAAAAGTACATTTTTACCATCTTTTTTCAAGTCAACCAAAATATCTTCAAGAGCGTAAAGACCAGATTGATCTATATACTGCATTTTATCCATCCTTATAATTATGGAGGAAGCTGTATTAGGAATTTGCTTAGCTAATTGCTGAAAATCACTGGTAGACCCAAAAAATAGTGGTCCTTTTATGTGTTTAATGAATACTTCCTCAGATAAGTTTTTAGGGAAGTTTTTTTCATCTGCCCATGCTTCTTCCTTTAAGGATTTAACATCTGAATGTTTTCCAGTCAAGTCACCTATTTTTTTCATAAACATTAAAGAAGCAATTACTAATCCAATACCAACGGCGTATACTAAGTTCCAGAAAGTTGATAGAAGTAATACAACTATCATAATAATTACTTCCGAACTTACTTTGAATGGCCCAATTTTCGCATCTCTTGGTAGGTTTGGAATTGCTTTTAATCCTTTATAATCCATCACTCCAATTCCTACTGTAATTAAAATACCAGCTAAAACAGCAGCAGGTATTTTTGAAGCAATAGGTCCTAAACCTAGTAAAATTACAAGAAGCATTATACCAGCAATCATACCCGAAAGCTTTGTTTTACCTCCAGAGTTAATATTAACAACAGTACGAATGGTGGCACCAGCTCCAGGAATTCCACCAAAAAAAGCTGCAATACTGTTACCAATTCCTTGACCAATTAGTTCTTTATTTGGTTTGTGTTTTGTCTTGGTCATATTATCAGCTACAACTGATGTTAATAAAGAATCAATTGCTCCTAATAAAGAAAGGGTTAGCGCAGTAAAGATATATGGAGTTATATTTACCATACTAAAGTTTGAAAATATCTCTAGATTGGGAATAGGAAAGCCTCCAGGAATTTCTTCAATAGGTCTGTAATTTAAACTAAAACCTAACGCTATAGAGGTCATAACCACTAAAGCCACTAAAGTACTTGGAATTGCAGTTGTAATCCGTTTAAAACCATATATAATAAAAATAGTACCTAAGGCTAACATTAATTCTAACCAATTAATATTTTTTAAAGCTCTAGGTAAAACTTTAAAAGTTCCTAAAACACCTGAAGCCTCTTTACCAGCCAGAGTTTTACTTTCTTTTAAAATATCAGCGTTTGTTGTTTGCTCAGCTCTATTTATGGTTTCTTTGAAATCTTCTAAAACTAATATTCCTTCACCAGCTTCATCTTTTAAGATGTTTTCTAAAATTATTTCTTGCGCTAGAGGCTTAAATTGCTCAACAAATTGAGTATCCTCTTTGGCATAGTAACCCACTGAAGGTAACACTTGCGTTACTAATATGATAACACCAATAGCAGTCATAAAACCTGAAACAACGGGATAAGGAATGTATCTAATATATTTACCTAAGCCTAATACTCCTAGCACAATTTGAAATAAACCAGCCAACAAGAAAACTATTAGAATGGTTGGTAGGGCTTTGTTTACATCACCGTCATTTGAAGCAAGTATACTTGCTATAACAACCATACTAACAGCTGTCATAGGGGCAGTTGGCCCAGATATTTGTGTGTCTGTTCCTCCAAACAGAGCTGCAAAAAAGGAAATGAAAATAGCTCCATATAAACCAGCACTTGGTCCTAGTCCTGAAGAAACTCCAAAAGCTAAGGCTAATGGTAATGCTACAATTCCTGCTGTAATCCCTCCAAAGAGATCTCCTTTAAGATTTGAAAATATTTTTTTCATATTTCTCGAGTTGAGTAGGAATAAATATACTAAAAAAATGTAATTTATAAATACTCATGTTCAAAATGGATTTATTAATTTAGGTTATTTTGAAATTAACATTTTTAATTTGCAACTACTAAAGAAACGTCTATTTTTCTAAGTAGTTCATTAAATGACTTTGTAGATTTAGGTTTTACATTTTCTCTGTCTACAATTAACAAGTTAATGTCTTTTGTTTCTAACGATTTGATATCTTTTTTGTTTGCTCTAATGCTTTTTAAAGGAGTTTTATTATATTTTTCAATAATTTCAGTAATGAAATCATTGCTTTGTTTTTCTAACTCATTATATACCCCTAATGAAATTTCAGTTTCAGGTGTGATATTGTTTGTAGAAGAGGCTATAACAATTGTTTTACCTTCTCTTTTTAAAATATGTTTACTAATCTTATCACCTAAAGCAGTTATACTTTTATTTCTACGTTTTCCGATTACTATAATGCTAGGATTTGTGTTTTCTATAAAAGCATCAATTTCATTCTTAATATTTCCAAAAGTAAAAGAAGACGTAATATTTATTCCATACTTTTTAGAATAGCTAGAAACTAATTCATTAATGTCTTTGTTGGTTTGAGTAAACTTGGTATTTATAGCTCTATTTGCTGATAATTGATTATCAGTACTCACTATATCACTTGGTTTTTTAACATGAAATAAATGAATGCTAGCATTGGTCTTTTTTGCTAAACTAATAGCAGTATTCAACGATATTGCCGTACTATCTCCTAAATCGGATAGTACGACAATTTTATGTTTTGATGTGTTCATTTATGAAGCTTTTGGTCTTAACTTAAAAAACTCGATAAAACTTGAAGGATTTTCAACAATACCTCTTTCAGATATTAATTTAATATCAATATTCCTCTCTTTTGCTTTAAATGCAAAGTCTTCTAATATTTCAATAATATCATTGTCTAAATACCTTGTTTTTCGAACATCTAATTCTAAATACGTGTTTTCTGGTAAGCTGTCTAATTCTTTTAAAATAGCACCTTTATTAAAGAAAGTTACTTCCTCAGCTAATGACATCTTAATTTTGTGAAGTCCGTTACTTTTGTCTTCAATATGTAAAAAGTGAGAGTTTTGATAACTTTTAAATAGAATTACAACAATTCCTACAGATAAACCTAAACCGATTCCAATAAGTAAATCAGCAAAAACAATACCTAAAACGGTAACAATAAAAGGTAAAAATTGCTTTAAGCCTTGTTTGTATATTTGAAAGAATAAAGCGGGTTTGGCTAATTTGAAACCAACAATTAATAGAACAGCCGCTAAAACTGATAAAGGTATTTTATTTAAAAGGGTAGGGATTAATATTACAGAAATCAATAATAGAAAACCATGAATGATAGCTGATAATTTACTTTTACCTCCAGATTGGATATTAGCAGAACTTCTTACAATAACCTGTGTAATTGGTAAACCTCCAATTAAACCTGAAATGATATTTCCTGTCCCCTGAGCAAGTAATTCTCTATTAGTAGGCGTAACATTTTTATCTGGATCTAATTTGTCAGTCGCTTCTACACATAATAAAGTTTCTAAACTTGCAACTAAAGCAATTGTAAATGCTATAATCCAAACATCTTTGTTTGTAATTGCATCAAAATTTGGAAAGCTAAATTGACCTAAAAAAGTATCAAAACTTTCTGGAACAGGAACACTTACCAATTGAGCTGCGTTGATACCAAATTGATTATTACCTTGAGTAATTACGTAAAAGATAATACCTACAACAACAGCAACAAGAGGCCCTTGGATTATCTGAAATATTTTCCCTTTTTTAGATAACACTTTATCCCAAAGTAGTAATATGGCTAACCCTATAACACCTATCAATGTAGAACCTAAACTGATAGATTCTAGTGAAATGTTTTCTACTGATTTATCATACCCGAAAAAGAAAGGTATTTGTTTTATGATAATTATGATTCCAATACCAGTTAACATTCCCTTAATCACAGAAGAGGGAAAATAATAACCAATAACACCAGCTTTAAGAACCCCTAATAATACTTGTATTATACCTCCTAATACGACAGCTACAAGAAAGTTCTCATAACCACCTAAAGTTCCTATAGCAGATAATACAATAGCTGCTAATCCTGCAGCACGGACCACTAACTCCTATTTTAGAACCGCTTAAGCCTCCTACAACAGTACCTCCAATTATACCTGCAATAAGACCAGCAAATAAAGGAGCACCACTAGCTAATGCTATACCTAAACATAAAGGTAAAGCAACAAAAAACACTACTACACTAGCGGGTAAATCATTTTTAATTGTTTTGAACATGAACTATAAATTTTTGATCAATTTTTAGTATTTAAAAAAATTGACGAATTATAAATTATTATGATAAGTTGATTCAATCAATTTTCACCCAGTTTTATGCATAACACACATTTACTTAAAAACTTTTTTAAGTTATTATTAGAGAGTGTTTTTTTATTGATTGAGATTTGAGTAAGCTATATTAAAAACTCGGGAGGAGGAGATTCTAGTGTTTTACTTATTGAAGCATATGATTTTGACAGGTGTAAAACTTCTCTTTGAGAAACAATAACTTGATAAGAAGCAATAAAATCGTTTATGCAGTATAATTTGATTTTATATTCTTCAACGTTTTCATCACTGTCAGTATCATTAACCAATGAGCTTTCACATTTTTTTTCAGACAACGTAATATAAGTGGGAACTACCACTGAAGTAATCAAAATAATTGTTAGAAAATAAATAAATATTTGTTTGCTCATAATTCTATAGCTAACAAATATACTATTTATAGTATTATATTGTTGTTAATAAAATTAAAAAATGGATAATATTTTAACGTCTTTTGATAGTAACCAACCAATTTTTCCGTCAATTAGTTTAATTTTTTTCCAGTTATCAACAGTATCTAAGACTTTTACTTTAGTACCTTCATGTAAAGTGAAAATTTCTTCTGAATCTTGGGTGGGTGCATTTTTAATAGAAACTTCTTTAGCAAAAATAATTGCTTCTTTAGTTTTTATATACGTGTCATGTTGTTTGAATGTTATTATCAGTGAAGTTAGCAATAGTATAAAAGAAACCATGCTTGTTATAAAATAGAATCGCTTTTTCGCTGGATTATTTGAGAAATAAAAGAATAAAAAAAGAATACCAGCAATTATTGATAATATTACAACAATTAAAGCCCATGTGTTGTAATGAAATTTTTGTAAATAATTTATATTAAGTTTTTGAAATAAAGATTTAGGTAATTCTTCAATTCTGTCCAGAGTTAATTGTTTTGCTATGATTAAATTATTTTTAGCATCTTCATTAGAAGGGTCTATTAATAATGCTTTTTCATAATTATATATACTCTGTGCAACTTGATTTAATTTATAATAACAATTACCTAGATTAAAGTATAGTTCAGAAGATGTTTGTTCCGATTCTTCTATTTTTTGATAAGTTTCAATTGCATTTTTGTATTTTCCTGTTTTGTATAAAGTATTAGCATCAGAAAATAAAGCATCAACATTTTGTGCAGATACAAGGTTTGTAATGAATACTAATAAAAAAATAAAATTCTTCATTATAACTGTTTATCTAATTGAGTAATTACTTGTTTTGCTTTTTCAAACTCTTGATTCATTTGCGTATTGTCTATTGGTGTATAACGAGCAAAATCACAATCATTTAACACGTCAATAAATTCACTTATTGAAGCTGAGTTAACATTTTTTTCTTCTAGTAATTGTGTTATCTTTTCTCTGCTTATATCAGAGGTTTCAACTTTTAATTTAGCTTTCAGGTAATTATGCAAAGCTCTTTCTAATGCTTCATAAAATGCTTCTTTATTTCCTAATTGTTTAGATGCTTCAGATAAATATTTCTTTGCTAGCTTGTCTGCTTTTCGTTGTTTATTTCCTAGTACATCACCATCTCTTTCTTCTTTCTTCTTATAAATTATAATAATTAAGGGTATCGCTATAAAAGGAAGAAGCAATAGTGTATAAAATAAAGGAGATTTGAAAAAATCAGAATGTTCTTTTGAATGAAAATTAGATGAATTTTGTATGTATCTAAAACTAGCATCAGTCATTTTTACATCTCTTTTTTCTACATTATTTGTATTGTCTGAGTTTGTAGCGAGTTCTTTTCCTTCCAAAACATCTACATACAAATCTTTAGACGTAATTGTTTGGTATACGTTCTCTTTAGGATTAAAATAAGAGAAGCTGGTTGAAGGTATTTTATATTTTCCTTTATATTGTGGTACAACAGTATAGCTGTCTGTTACACTTCCTCTAAGTCCATTTGATGTGATGCTTACTTTTTCTTTTCTTTCAGGTTGGTATACTTCTAATTCTTTTGGAGTTTCAATTTTTGGAAGCTCAAAGAGTTTTAGGTTTCCTTTCCCTTTAACTGATATTTTTATTTGTGATGATTCATTAGCTTTTAAAATTTCTTTACTCAATGATACATCAAAGGAATACTCTCCAACGGCACCTGTAAAATTTTTTGGTTTATTTAAAGTCGGTAGTGATTTTGATTGGATTGTCTTCTTAGTAGATGAAAACTCTTTTCTTACTTGACGTGTAATTACATTACCAAAAAAGTCAGCTCTACCTGTAGGAACAGCAACTATGATATCCATTTTCATTGGGTCAATAGTTAGTTTTCCTGCTTTAGTTGGAATTAATAATGCCTTATGTAATACTGCATATCTATATTTTTCACCATTATAAGTTCCTTCTTTTACAGGAGTTCCGTTTCTTTTAATTTCCTGATTCCAAAAACCATTATATTGTGGTGATTGTGTTATGGCGTTATCATAGATTCCTACGTTTTCACTAAAATACAAACGATATTCAACATAAATACCTTCTCCAACATAAGGCTTTGATTTTGATATCTCAGCGACTAAATGAATATTTTGAGAAGCTATATATTCAGGGTCATTTGGGTTTTTAGGGATGTCAACAGCATCTAAAACTATTATTTTCGCAGTCCCAGATTTAATAATTTTATCGTCAATTTCTATTGAGGCTTCAGGTAAATCGAACTCTCCCTTTCTTTTTGGTTGTAAAATATAGGTATAAGATTGTGAAAATGACATTTTACCATTTATCCACGATTGACTAACGGATTGACTTGGGCCTCCAACTATTTTAAAATTTACAAAATTTGGAGCTTTAAAATTATCAGCACCTTGCTTATTAATTGTATACTGGACTCTAAAACGTTGGTTTACGCCTAGTTTGTTTTTACTAACACTTACGTTTAAAACACTTTCTTGAGCATTAATGGTAAGTGAAAAAACACTTATAAGTATTAATATGTAAAATTTTATATCCTTGTTCATTTTTAATGTGCGTAAAAATAATATTTTAAAATAAAAAACACTTTGTTTTTTAATTACCAGTCTTTTTCTTGTTTTACTTTTCGACCTTTTGATTTTTTTACATTCATCTTTTTCTGAGTCTTCTTCTCCTCGTTGTTTAAGCTCTCTAGCAATTGTTTCATTTGCTGAGGAGTCATTTTGCCTTGTTGAGGCTTTTGCTTCTGCTTATCTTTTTTGTCGTTATTTTTCTTGTCCTGTTGGTCTTTGTTTTTATCCTTTTTAGGGTCCTTTTTATCGTTTTTCTTGTCCTTATCGTCCCCTTCTTTTTTGTCCTTGTCCTTGTCCTTGTCCTTGTCCTTGTTTTTGTCTTTGTCTTGGTTCTTTTTCTTGTCTTTCTTGTCTTTTTTATTCTTATCCTTGTTGTTCTTTTTGTTTTTTTGCTCTTTTTTTAATTCCTTTAGTGCAACAGCCAAATTGTAGCGTGTTTCATCATCGTTAGGGTTGTTTCTTAATGAGTTTTTATATGCATCTACTGCTTGTTGGAATTGTTTTTGTTCCATCATAGAGTTACCAATGTTATGGTACGCTTCTGCTTTAGAAATTTTATTTTTAGCGGTTTTTGCTGCTAGTTCAAATTGTGAAACTGCTTCTTTATATTTTTTATTTTGGTATAAGGTGTTTCCAAAGTTATAGCTAGCTTTACCGTAATTATTATTTTTACTTAAAGATTTTCTGTAAGCGATTGATGCCTCGTCAAACTTCTGTTTGTCATAAAGTTTGTTTCCTTGTCGAACTAATGAACGCGCTTCTCTTTGAAGTTTTAAAGTATCTTGTTGTGCTGTAACTATTGTTGAAATAGTTATAAGATACAAGCTGAATAGTATTTTAATTAAATTACTCATCTTTTTATTTTTTAACTTCCTCATTAAATAAGTCTATTTTCTTTAACCATTTTGTCTTTCTATCAAATAAAAAGATATCAAGAATTAAAAACAGTAAACCAATACCTAAAAACCATTGAAATTGATCTTTATAATCAGAGAATTGCTTTGTTTCAAATTCGCTTTTTTGAGCATTTGCAATTATATCTGAAATGCTGGTTACAGGTTTGTCAGTTTTGTTACCATCAATATAACTTCCATTTGCTATGTCAGCAATTTCTTGTAGTATTTTTGCCTTCCTTTGAGTGATAACTGTTTCCCCTTTTCTATCTTTTTTGTAACCAATAAGTGAGCCGTTTAATTTTATAGGTATTGGACTTCCTTTTTCACTACCAACACCTACAGTATAAACTTTTACACCTTCATTAGCTATATTCTGAGCTATTTGCTTAGTTTCTTCTTGATGGTCTTCACCATCAGAAATAATAATTAAAAAACGATTAGTTTGTTCGTCATTATTGTAGTATGTTTTAGCTAGATTCAATGCTTCATTAATAGCAGTTCCTTGGCTTGAAACCATGTCAGGATTTGCATTCTGTAAAAACATTTTACCAGCGGCATGATCAGTAGTAATTGGTAATAGTGGGTATGAATTACCAGCATAAATAATTATACCTACTCTATCGCTTCCTAGTCTATCTATTATTTTTGATATTATTTGTTTTGATTTCTCTAATCGATTAGGTGCTATATCTTCTGCAAGCATACTTTTAGAAACATCTAAAGCGAATACCACATCAACTCCTTCTCTTTTAACAGTTTTTAGTTTTGTTCCCATTTTGGGGTTCGTTAACGAAATGATTAAAAAAGAAATCCCGATTAAAAAAAATGTTAGTTTTAATGTTGATTTAAATGGTGAATAGTTAGGGGCAAGCTTTGCTAGTAACTCAGGAGAAGAAAACTTTTTTTGTGTTCTTTTTTTCCACCATAAAATAAGTAGAAAAAAGACAATTATTATTGGAATAATTGCTAAAAAGTAAAAATATATTGGTTCTTCTATTTTGTACATAATTATAGGGTAATTATATAAAGCTTTTAAAAATTGTGTTTTTTAATAGGAATTCAACTACTAATAATAACCCTCCTAAAAACACCCAAAAACGATATTTCTCAGTGTAATTATAGTACTTAAATTCTTCTATTTTTGTTTTTTCAAGCTTATCTATTTCATCATAGATAGCTTTTAATTTTGTATTATTAGTTGCTCTAAAGTATTTTCCTTCAGTTTCTTTGGCGATATGCTTTAGTAGAGTTTCGTCAATTTCTACTTGTTGATTTTTAAAGGTTATTTGACCAGTTCTTGGGTCCTTGGCCCATGGGAAGGCAGCCATTCCATTTGTTCCAATGCCTATGGTATACACTTTAATATTATTTCCTTTTGCTAGCTCTGTAGCAGTTTTCGGGTCTACAAAACCAGCATTGTTTACTCCGTCAGTAAGTAAAATAATAACTTTACTTTTAGCTTTACTTTCTTTTAATCTGTTTACTGCTGATCCAAGCCCCATTCCAATAGCAGTTCCTCCTTCTAGTTGTCCCCATTTAATTTCTGAAATAGTTCTCTTAACTATTGATTTATCACTCGTTATTGGTGTTTGAGTAAAACTCTCGCCAGCATAAACAACAATGCCTATTCGATCATTTGGTCTTCTGTTTACAAAATCGGTGGCAACTCTTTTTAAGGCTTCCAAACGATTTGGTTTTAGGTCTTTAGCTAGCATACTTGCAGAAACATCAATTGCCATAACAATATCAATACCTCTGTTAGATTTTGTTTTTTTGCTAATAGAAACATTTCTGGGTCTAGATAATCCAATTATAATAGATGCTAAAGCAAAAAGTCTTAAAATGTATATGATTGGCTTTAATTTAGGTAAAAAAGAACTCTTTACAGTAAATCCTTTTGTACTCGCTATTTTTAATTTAGCACTGTCTTTTTTTCTTGTTAAAAAATTCCATAAACCCAGTAATGGAATTAAGATCAGTAGCCATAAGAACTCTGGACTATGGAACTCAAAATTATTGAACATTTTCTACTGGTTGTTTTATAGGGTTAGAGGAAGAGATTGCTTTATAAACCCCAAATGAAATTAAAAAAACAATGAGAAAAGTTATTGCTAATAACAATAGTTTGATCATTATTTTAGGGTTGTTTATTTCAGGTTTTTGAACGATGACTACAGGTTTACTATAACTTGTTTCTGAGTTTTCTTCAGAGATTGAAGGTTTCAGATTATTAATGATGTAAGTAGTTATATTTCTATCAGCTTCAATTTCGTGAGCCATTGGTTTAGACTTAGCAAATTTTACAAGATCTGATTGTTGTAGAAGACTCTTTAATTTATTGATAGTTTCTTTATCGGTTACAATAGATTTTGAGTTACTGAAATCAACTAAACTTTCTACCAGTTCATTTGTTGTTTGTTCTAATGCAGGTACATTTAATTCTCTTTCAATATAGGTCCTAACAATTGCGGTTAGCTCACTGTAATAAGCTTTTGTTTTGTTGTTTTGCCATAGTAACTTTTCGTCAAGTAATTTTAAATTCCTTAAAGCTTCTTGATATGGTGCTAGTTTAGGGATGAATGTTTTTGACGAACTATTGTCTGTTCGTTTTAAGGCAAAGTATAAAGTTGAAATAGCTATCAATAATAAAGCTAAAGCCCAATAAATATAAATTTTAAAATCATCAAAAATGTAAGGTTCTCCTATGATACCTTTTATAGGAAACTTTTTTCTTTTTGTTGTATCAATAGCAATAGTTGCAACATTTATTAACAAGCTATCAGTAAAGTAAGGTTGATTTTTAATGAATATTTGCTGTCTTGGAATGTAAAATGCACCGCTATCAAAACCAGTTAACTTATATTTTTTAATAAGTTTACTATTAATCGTATCTATCTTCAAGGAATCAATTATTTCTAAACCTTTTAAATTTTCTAGTTCAGGAATAATAACATTTTCAGTTTCATTTATAGTTATTTTATATTCAAATTGTTCTCCAATCCGAATGTTAGTAGTGTCTGCTTCAATTTTAACCATTGAAGACTGTGCATAACTAATAGATAGCGTAAGTAAGAATAATATGTAAAATAATTTATGCTTCATTGTTCAGTGTCATTTTTTAACAATTATCCCTTTTGTTTAAAATAGGCTAATAGTTTTTTTACATAGCTTTCATCAGCTCTAATGTTAATAATCCCTGCACCGCTTTTTCTGAATGTATTTTTAAAATAATCAGCTAAACGTAATGCATTAGCTTTGTATTGAGCTCTTACTGATGAAGAGCTAGTGTTTACAAGTTGTATATTACCCGTTTCAGCGTCAATCATTGGAACCATTCCAAGGTTTGGAATTTCTTGATCATGCTTATCGTATACTTTAATCCCAGTGACATCATGTTTATTACCTGCGATTTTAAGAGTACGTTCGTATCCATCATCTAAAAAGTCAGAAAGCATAAAAACAATAGCTTTTTTCTTCATAATATTTGATAAGAACTTCAAAGCTTCGTCAATACTAGTTTTTTTGCTTTTAGGCTCAAACTCTATAAGTTCTCTGATGATTCGTAATACATGAGTTTTTCCTTTTTTTGGAGGAATAAATAATTCAACTTGGTCAGAAAATAAAATTAAGCCTACCTTATCATTATTCTGAATTGCTGAGAAAGCTAGAGTAGCTGCTATTTCAGTAATGGTATCTTTTTTAAATTGTTGGTTAGTGCCAAAAAATTCAGAACCAGAAATATCAACCATTAGCATCATGGTTAGCTCGCGTTCTTCTTCAAATACTTTTATATAGGGTTCATTATATCTGGCAGTAACATTCCAGTCAATAGCACGAATATCATCACCGTATTGGTATTGTCTAACCTCAGAGAAGGTCATACCACGACCCTTAAAGGTTGAGTGGTATTCTCCTCCAAAAATATGATTAGACAACCTTCGTGTCTTGATTTCAATTTTACGAACTTTTTTTAGTAACTCTTTTGTATCCATTAATTAGTTTAACCAATTTTCGGGTAAAGGAGGCAAATCTAGTTCTTTAAATTCAAATGATTTTTCAATTGAAAATAACGGAGCCTCTTTTATTGATAAATCTACATTGTTCTTTATAGCTATTTCTTTAACTACATCACTGATATTTCTTTTTTGACAAAGTACCAGGCTGTTCATAATAACATTTGATTCGGTTTGTAAATCAAAGCAATCAATATGAAAAGCAGGTTCATTGTTTTTATATACAATGGCTTCAGTTTTTTTTCTTTTTGTTAATTCTAAAATTTTTTTTGTTCCAGTTAATGTTTTGTACGTTGTTAATTTGTAAGTCATTTCTAGTTATAATTAATTTTTAAAGGGGTAAGATTTTTTCTTACAAAACTATTGGTTAGTTAAAATATAATTTAAAAATTAAGGCACTTGAATTTCGTTAATAATTGTGTTAATAATGTCTATTGATGAAATGTTTTCAGCTTCAGCTTCGTATGTGATTCCTATTCTATGTCTCAATACATCATAAGCAATAGCTCTTACATCTTCAGGAATAACATACCCTCTTCTTTTTATAAAGGCATAACATTTGGCAGCTTTAGCTAATGCAATACTACCTCTAGGTGAAGAGCCAAAACTAATTAATGGTTGTATTTTTTCTAGATTGTACTTTTCTGGATATCTAGTTGCAAAAATAATATCTAAAATATATTTTTCAATCTTCTCATCCATGTACACCTCGTTTACTACTTCACGAGCTTTTATAATTTGGTCAATAGATACTACAGGATTAATTTTAGCATAATTACCATTTAAATTCTGACGTAAAATTAACTGTTCATCTTGTAATTTGGGGTAATCAATTACTGTTTTAAGCATAAAACGATCAACCTGAGCTTCTGGTAAAGGATATGTTCCTTCTTGTTCTACTGGGTTTTGAGTAGCCATAACTAAGAAAGGTTCGTCAAGTTTAAAAGTTTCATCACCAATTGTAATTTGGCGTTCTTGCATGGCTTCAAGTAAAGCGGATTGAACCTTAGCTGGAGCACGATTAATTTCATCGGCTAATACAAAGTTGGCGAAAATTGGTCCTTTTTTTATAGAGAAGTCATTTTCTTTCACATTGTATATCATTGTACCTACTACATCAGCAGGGAGTAAGTCAGGAGTAAATTGAACACGACTAAAACTTCCTTGTACAGCTTTAGAAAGGGTGTTGATAGCAAGTGTTTTAGCTAGTCCAGGAACACCTTCTAATAAAATATGTCCATTACCTAAAAGGCCAATAAGTAATCGTTCAATCATGTGTTTTTGACCAACTATTACTTTATTCATTTCTGTAGTTAATAAATCTACAAAAGCACTTTCTTGTTCTATTTTTTCATTAATTACTCTTACATCTACATCCATATGTGTTTGAATTATATTAGCTTTTATGTGAAACAAAACTACAATATTATGAATTTAACAATTGTTAAAGTATGGTTAAACCTAAAAAAGTAGTAAAAATTACAAAAAAACAAAATTTTATGATTTTTAAAGAGTATATAGTTAAAATTTAAGTCTTTTGTTATTGAGTGGATAATTTTGATCCAAAATTGTCCTAAAAATATTATTACTTAATAACTGTTGATTATGAGACAAATAACTAAGCTGGTTACTGTTTTTACTTTGTTGTGCTTTACTTCCATGATGGCGCAAACCGTAAAAGGTAAAGTAACTGATGAAAGTGGACAAGGTATTCCTTTTATAGATGTTATAGAAAAAGGAACTACAAATGGAGTAAGCACTAATGATAATGGTGAATTTACAATTCAGTTAAAAAAAGTACCTTCAGTGCTTGTTTTTTCTTCGTTGGGATATGCTACCATTGAAAAAAGTGTAAAAGGAGCTTCTAGCCTCTCTATAATAATGAAAGAAGATAGTGGTGTTTTAGATGAGGTGGTTTTAACTGGTAATAGAGCAAAACCTAGAACAATTTTAGATTCTGCAGTGCCAATTGATAACATAGGAGTGGGTGAGTTACAGGCAACAGGTCAAACAAATATTGACCAAATGCTAACATATACTGTACCGTCATATAATTCAACAAATCAAACAATTTCCGATGCTACTGCACATTTTGATCCTGCAGATTTAAGAGGTTTAGGTCCGTAGTAGAACCTTAGTTTTAGTTAATGGGAAGCGAAAAAATCAAAGTGCTTTAGTGTATGTAAATGATACTCCAGGAAAAGGTGAGGTTGGTACTGATATGAAAAGTATTCCAACAGCGGCTATTGAAAGAGTTGAGATTTTACGTGATGGGGCTTCTGCTCAGTATGGGTCTGACGCAGTCGCTGGTGTCGTAAATATTATTTTAAAGAAAAATGTAGATTTTACAAAAGTAAATATTAATTCAGGAGTAACATCTAGAGGTGATGGGTTCAATATCGACGCAGATGTTAATCATACGCTTACGTTTGGAAATGGTGGTTTTTTAAACGCCACTCTTGGTTTTGGTTACCAAGATTACACTAATAGAGCTGGAGAGCCAGGGAAAGATAATTTGTTTGGAGTGAATAATCAATGGACTAAAGATAATCCAGATTTAGGAATGATTGTTGGACAACCAGAGATGAAAAAAGGAGATTTGTACATCAACGCAGAGTACCCGTTAAGCGATGATACAGTTATATATGCTTTTGGAGGTGGTAATTTAAGAAAAGGAAAAAGTTTTGCCTTGTATAGACCTCCTTACTGGATTACTGATGATTTTGGTTTATTAACACCGTCGGGTGAGCCTTACAATGGTTTTCAACCAACTTTTGAAACAAATATAAAAGATATTTTATTCACTGCGGGTAGTAGATTTAAGCTTGGTGGTTTTAATGCAGATATAAGTGCTACTTATGGAGGTAATTCTGTTGATTATACAATAGGTAATACAATAAACCCTAGTTTAGGAGCAAATAGTCCTACTAGTTTTGATGCTGGTGCTTATGCGTTTAGCAATATTCTTGGGAATTTTGATGTGAATAGATCTTTTGGAGAGGTTAGTGTTGGTTTAGGAATTGAAGGGCGTCAAGAGCGTTTTGAAGTTACTGCTGGTCAAGAAGAATCATATATAAATGGAGGAGCGCAATCTTTTCCTGGATTACAGCCTGGAAATGCGCTTAATGAAACAAGGGTAAATGTGGGGGCTTATGCTACTATTGATTGGGATGTTAATGATAACTTTTTAGTTGGTGGTGCAGCTCGTTATGAGAATTACTCTGATTTTGGAGGGAATACTTCTTGGAAAATAAACTCAAGATATAAAATAGGTGAAGCAGGTGTTTTAAGAGCTTCATATAGTACTGGATTTAGAGCGCCGTCTTTACATCAGGTGTATTTAAGCAATGTTCAAACATTAGTTTCTGGAGGTACTATCTCTAATCAAGGTACGTTTAACAACGTGAGTCCCGTGATTAAAGATTTAGGTGTTGCCTCATTATTTGCTGAAACGTCAAAAAATATATCTGCAGGTTTAACAGTGAAAGCATCAAGAGATTTTACAATATCTTTTGATTATTATAATGTTAGAGTGGATGATAGAGTGTTGTTTACTGGTGAAATTAATGGAACAGATGATAACGGGAATCCAAATGCTGCCGTTCAACAGATATTGAATGATAATAATGTAACAAGTATTAAGTTTTTTATTAATGCAGCTAGTACAATAACTCAAGGGTATGATTTTACTTTACGACATAAAAATATAAACTTTGCTTCCGGTAAATTAGGTTTAAATGCAGGGTTAAATGTTAATAAAACAAATTTAGAAGGAGAGGTAAAAACACCTACTAAACTGAATAATTATAAGAACAAGATTTTTAACAGGAAAGAACAATCTAGGATTACAAGTGCTAGACCAAATATGAAGTTTTTATTTGGAGCAGATTATAAAATAGGTGATTTTACAGCAAATTTAAATAACACATATTTTGGAGAAGTTACTTGGAGGCATGCTTCTGATCCTTTTAAAGATCAGACGTTTGGAGGTAAAGTGGTTACTGATTTATCATTAGCATATAACTTTACTGATATGATTTCGTTTAGAGCACAAGTAAATAATTTATTTGATGTTTTCCCAGATGAAATAGATCCGAAAGGAGATCCAGTTACCGATTTAGGAGGAAGATTTAGATATCCATGGGAAGTTAACCAGTTTGGTTTTAATGGTACCTCTTTTAAAGCGGGACTTACATTTAAGTTTTAATATTTTTTTGAATTAACTATTAAAAAACTGTCAGAAATGACAGTTTTTTTGTTTAGTATTTTTTTAGAGCTAGTGTGTCCTTTTCAAAACATCCATACGTGTAATATTGTATCCAGTCACCAAGATTAATATATTTACTGTTTTCTTTTAATTGTATGTCAAGAGGTAAATGACGGTGGCCAAAAACAAAATAATCGTAGTGGTCAGTTGTTAATTTTCTTTTACAGTATTGCGCTAACCATTCATTTTCTTCTCCTAAAAATTTAGCATCTTCATCACCAGAGATAAGTTTATTTTTTACCGACATGTATTGCCCCAATCGTACTCCTAAATCAGGGTGTAACCATTTAAACATCCATTTGAATAAAGGAAAGGTAAATACCTTTTTCATTCTTTTGTAGCCCTTATCATGACGGACCTAGTCCATCTCCATGACCAATTAAAAAAGTTTTATTATTTAATTTAAATTTTTGAGGAGAATGGAATACAGGAATATTTAATTCTTTTTCAAAATAGTCATGCATCCACAAATCGTGATTGCCTACAAAAAAGTAAATAGGAATTCCGCTATCTCGTATTTCTGCAAGTTTACCTAAAACACGAACAAATCCTTTAGGAACTACAGTTTTATATTCAAACCAGAAATCAAATAAATCACCCAGCAAGAAAATAGCTTCAGCATCGTCTTTAATTTGATTTAACCAATTAACAAATTTTTGTTCACGAGGAAAACTTGCTTCTTGTGTTGGAGCTCCTAAATGTTGGTCAGAAGCGAAATAAACTTTTTTATTTTCAGAAATATGAATAGTTGTCAAACTTAAGAATTTTGACAAAAATAAGTATTTTGAATAGAGCTAGCTCATTTAATTTTTGGTTACTTTTGTTTAATACTGTCTAAAAGCTGTTGTAATGAATCCGTTTGATGATGTTTATTTTATGAGAAAAGCCTTGCAGGAGGCTCAATTTGCTTATGATAAAGGAGAAGTTCCTGTTGGTGCAGTTGTGGTTTTTAAAGATCAAATAATAGCTAGAGGTCATAATTTAACAGAAACATTAAATGATGTTACTGCTCATGCTGAAATGCAAGCTTTTACTGCTGCTGCAGATTTTTTAGGAGGTAAGTATTTAAAAGATTGTGTATTGTATGTTACGTTGGAACCATGCCAAATGTGTGCTGGAGCTAGTTATTGGACACAAATAGGAAAAATAGTTTATGGAGCAAATGAGCCTAAACTTGGATTTAGTGTTTTAGGCACTAAAATACATCCTAAAACAAAAGTAATATCTGGTGTTTTAGAAGAAGAATGTAGTTTTTTACTAAAGAAATTTTTTATAGAAAAGCGTAACTTAAATTAGTTTTTTGGGGTATTTTAAAAAAGAGTTTGCTGTTTGCATCCGCTTTCATGGTCTAACAACCATTTTTTTCGCCATACTCCTCCAGCATATCCAGTTAAAGAACCGTCAGAGCCAATAACTCTATGACAAGGAATAATAATCCAAATCGGATTTTTTCCATTTGCTGAAGCTACGGCTCTTATAGCTTTTATATCTCCAATTTGTTTTGTTTGTTGAAGGTAAGATTTAGTTTTTCCAAAAGGAATTTTTAATAACTCTTTCCAAACTTTTTGTTGAAAAATAGTTCCTTGAGGATTTAATTTTAAATCAAACTTGGTTCGTTTTCCTTTGAAAAATTCATCTAATTGAGTTACACAATTTTTTAGAGTATTCGGTGTGTTTGAGGTAGCGTTAATTAGCGTGGTTAATGAGTCGTTGTTTACAACAGAAATAGATTGTATACCGTTTTCATTTCCAGTGATTTCTGCAATTCCTATAGGTGATTTATAATGTATTGTTTCTAAATTCAAAATAGTCACTTGTTTAAAATAAGCTAAGGTAAACTTTTAGTTGATTGATTTTCATTTTTTTTAATGACTGGTCTCTAGTTGAAATTTTATTAACAGGTGTTTAAGTCATATTGCATTTCAGCTTTGGCTACATATCAAGGAGTGTTTTTTATAATAGATACTCCTTTCATGATATTCATGGCATCAGTAACAATAAATTCTTTTTTAGTATGTAAGTCAAAATGTTTCTAGAACAAATGGCAGTTAAACTATATTTTGCTTAACTAGCTTTTGTACAGTTTTGTTGGGTTGCCAAGTTCTGTAGTAGATGTTGTAATCATTTGAATAACAGTATGAAAGTCTTGTAAACTAAATTGTTTATCTTGACCATAACTTAGAAGATTGGTTAGTAAAAATAAATTTAAAGGGATTGTTTTATTCATGCAAGATTGATTTAAATACTAAAAATATCTTTAGAATTCTGAGTTGTAATTTCGGAAATTTCCTTGAATGTTAGCCCGTAAATATCAACTAATTTATCAATTACCTGAGTAATGAATGAACTCTCATTTCTTTTACCTCTATAAGGTGTTGGTGCTAAATACGGAGAATCAGTTTCTAGCACAATATGCTTTATATCTATTTGGTTTAAAAATTTATCAATTTTACCATTTTTAAAAGTAGCAACTCCGCCAATACCTAATTTCATATTGTATGAAATAGCCTTTTTAGCTTGCTCTACATTCCCAGTAAAACAATGAAATATACCAAATAAGTCATCTCCTTTTTCGCTTTCTAATACTTCGAAAATTTCATTGAAAGCTTCCCGGCAATGAATTACAATAGGAAGTTTTTTTTCTTTAGCCCATTGTATTTGTGTTTTAAAAGATTCTTGTTGCTCTTTTAAGAATGTTTTGTCCCAATATAAATCAATGCCTATTTCACCAATTGCATAAAAGTTACGAGTATCAATCCATTCTTTTACATGTGCTAATTCATGTTTATAGTTTTCTTTCACAGATGTTGGGTGTAATCCCATCATTAAAAAAACATCTTTAGAATATTGTTTTTCTAAGTCGAGCATTTTTTCGGTGTAGGAACTATCAATGGCTGGAATGAAAAAGCGAGAAACTCCTGCTTCTTTTGCTCGTAGTATCATCTCGTCTCTGTCTTCGTCAAATTGGTCAGAATATAAATGGGTATGAGTATCGGTAATCATTGTTGTTGTTTTCTTTAGTTGTACTCAATTAGAATGAAAAAACTAATATATTAAATTGATTATTTCATTTACTAGTAATGACGTACTTTTGTATCTGTAGCAAAAGTACAAGAAATGGCAAGTTTGAAAAAAGTATTAAAGAAAAAGAAATATATTAAAATAAAGCTTAAGAAGATGGTTACAAACCATTTGGAATTAAAAGCTTCAATTAATGGAGTTAAGGGGCGTTTTATTTTAGATACTGGTGCTTCAAACTCATGTGTTGGACTTGATTTAATTAATTTTTTTAAATTGATTTCTAAAGAAAGTGAAATTAAAGCAGCTGGTGCAGGTGCAACAGATATGGAAACTCAGAAATCAGAAAATAATTTACTTAAAATTGGTAATTGGAAAACTAAAAAGTGTGATTTAGTTCTTTTTGATTTATCACATGTAAATGCAGCTTTAACGCAGCATGATGCTGAGGAGGTACATGGTATTATTGGAGCAGATATTTTAGAGACTGGTAAGGCTTTTATTGATTATAATAAGAAATATTTATATTTGAGAAAACCCAAAAAGAATAAAGTAATAAAACTTCCTTTTTAAGAATTATAAAGCAATGGCAATGGTGTTTTTAACTTCACCTATTGTAAAAACACTATGAGTGCTACCTATATGCTTTAAACCAGTTACTTTATTTACCATGAATTCTCTGTAGGAGTCCATGTCTTTAATATATATTTTTAAAAGGTAATCATATTCTCCACTTAGGTGGAAGCATTCAGTTACTTCATGTAGTTTGTTTATTTCTTTTTCGAAATCAGTAATATACTCTTTAGTGTGTTTTTCAAGTTTTATATGACAAAAAACTAATAGCGATTTCTCTATCTTGTTTTTATCAACAACAGCAACATATTGAGTAATAACATCTTCCCTTTCCAGTTTTTTTATTCGTTCATAAACAGCAGTAACAGATAGTCCTAGTTGTAATGATAAGCTTTTGTTAGTTTGTTTACTGTCCTTTTGTAGCAGTGTTAAAAGTTTTTTGTCAATTATATCTAACTTCATCTGAAAAATAATCTAAATATTAATAATAATAGAGGTGTTTTTTAGTCTGATTTTTAAAATTAATTATAAAAACAGAAAAAAAATCTATATAAGTGCTAATGTATTGATTTTTTATCAAAAAAATAGGTATTTAGCTTGTTAATAAGACAACTAAATACTATTTAATATGAAATTTAAACCAGCAAATAATATTCAAGACTTACAGTATTTTGGAGAATTTGGAGGGGTAAATCCTTCTATTTCTGATTCTTCTACATATACCTTTTTAGAAGCAAAAACAATGTTTGATACCTTTGAAGGTAATACAGATGGGTGTTACTTATATTCACGACATACATCACCTTCAAATTTATATTTAGGAGAAGCTTTAGCAGCCATGGAAGGAACAGAAACGGCGAATGTAGCAGGTTCTGGTATGGGAGCAATTACAGCAACAATTATGCAAATTTGTGGTGCCGGTGATCATGTGGTGTCAAGTAGAACTATTTATGGAGGAACTTATGCTTTTTTAAAGAACTTTACGCCTCGGATGAATATTTCAACATCTTTTGTTGATATTACAAAATTAGAACTTGTTGAGGCAGCTATAACTGAAAAAACAAAAATAATTTATTGTGAAACGGTGAGTAATCCATTGTTAGAGGTAGCTGACTTAAAAGAGTTGTCAGTATTAGCTAAGAAATATGATTTAAAATTAGTGGTTGATAATACTTTTTCACCATTGTCTATTTCACCTGTTCAACTAGGTGCAGATGTTGTAATTCATAGTTTAACAAAATTTATTAATGGTTCTTCAGATACGATGGGTGGAGTTGTTTGTGGTACTTTAGATTTTGTAAATTCGCAAAAAAGTGTAATTGATGGCGCTAGTATGTTGTTAGGAGCTTCAATGGATTCTTTACGCTCTGCTTCTATTTTAAAAAATATGAGAACCTTGCATATTCGTATGAAACAACATAGTAAAAACGCTAGTTTTTTAGCTGATAAATTTGAAGCTGATGGAGTAAAAACAGTATATCCAGGGCTGAAATCTCATCCTTCACATGAGGTTTTTAAGTCAATGATGAACGAAGAATACGGTTATGGTGGAATGTTAACTATTGACGCAGGGTCTTTAGAAAAGGCAAATGCTTTAATGGAGTTAATGCAGAATCGAAATTTAGGGTATTTAGCTGTGAGTTTAGGTTTTTATAAAACATTATTTTCTGCTCCTGGAACATCTACATCATCTGAGATACCTGAAGCAGAACAAGAAGAAATGGGCTTGACAGATGGTTTAATTCGTTTTTCTATCGGATTAGATAACGATATTGAACGTACTTATAAAATGATGAAAGCATGTATGATAGAGGTCGGAGTGTTGAATGAGAAAAACGTGATTTCGGTATAAGAAAATATTTTTAAGCTTAACTTTCCTTATACTCATAGTTTGTTAAAGTACTTTTTAAATTAACAGTATAGGTAAAGTAAAAAACATAAAAAAGGCCAGAATTTCTTCTGACCTTTTTGTTTTTATGATGGAATCATCCATTTAAAATTGAATTTAGTGTCAGGAACTATAATACGTTCTGTGATTCTATACATTCTATCTGGTAATTTCATTAAGTAATCTCTTGCTTTCTCAGCCTCAGGAGTAAGGTTGGTTATTTTATCAATTTCCCAAGTTGTATTTAATTTCTTTAAAATGTCAACATAGTCAAAACCAGTATATACTCCTATTCGTTGTGCAACTGCAGAAAAATCATCAAATAAACTTCCTTTGGCACCAAATGATTCACGTAAATGCATAGCTGGCATTACTATTTTATGTTTCATCATGTGCTGAAAAGCTAACATCATTTCACTAGGGTCTATTTTAAATATTTCCTTTACAAACTCGGAGTACGCTAAATGGTGTCGCATTTCATCTCCAGCAATAATTCTTGACATTTTAGCTAAAGCTTTATGTCCTTTTTTCTTTGCAATTTTTGCTACGTTTAAATGTGAAATGTAGGTGGCTAATTCTTGGAAGCTTGTATAAACAAAGTTTTTATATGGGTCAGTAGCGGTACCTATATCAAATCCATCAGAAATTAAGTGTTGTGTTGTAATTTCAACCTCACGCATGTTTACACGTCCTGATAGGTACAAATATTTGTTTAGTACATCTCCATGACGGTTTTCTTCAGCTGTCCAAGCACGAACCCATTTTGCCCAACCATTATCGGGTTGTTGTGTAACTCCATCTAAATCAAGAAGCCAAGATTCATAGGTTGGTAATGCTTCTTCAGTAATAGTATCACCTACTAATACAACCCAAAAATCATCATCTAATTCCTTAGAAATCTCTTGAATTTCTTTAACCTCATCAATGAAAGTCTCCTTTTGTGAATTAGGTAAAAAATCGGTTGGCTGCCAAATTTTTTCTATAGGTACTAGAAATTTATCTACAAAACTGTCAATGTTTTTTTCCAGTGTTTGCATTACTTCTTTTCGTATGTTTCTTATTGACATTATTTTTATTTTATTGTTGTTTGTTCTTACTGAATTGATCCTTTAACAGTTGTTTCTATATTTTCTAATAATTCATCAAATGGAAGGCTGCTAACTTTTATTGGTTTATGAGTAGTTATTTTAATAGGACTTCCGATACCTAAAGGAAATTTACCATATTTAAAAACCTTCCATGAATTATTTATGGTTAGAGGAACCACGTAGGAATCTTTGTTGTATTTAGTAAGTACTTTTAAACCGTTGGGAGCAAAGCTTTTTGGTTTTCCAGTTTTACTTCTTGTGCCTTCAGGAAATATTACTGCTGACCATTTGTTTTTATTTATTTGTTTTGCAAATTTAGCTAATTCTACGATAGCTTGTTTTCCATCTTTTCTATCAATTAAAGCAGCACCCCCATGTTTTAGGTTAAAAGAGATACTCGGGATTCCTTTTCCAAGTTCTTTTTTTGCAACAAACTTAGGCCAATGTTTTTTAAAATACCATATAATAGGAGGTATGTCAAAAGTACTTTGATGGTTCGCTACAAAAATTAAACTTGTGTTTTCAGGTAGCTCATACTTATTTTCAAATTTAGTTCTAATTCCTAGGAATAAAAGAGATTTTATTAAAAACCAATTCATTATGTCGACTACTTTTTGGTGGCCATTTTGCCCAAAAATTTTAAGTCCTAACCATTGTAAAGGATGAAAAATTAATAATAAAGAAAAGAAAACTAACGCAAATATTGATGATAGTATGTAGCTTAAAAATTTCATTGTTTTATTTTTATAAAGTGCAAAAATAGAAAATCCCGCGGAAGCGGGACTATTTATTTGTTTTAAAACCAATTACTCCAAGGGATTCTTGATAATATGAGTAAAAGAGCAATGCCATAAAAAATAGCAAAGCATTTAAATTTTGCTTCACTTCTTACTTTCTTTTTATGTTTTGACCATCCCATTGTAATTAAAACGATGGCAATAATCATAGTAAAGGGATGCTCAATAGCCAATAATCTTGCTCCAGAGTCTTTCATAACTTCTCCTCCGTTAGATCTTAATGCTTTAAACCAAGGTGACATAAAATACCAACCTAATCCTATTAGTAATTGAATATGAGTTGTTATTAGTGTAAATAAACCTAAACGAAATTCTTTGTGCGTGAACTCTTTTTTTTGAATTAGCCCAATAATAGCATTTATAACTGTGTATATTAATACGGCTAGAACAATATACGCCCAGTAAGAATGAATAGTCTTCATTATGATGTATGAGTTTAATAGAAGCTATAGTGAGAAAATAGCTTATTTTGTTAGTTTTTGTGCTTACAAATTTACTGATTTTTATATATAAAAATCTTAAAAAAAATATCAAAATCATCCAGTTTTATTCTATTGCATGCCAAACTATTTACAAAAATTGATAATTTTCAAAATCTTTATACTTCACAATGCTACTTGATGTTTTTATTGTTTTGTTTAAAACAACGATTTTTTTGAATACCAAACCTTAAATATTTTTAAAAATAGTTTAAAAGGTGTCTTTTTTAGCCAAAATGAGTAAAAAGTAAGTCAGCGACCTACTTAAAGTAAGTCGTTGACTTACCAATGTTAATTTTATATAGTTTATTTTTGAAACAGGAAAGTAAGAAGGGGTATGATTTGAGCTCAAGAACGATAAATATTATCTTACTAAAATTAATAGTTTGAAGATGAAATCTTGTATGAAACTGAAAATATTTTTGCGCAAAATGGTCATAAAGCTATGAGTGACCTTAAAAAAATCGTAGAAAAGGATAATAATACCAAATGCTATTAAAAATGATAAAAATTATACTAATTTTGATAGTGTTTGTTTTAAAAACAATTTTATTATGAAAAGTTTAGAATTAAATCAAATGGAAGGTTTACAAGGAGGAGATTGGGGAGATTGGGTTAATGGAGCGTGTTCGGCAGTATTGCTTGCGAATATAATTTCGAAAGGAGCAATTAATCTTCATCCTGCTGGATTAATAGCATCTAGCGTCTGTGCTGGATGGGGAATAGCTAATGGGCTTTTTGGTTAAAAACATAAAATTTTAAAAGATGAAAAAAAATATATTCTTTACTATTGTAATTATAATTCTTATTAACTTTTTAGTAAAATTAATCTTTTTTAACCCAAATAATTTGGACTATATATTATTATCAGTAAGTTTATTTTTATTTATCTTTAAAAATAAGCTTGTTAAATGAAATAATACTTTAAATCTACAGGCTATAAGCTTGTAGATTTTTTGATTATGAAAAGTAAACTCTTTTTAATTTTGAATAATAGTTTTTTTGACTATTATTCACTTGTTATATAAGGGGGGATTTTTAAATCAATATTTTATAATCCAGAAATTTTTACAAGGAATAATTTTTTTGTTAGTTTTGAATATATATTATAATGTAATTGATGAAAGCAGAATAATTTCATAAGCTTGATAAATATTTTTTATTAAATGACGTATTATCGAAAAGATTAAGTTAAGATTTAAGAAAAAAGAAAAGTGAGATGATAAAAACTGTAAAATAATCATGAAAAGGACAAAAATTTTTATTGCACTTATACTACTTACCATAATTTCAGGAGGTCTATTTAAATATTTTCTGAATATTGATGAGTTAGTATTTAATTTCTATGCTGAAGAATTAGCTCAAGAAAAAGCAATCCAATTATTAAAAGCTCAAAAAAAATGGGATTGGTTAGGGTACGCTATTGCACCTTTAATAATTTTAATAAGATCTGGTTTAGTAGCCATGAGTTTAAGCATCGGAATGTTCTTTTACGATATGGAGTACAAACTAAAGTTTAACCAATTTTTCAGGCTAGCACTATTAGGAGAATTTGTATTGGTACTAGTTGGCTTTGTAAAATTAGGATATTTTTATTTTATAAAAACAGACTATACTTTACAAGATATTCAACAATATTATCCATTAAGTTATATTAATTTTTTAGATATTAAAAGCCTAGAGGCTTGGTTAATATACCCACTACAAACCATTAATTTATTTGAAATAGGGTATTTTTTCGTATTGGTATATGGGCTACATAAGTTATTAAAAAATAAGTACTGGAAAAGTTTTGAAATTACAGCTGTTAGTTATGGTACTGGTTTAGTTATTTGGATGGGGCTTGTAATGTTTTTAACCTTAAATATGAGTTAGGTTTTACATTTCAAAAACCTAATTACAACTAATATTTATCATTACGAAGCAGACTACGACTGAAGTAATCTTTATATCGTGGGTAGCATATTTTGTATATATAATAGTAATAATAAAACATACCAATAACAGATTGCTTCATTTTATTCGCAATCACCGTCCGAAATCATTATGAGTAAATGATTTTTCATGATATAGATTGTATCGTTTGTAATCACTATGGGAATTAAAAAGAAGTGAAAGGAAATATAATTTTCTTTATTACAATAATATGTTTGTTGAGATACACTTTTATAAGTAAGAAAAAAACAATAATGAAAAAGAAATTAAAACTTAGTATCGCTATTGTATTACTTAGTACTATAGGTTTTTTAGGGTACAAAATAAGTAGTAAACTTAGTTATAAAAAAGAGGTAGCTGAGCGTACTAAAACTATTCCTGATTTTACTTTTAACACAATAGAGGGGGCCTGTTTACAAAGGATAGTTTAGCTTCTAAATCGACTGTTTTTGTTTATTTTAACTCTGATTGTGATTATTGTCAGTCAGAGGCCACTAAAATACAACAACGGATAGCAGATTTTAAACATATGCAGTTAATTTTTGTGTCGTTTGAAAGAAAAGAAGGAATAAAAAAGTTTGCTAAAGAGTATAAGTTAGACAATCAAGAAAATGTAATTTTTTTAGAAGATGTAAAAGGGGAGTTTTCAAAATTATTTGACGTTAATTCTATTCCTTACATTGTTGTATACGATGTAAACCAAGGGTTACTTAAAAAATTTAAAGGAGCTACGAAAGTTGATGCAATTTTAGAGTTAATAAAGTAAGCTTATGAAAAAAATGACTGTGTGGGATATTGTTTTTTCGATAATAGTTGTTTATCATGTAATTATAATGCTTTTTTTTGAAGAATATATGAACCTATTTGATAAAGTCATTATTATTCCTGCCTACATTTATTTAGCATTTAAAAGTTATAAAAAGCATGAATAGAAATGCTAAAATTGAGATTGTAACTGATTTAATTTGGATAATTTTTGGAATAATTGGTGTAGCAAACTATTACCCAAAACAGGATTGTCACATAACCAATGTGATACTTTCAGTAGTTTACTTTGCATCTTTAAATTGATTAATACTTTAACTAAAAATAATACAAAGATTTTCTATGGTTAGTAATAAAGAAAGAATCTATTTTAATGCTATGACAAGTAAGTTTTGGATAGGTGTTTTAATTGTATCTATTATTTTACTAATAATGGGGTTATTTGGTTTTTTTACTAATGAAAATAATAAATGGAATTATGTTTTAATGGCGTTTGCTCATTTTACTCAAGCAGTTTATTTTCTGAAAGATTTTCGTTATAAAAATTATGTGCGCTATAATAAATTAGGTATGGTACTTAAAATTCAGTCGTACTGGGGGAAGTCAATAAGTTTTAATGAACTTACTAAAGTAGAATTAACTGATAACTCATTAATTATTTATAAAAATAAAAATGAAACGTTGGTTTGTAGTACCACAACTATAAGAAAAGAAGATAGTAAAAAATTGTATACTTTACTTAATGCTAAAATTAATGAGAAAAGAAAATAAAAACATAAATTTAAAGAAGTTACCAAAAACGCACGTTTTACAGCATGACCAGTCAGATTGTGGAGTGGCTTGCTTATTGTCACTAATACAGTATTATGGAGGTAGTAATTCATTAGAAAAATTACGTGAATTAAGTGGTACTACTAAGCAAGGAACTACTTTGTTAGGGTTGTATCAAACTGCCAACCAACTTGGGTTTACAGCTCAAGGTAACGAGGCAGATATACAAGCTTTAATAGATCATAAAGAGCCTGTTGTTTTACATGTTTTAATACAAAACAAACTACAACACTATATAGTATGTTATGGTTTTGAAAACAATAAATTTATAATTGGTGACCCTGGAAAAGGAATATTAACCTATACCAAAGACGAATTAGAAAAAGTATGGATTTCTAAAACTTGTTTAACACTAAGTCCAAATACTAGCTTTGTTAAAGCTATTGACACGAAAAAGTCAAAAAAAGAATGGTTTTTAAAACTATTAAAAGAAGATAAACAATTGTTACTTATAAGTATTGTATTGGGTATTGGAATTGCTTTGTTGGGAATGGCAATGTCGGTGTTTTCACAAAAATTGATAGATGATATTTTACCTTCACAAAATACTAAAAAATTGTTTTTTGGTATTGGTTTACTAACTTTTTTATTGTTAGTTCGAGTGGGTTTTACTGCTTTGCGTGAAATTTTATTAATACGTCAGTCTAAAGATTTCAACAATCGAATTATAGATTCATTTTATACATCGCTATTACATTTGCCTAAACCTTTTTTTGATACTCGTAAAATAGGAGAATTAGTTGCTCGTTTAAACGATACCAATAGAGTGCAAAAAGTAATTAAGTTTATTGCTAGTAATTTTGTTATTGATTTATTGGTTGTTCTGGTGTCTTTTGGTTTTTTATTCTCTTATTCATGGCAAGTAGGTCTTATTTCATTAATAAGCTTACCCATCTATTTTTTGATTATTTATAGGTTCAATGCTAAAATTATTAAATCACAAAAAGAGGTAATGCAAAGTTACGCATTGAGTGAAAGTAATTATATTAGTTCTATGCAAGGTATTGCAACGGTTAAAAATTTTAATCGCCAGTCTTTTTTTCAAAAATTGAATCAAATAGTATTTGGTAATTTACAAAATAAAATTGTTGATTTAGGAAAAATAAATGTTCGTTTATCATTATTGGCAGGAATAGCTGGGGTATTGTTTTTAATGGCGATTTTATCATATACGTCTTTTCAAGTTTATAACAAGCAAATGCTATTAGGTGAATTGATGGCAATATTAGGTATTGCAGGTTCTTTATTGCCTTCTATAACAAATTTAGCTTTGGTTTCTATACCTATTAATGAAGCAAAAATAGCATTTAATAGAATGTTCGAATTCACTTCAATTGAAAAAGAAGAACAGGGTGGTATTGAAATTGAAAGCTTTGATTTGTTAGCTATTAAAAACTTATCATTTCGATTTGCAGGAAGAAGTCAACTCTTAAAAGATCTAGATTTAATTATTAAAAAAGGAAAAATTACTGCAGTTGTTGGTGAAAGTGGAAGTGGTAAAAGTACTCTAGGTCAAATATTGCAAAAATTTTATTCCTTTGAAGGAGGGACAATAACTATTAATAATAAAGTTTCATTTAAAGAAATTAATATGTCTTATTGGAGGAGTTTAGTAGGTGTTGTGCCTCAAGAAATCACTATTTTCAATGGAAATGTGTTTGATAATATTTTATTAGGAAAAGAGGATAAACCTGAAAGTGTTATGCGGTTTTGTCAAGAGTATGGTTTTGAGGGGTTTATTAAGGTTTTGCCGCAAGGATATGCTACTGTTTTAGGTGAAGAAGGGGTTAATTTATCAGGCGGTCAAAAACAAATCATAGCATTGGCAAGAGTTTTATATAAACAACCTCAATTGTTAATTTTAGATGAAGCTACTGCAGCTATGGATAGAAAAACAGAAAAATTTAGCATTGAATTAATTTCAAAACTTAAAGATAAAATGGGTATATTATTCATTTCTCATCGTTTAGAAACTTTAAAAAAATATGCCGATACTATTTATGTATTAGAAAATGGAGAGACTACCATAAATGGTAACCATCAAAAACTATTAGAAACAGCTAACTTTTATAGCGAGTATTGGAAAGAGTTAGTGTAATTTTTGTTAAGGATAAGCTTCTTTATAATAAATAGATGTTAAAAACGGTTCAGTTTTTAAATTGAAAGATTTTATGTTTTTATTTTTCAAAATTACTTTTTATCTTTTCACAGCAGTTTTAATATAGTTAAAAAGTGAATTCAAAAATTATTATTGCTCATAGGGGAGCTTCAGGATACTTACCTGAACATACTATGGAAGCTAAGGCTATGGCTTATGCTATGAAACCTGATTTTATTGAGCAGGATTTAGTTCTTAGTAAAGATGATATACCTGTTGTAATTCATGATATTTATTTAGACGATGTTACCAATGTGTCTTCAGTGTATCCAAATAGAAAAAGGAAGGATGGTAGGTATTATGTTGTTGATTTTACTTTTGATGAGTTGCTGTGTTTAAAGGTCACTGAACGCTTTAATCCAAAAAATGGAGAGCAGTTTTATCCAAATCGCTTTCCAAAAGGCAAGAGTAATTTTAAGCTTCATTCTTTTCAACAAGAAATTGAACTAATTCAAGGGTTGAATCACAGCACAGGAAATACTATTGGTATTTATCCTGAAATTAAAAATCCTGAATTCCATCATCAAAATCAAAAAGATATTTCTAAGATAATAGTAGATATTCTTTTTGAGTATGGATATAGAACCAAGGAAGACAAATGTGTTCTTCAGTGCTTTGATGCTAAAGAGCTTGAACGTATCAGAATAGAATTAAAGTGTAATTTGTTTTTGATACAACTTATAGAAAACGAATTTGACGCTCAGAAGTTAGGATATTATGCTAGATATGCAGATGGAGTAGGTCCCTGGTACAAACAAATTTTAGATGTGAAAGAAAAAGGAAAATGGAAATTAACAACTTTGGTTAATAAAGCGCATGAGTATGGGTTGAAAGTGCATCCTTATACTCTAAGAGCAGATGAGTTAAACGAATTTTCTTCTTTTGAAGAAATGATAGAGTTGTTATTTTATGAGGCGAATATTGATGGCGCATTTACCGATTTTCCTGATAAAATGGTTGCCTTTTTAAAAAAATAATTAAGCATTAAAGTAAAATATAAATTATAAAAATATTTAGCTATTGGTATTTTGTACTTTTGTTCTATGAAAATTCAATTACTTTGTTTTGGTATTGCTAGTGATTTAATAGGAGGTTCTTCTATAGAAATAGAAGCTCCTGAAAATACTTCTATTGAAAACTTTAAAAAAATAGTAGTCAAGCAGTTTCCTAAAATTACTAGTGTAAGTTCTTATGCAATAGCTGTTAATGAAGAATACGCCAATGATTCTCTTGTTTTAAAGGAAAATGATGTAGTGGCTATCATTCCTCCAGTAAGTGGAGGGTAATTAGCTTTTTAAATATTTACCAACGAAAAAAGTTCCAAAAGGAAGTAAAGAAAGTAAACAAATAATACTAAAGGTTTTTCCAGTCCATTTTAATTGATACTTTAATATAATAGCTAAAATTATATAGGCTATAAAAAGTACTCCATGAGGCATGCCAAACATTTTAACATATGTAGGGTCGTTTAAAAAGTATTTGTAATACATTCCTAGTCCTAGTAATAATATGTATGAAACACCTTCTAAAAAACTAACAATTTTAAATATATTTATCATTTTATTTATAAGTTTAATTGTAATCCTATTGAAAGATTTCTTCCAGGAGAAGAAACTCCTGAAGCAAATTCTTTATAATGTTCGTCAAACAAGTTGTTAATACTTGCTTGAATAGAAGCAAGTGAATTTAAAGTGTATTTACCGTATAAGCCAATAGTAACCCAGCTAGGTGTACCATAATATTTATTAATGTCTTCTTGTGCGTTTGTGTTTATTATTGGGGTTTGAGTATGATTATCAATCCCCTCATTGATATTATAATCTTTAATGTCTTTTTTAGCATTGAATCGTAGGTTTGCACCTCCTTCAAATTTTTTAGTAGTGTAATTTATTTCGAAATTACCAAAAAGAGGAGGAATTGAAGACATTGGTTCATTTAAATCATAGCTTTCACCTTTTGTATACGTTATAAATCCAGAGGTTTTCCAGTTGTCATGAAGTTTTCCTTGGTAGCTAACAGTGAAACCCGTTATGTATGCATTACCTTTATTTACATTAGCTACAATATCACTGTCTTCTCCATCAAATTTAATAGTTGTTTCCCCTTTGAGTTCAAAAGCTTCTCTGTATATATAATTACGTAACAAGGTATAATATATATTTGCTCCTATTCTAAATTTACGATTGTTAAAATATTTTTGAATACCAATTTCAGCATTATAAGCGTGCTCAGGCTTTAAGTTAACATTCGGAACAGTTACTTTTCCATTTTTTTCTCTTACTTTACCTACATCATCAATATTTGGTGAACGAAATCCAGAAGATATAACAGTATTTAATTGCCATGTTTTACTAGGTTTATACACATAGCCAATAGTAGCAGTTAATGCTGTGTTGTTTACACTGATATCGTTATCTGGTAATTTTATAAACTGTTCATCTATCCATTTGGCAGTTAAATTCGTATTTGTCAAACGAATTCCTGTGTTTAAGGTCGATTTGCTTGTAACATCTTGTCGGTAATCAACGTATAAAGCTGAACTCAAATAGCTGCTTCCTCCATCGGCATATCTAGATTGTACAGCGAAATCACCGTTAAATCCATTGATTTTACCGTTTACTATATGTAAAGTTTTTCCATAAGAGTTAGATCCAACATCGTTATAGGCAACCTCAAAACCATATCCTAAATTACGTTTTTTTGCAAGAGGGACAGTGAAATCTCCATTAAAGCTATAAACATTTACGGTTTCTTCTCTATATGACCTGTCAAGGCTTCCAAATTTTCTTTGAATCCTACTTTCTTTAATATTTTGATAAGCAAGTGTAAAAACCCCTTTATTTAGCCATTTTTTATTTGGATTGATTTCTAGCTGAGGAGAAATTAATAAACGTTGTTGAGGGCCATAATACCATTCAGCAAACTTTAAACTCTCTGATTTTAATTCCATTAATTTATCAAATCTAGGCACATCAGATGACGTAGAGTATTGAAAGTTTAATTTTAAATCAGTTTTTTTTGATAGAGGAATGTAAAATTTTTGAAGTATATCTGTTTGATTGTATCCCGTATTTTTTTGTAAATTCTGATTAGGGTTTGCAACAGGGTTTTCATTATAATTTCCATCTACATTATCAGAATAGAATGGAACTTTTCCCCAATCATCAAACCCATGAGAACGATTTTTACCCATAGTTAGGTCGTCAAAATTACTATGGGAAACACTTGTAAATGATGCCCATTTTTTGAATTGCAGTTCTGCAGATAAAGTGTTTGTTGTTTCACGGTTTACTGTACTGTAACGAGAAAACAAGGAACTTTTAACGTTGTTTTTATCTGATAATTTAGGGGTTTTAGTATAGTAATGAATAACACCACCGAGGGCATCTGAACCGTAAATTACCGACGAAGGTCCGAAAACAACTTCGGTTCTATCTAATAAATTAGGAGAAACTGTAATGGCGTTTTGTAAATGTCCTTTTCTGTAAATAGCGTTGTTCATTCGTACTCCATCAACAACTAGTAAAACACGATTACTTTCCATTCCTCTCAGTACTGGACTTCCACCACCAAATTGAGATTTTTGAACTTTTATACCAGGAATATTAGCTAATAAATCTGCTGATGTTTGAGGAGAAACTTTAGCTATATCTTTAGCTGTTACAACTGCAATTTGCTCGGCAATTCTATTTGTTTTTTCGCTGTTTTTAAACACGGATAAAACAACTTCGTCCAACTGCTCAGATTCTTTAGATAGGTATACTTGATAGTTGTTTAGTTTTAAGGTTGTTTTTTTTACTTGGAATTCAGCATAGGCTACATGTGAAAAAATAAGTATTTCATTTTTAGAAAAATCAGAAATATTTAGAATGCCATCTTCATTACTAATAGCCGATTTTGTTTTTTCAAAATTAAAAACAGCAACAGCATCAATTGGTTTACCAGTTTCAGCATCAATAACGGTTAATGTTTGTGAAAATACAGGGGTAATTATTAATAAGAAAAGTACTACTATTACTTGCTTCATAATCAACTAAACACAGTTTCTAAAATATCTAACGATTTTGGTTTTTTAAATCCATCCAAATGTAGTTCAAAATATTGAATTATAATTCGAAGGATAGCTTGTCTTTCGTTTTTATTGAAAGAGATATTATTAATGCTATCAAAATTTATGCCTAATAGTCTTTTAAAGAGTGTTAATTCTTTTCCTGTAAGTGTTAATTTTTCATAGCTACTATCTGTAAAACTACCTTCAGTTAAGCTAAAGGCTTCTTTGTTAGATTGAGACACTTCTGGGTAAAACCCTAAAAACTTTGATAAGTTTAGTAAAAAAAGTAAATGAAAATTAGCAACATCTGTATGGGTGTCTAGCCAAATTATTGCTGTTTCTACATAGGTATATAGTGCTTCGTTTTTTTCTTCTTCTTGAACAATATTTGATAAAACTTCCGATAAGAATAAAATGATTGTTTGCTTTATAATAGAAGTATGTATAGTATTGTATGGAAATACAACTTGAGCTTCTTTAATAGAGTTGAGTGTACCTTTATTGTTATGATTGGCTATTAATTGTAGCTGAGTTAATGGTTGAAAGTAAGCAGTTTTTAATTTTCCTTTTTTAGCTTTTAAAACTCCCTTGATCATGTAAGTTTTTACTCCTTCTTCAAGGGTAAAACACTTGACAATTAAACTGGTGTCTCCATATTTAATAGTGTTGAAAACTATTGCTCTTGTGGAAATAACAGACATTAGTTTATGATTGCAATTTTTGTAGAAGATGTTTCTGAGTTGTCATCTGTAGAAAGTAAAACAATGTATACTCCAGAGGCTACTTTAACGCCAGCTAAATTTCGTTTATTCCAAGTTACCTTACCTCCTTTAAGTTGTTGTCCTTCTATCACATTTGTTTCGTAGACTAAGTTTCCAGAAACATCTAAAATTTTAACATTAGTCCCTTTAGGTAAATGAGATCCGTTACGACCATCAATGGTTATGATATCATGTTTTTTTAATGCAGGATTAGGATAGGCATATACTTCTCCTAATTCTTCACCAAAAGGAGATACTTTACTATTGTAAGCAACCATCCCTTTGTTTGTAGCAAAATATACTTTTCCAGTTGTATTATCTATGCTAATTTTAATAATTTTATTTGAAGGTAATGGAGAGTTATCTTTATTAAATTTTGCTAAAGTTTTTTGACCACTAGGGTTTGTGTATAGTACACCTCCAGCTTCAGTACCAAACCATTTATTATCCGCACCATCTACTTTAATAGAGTTAATGGTTTGATCACCTAGTAATTTTTTAGGGATACCTTCATCTAAAATAATAATTGGAGCAGCATCGTTTATGGTGCTTTCAAAAATTCCGGAAGTGTTTGTAAATAGAACTAAACCTGTTAAAGTGCCTAGCCAAATTCTATTATTTCTATCTACAGCAACCGAACGTACATTTAAATTTGGTAAACTTCCTTTGGTTACTTCAGTAGTTAATGCTTTTTTTCTGTCGCCATTTTCGTTAAATGCATACACACCATTTCTTCGCGTCCCTATCCAAACAGTATTAGTTTTGTCAATAACAACCTCATTCATTCCTAATTTATCATTTAAGGTAACTATAGATTGGATGTCAAAATTAGTCCATTGCCCGCTTGGGGATAGTTTTTTTAATCTTTTTGATGCTCCTAGGTTAGTAACCCATAAATTTCCTTGATTGTCAAAGGCTGTTCCACCAATTCTTATGGTAACTCTGTTAGGTAAGCTTTTTTCAATGTCTTCTAAAGGACTGTTTAGTTGATTGAAAAAAGTCTTTATTTTATCATCTTCAACGTGAAGTAATCCTCCAGTTAAAGGACTGTTTATCTGAGTCCCAGAAATGTCACCATAAGAACTAATAAAAACTGAGTTATCTTTTGTTTTGTCAATACTTATAGATATTAAATCACCTAAAGGGAAATTAGGATTAAAAGGGCTGTTTAGCCAGTCTTTACCATTGAAATGAGAAAAACCATTTCTTTTTTGTAAAGGAGTATAAGCAGCATCATATCCTCCGTATACAACCCATAAATTGTTGTTGTGTGCTTCAATAGAAAAAATATCATTCAATAATGGTCCAGTAGGATGTATTTCTTCAAAAGTAGTTGCTGATGTGGTGATGGTTTTTAAAATTCCATATTTTTTAGTAGCCAAATAAATATCATTATTTTCTTCTAATGCTTCATTTAAATTAAAATCAAAGTTGCTTGAAGGTTGTACTTGTGTAATTTGAGTTAACCTTTTATCTAAAATTACTGCACTTGTTTTTAAAGCAACCGATAAGCTACTTGTTGAGCTTTTTAAGCCTTGAATTTCTTCGCCAAAAGTTCTTAGGTTAGAAATTGTAGCTCCTTGAATCACTACTAATTCATTATTTCTAGAAGCCAATAATTGATTGTTAAATACGGTAATATTAGTAAAGTTGCCTGGAAACCTTAATGTCCAATTGTTAAAGTCAATTAGAGTTGGGTTGTTAGCGTTGGCTATATAAATACCACTTGAAGTGGCAGCATAAATTTTGTTATCAAAAACTGTAATTTGATTTATTTTTTCATCAGATGACCCAGCTCCAATGAAATAAGTATCTCCAAATTCTAAATTTTCGATGTCATATACAACGATAGCAAATGAAGTAGATAAGTATAGTTTATTATTGTACTCGTATATATGATTTATTCGTTTTTCACCTGTTTGATTGAAATTTGTTATCTCAGGAGAAGTTGTAATTTTTCCTTTTTCATCGATTACTTCTATTAAGCCATTTTCGTAACCTAATACCAATTTTTTAAAGGTGTCATTGTAAAATATTGAAGAGGTAGTTCCTCCTGATAATCCTTGAACGGAAGATATTTTATTAATTTCTTTCGTTTGTGTGTTATAAACAAAAACAGCATTGTCAGTTACTGCATAAATTAATGTTCCAGATTTAATAAAGTCTTTGACATTGGTGTATGAAAATAAATCCTCCCATTGGTTACTATAATCGGTTTGAGAAATTAAATTAACACTTATAAATAATAGAAAAACTAGTATTATTTTCTTCATAATAGAACCCAAAGATATTTATTATTAACGATAAAAAAAGGTACATTCGTACAAATTTGATATCAATTTTTATGGTTTTTGAAATAGAGCGTAAGTTTTTGGTTGCTTCTGATGAATATAAATCATTAGCACGAAAGAAGAATTATATAAAACAAGGGTTTTTAAATTCTGACAAACAAAGAGTGGTAAGAGTTAGGATAAAAGACGAACTAGGATTTTTAACAATAAAAGGCCCTTCAAATAAAAGTGGTACTACTCGTTTTGAATGGGAGAAAGAAATAGCTAAGAGTGAAGCAGAAAACTTGTTGAGCTTATGTGAAGAAGGAATAATTGAGAAGTACCGATTTTTAATAGATATTGATACGCATACATATGAAGTAGATGAGTTTTTAGGTGATAACCTAGGGCTTGTTGTTGCTGAAATTGAACTTGAAAAGGAAGAAGAAAATTTTAAAAAACCTAATTGGTTAGGGGAGGAGGTAACAGGAATAGCAAAATATTACAATTCTAATATAAGTAAATTGCCTTATAGTACATGGTAAAAAAACCTGCTTGAGATGCAAGCAGGTTATTAAAATAAAAAGGAATCGTTCCTTTTTCTGTTTCTTATTCTTTTATTATACTTAGTGTTTTTACATGTTTATCAGAAAACACTTTGAGTATATACATTCCTTTGTTCTTAATTACAGTATTATCAATAGTAATTGAATTAGAAGGTGATGAAATTGATTTTCCATGGATATACCTTCCTAATAAATCATAAACTTCTATTTTTATTTTACCCTGATTATTGAAGTTTGAAATATTAATTTTAGCTTCTGTGTTGAACGGGTTTGGCACAACTGATATGATGTTAGAATGAAAACCGCTTTTAATGTAGCTAGGACCTACACTACCTCTTATTTCTGTAGTTATATTTCCATTAGCTGTTTTGTTATACGCATAATCTGTTATTGAATATGATTTTCCGTCATTGGCAACAGTTATATGAAACCATCCGTAATGAGTTTTCCCATTTATTTTAAATGTAAACCCTATAAAACCATTTTTTCCATTAGAAGTTGAGTAATCATCGGAGCTAACTACATAGCTATTAGATTCTGCTACAAAATTACTTGAAGCACCAACAGTTATACCTTCACTTAAAAGTGATGCGTTTCGGGTATTTCCTTCACAAACAATATCTTTATTGTAGGAAACAAGTCTAACGGAATTGCTACTGTACCACGCTCCATATCCAGTGTCGTCACCAGTTTCTATTCTGAAAAATTTCCACGTATCGTTTGAGTTGACAGTTAAGTCAGGAATATCAACGTATACAATATCATTATTTGTACTACAAGGTTGACATGAACCTCCACAGTCAATACCAGTTTCATCACCATTTTGAATTCCATCATTACAATTAGGAACAGCATCACTATTGATAATGATCTGGTAGTCTTCAACTTCACCATAGCTAAAAGATTCACATGAAGTTGGGATCCCGTTATATTTCATAGAAACTCTCATTCTTGTGATTCCAGATTTAGCAGATGTAGGTATTTTAAACTGACCTGTAACTGATGAGTCTCTTGAAGCAGCTTTAGTCCAAACTTGTTCGCCACTATCAGTAAAGTCTCCATTTTGATTGTAATCTATCCAAACACTATACCCTTCTGAGTAAACTGTACTTCTCCAACTTGGAGTTATAGTTACTGAATAATTAGCTTCCTTAGATAAAGAGGTTGATACGCTCCCGGTATAATCTTCATAGCCATTATTTGAGCCTAATGAACTATTATTAATTGTGTTTAATTGAACCCTACTAATAAATTCATCATTTATATTTTTACCATTAGAATTACAATAATTAATATCAATAGTACAAGGCTGACATGAACCTCCACAGTCTATTCCTGTTTCGTCACCATTTTGAATGCCGTCAGAACAGGTTGCTCCAATATTTCCATCCCATACTTTACTTCCGGCTTTAATAGGACCAAAAGGTTCTGTACTGTATGCGTAATCTAATAAGCTATAAGAAGTTCCGTTGTTGTTAACTCTAACTCTAAACCAACCATAATTAGTTTTTCCTGGATAGATTTCTATTTGAAATCCTATATAGGCAGTTTGATTATCCCACGCTGTATAATTTGCATCCCTTATTACATGTAAGTCTGGGTAAGCACCTCCATTTACCCATGAACTTTGTTGATCAATTAGAGTGTTTAATTGAATAGGAGTTATATTTCTAGTTCCAGCTTCACAAACTAGCGCTTTTTGATAGGTTTCTAGTTTAAGTGAATTATTTTCGAAAAATGTTCCAAAACTATTGTTTGAAGCTCCTTCAATTCTAAAAAATGTCCAGGTTTTACCTGAGTTAGCGGTGTAGTCCTGATTGTCAGTATAAACAACTTTGTAAGGATCGTAGAAAGAAAAATTAAAGGTTATTTTATTGGAATTTAAAGATGAGGTTCCACCTGAAATAGCTGCGTTTTTAAATATTATTGCTCCAGTGGTATTATTTGTTATTGCATGATTAGTAGCCTGTCCTGTAAAATTAACACTAAGTGTATTGTTACTAGTAACACTTATTTGAGCAGATAAGCCTTGAGGTAAGCTTGTGTCAAAATGAGTTCCTAGTATTAAGTTACCAGAGTTTTGAGTAAATGTACCCCCTTGTAATGTTATTGTTTTTGATTCATTTGCTATTGAACCATTGTTAGATAGCGCTTCCTCTACTGATGCTTTATCTACCACCAAAGTATTTCCGTTTAAGTTTACTCCTGTTGCAGCTAAATTTGCAGGTTGCCATAAAGGTTTTCTTGCTGGATGTTCTAATGCGGCAATCATTCTATTAACTTGCCCTTGAGTAAACATTTTACCACATCCGGATGCAGCGTCATATCCCATATAGTTTTCATAGTTTATTAAATTTCCACAATCACTAGCCCCAACTACGCATCCATCATCGCCTGATTGTTCGTCTTCTTTAGGAGTGTCACTAACATAATCTCCATTAGGGTCATTACATCCTCCTTCGAAGGTATGAATCAAGTTTAGCCAATGTCCAAACTCATGGGTGAAAACTGAAGCAAATTCTTTATTCGTATTTCCATGGATATATCGTCCATTATAAACAACTCTTGCAGTGTTGTTGTCAGACATGTATGTGTTAGGGTACCAAGCGACTCCAGAGTTGGTTGAGCTACCGTCAGCATACAGATCTCCCATTATATATACATTCATATATTTATAATTATCCCAAGCATCTGCCGCTATTTGGTTGTCATAACCACCACCATTTCCATAACCTGATTTTTCATCATAAAATACAACTCCGTTTGTGCTTCCTCCATAGGGGTCTATTTTGGCTAAAGCAAAACGAATACTTAATGTTGATTTTCTGCCATTAAAAAAAGGGTCAATTGAATTAAAATCGTCATTTAATCCATTAAAATCATCGTTTAGTTTGTTTAAGGCAACTTTAATCTTGTCATAAGTGACTGTTTTTCCGTTTTGAACGGAACCATAAACATGAACAACAACAGGTATTGTATATATTTCACCAGATTTTTTATGCTTGTTGTGTGTTTTTTCTTTAACTATTTTTTGAGTTAAACTATTAAAGTTGTCATATTCTATTTTAGACTTGGGGTGTTTTAGAAATACTTTTTGATTTTCTCGGGTTACTTTACAATCTTGTGCGGATAGTTTTGTTGAGTAAAAAAATAATAAGCATAAGAAGGGTAAAAAAAACGTTTTTTGTTTCATAATGTATTGTTGTTTAATTGATTAGTCAAACTTACGCTTCTGAAACAATTTAAATTAATACAATCCTAACCAAAACAAGTAATAAATTAACAATTAATAATAAATTAACCTTTATTTTGTGTTTAGTTTATTTTTTTAACAGAAAAAAGACCAAGTTTCCTTGGTCTTTTCATGGATAAATTGTGAGCCCCCCTTAAAAATTCACAATCCCTTTCTTTTCATACTTCTAATTTACAAAACTATATACTGTTATTTTTTTTTATTAAACAACTGGAAGAAAAAGATAAATGAAACATATGCATTAAACAATAACTGGTAAATTGTTTAATTTTATAAGTCAATTTTAGGGAACATTAGACTTACTTTAGTTCCATTTTTCCCTTCATCTAAAAGATCCTTAATTTGGATTTGAATTTTGTTTCCGTACATTAACTTCATTCTTTCTTTTACAATATTTATTCCGTAAGACTGTTTAATATGAATTTGTTTATTTTTAATACTCTTACTTTTTTTTATACCTATACCATTATCAATAATTAGTACTTTTATATTGCTTTTTACTTCTGTTATTTCAAGTGATATTTTTTTCCCTTTTTCATCTAATTGTAAGCCATGCCAAATAGCATTTTCAATAAAGGGTTGAAGAAACAATGGGACCACTTTTAATTTAGAATTATTTACATTTGGGTTGAGTAAAACTTCAAATTCGAATCCTTTTTTTAACCTCATTTGTTCAAGTTTTACATATATTGAAAGTATTTCAAGTTCTTTTGTAAGGCTTATGGCATTTTCGTTAGTAACGTCAAGTACTCTTCGTACTAAAAAAGAGAACTTTGTAATGAAGTTTGAGGCTTCATCTATTTTATTTTGAATAACAAAGTTGTTTATTGAGTTTAAAGAGTTAAATAAAAAATGAGGATTCATTTGATTCTTTAATGCAATTATTTTTAATTGAGATATCTGATTACTTTGTTTAAGGAAGTTTATTTCAACTTCTCTTTTCTTTTCCAAAATTTTTCTATAATGTGTTCCTATTAAAATTGCAAAAAAGGTACTTTGAATGATGGCTCCTACAAAATAATAGAACATTCTATGAACAGGCAGGTTTATTAAATATTGATCACCTTTCATCATTTTTAAAGAGCTAATATTAGCAAAAACCAAAAATAAAATACAGCCTAAGAGTAAGTATTGAACTTGTGTTGTTTTGATTTTTGACAACAAGTAAAATACATAAAAAGAAAACAATGTGGTTATAGGTAAAGAGTACGTTACAACTTTTTTTTGTATTTCGTAACCATATAAAAATTGGATTATAATTAATAGAATAGAGAATGCGACAAGTGCTCTTGACAGTAATAAAACTCCATAGTCTATCCGAGGGAATTTTTTTTTACTTTTTGTTAACTCTCTACAGAAATTAATAAAAAAGACAAAGCCTATATATTGAATTGAAAAGCTTATGTATTGATAGTAATATTGAACAGTTTGGTTTTCAAAAATATCTCTCAGTAGATAAACTGTTAAACAGAAAAGATATCCGCTATAAAATTTATAGATTTTATCTTTGTTTTGTGCGTAGAATATTACGTGATATACAAAAAGGACAATTAATCCACCTCGAACCCATTGATAAAATGTAGAAGAAATATCTAGCAGCATTATTTGTCTAGTCTCAATTTATTAATTAAAATATTTTTTTTCCTTCTACTAACGCTTACAACCACGCCATTGTTTAAAGTTATTTCATTAAGCCCTTTATTATACTCTGTTACATAATTAAGATTTATTACGTAAGAATTATGAACTCTGTAAAAGTCAGGGAAATCGAATTTTTTTTGTACCTCTTTTAATGTTTTTGTTACAATGATTTTTTTTCCAGTGTTTAAAAAAATCGTTGTATAGCTTTTGTCAGCCTTTAAATAAATAACATCTTCTTTGGCTATTAAATACACTTTTCTGTCAGCAGAAACATTAATCCTATTAATAATGTTGTTACTGTTTGTTTTTTTTAGTAATTGTTTGGTAACTTTAACAAAAGTGAGTTGTAATTCATCAATATCTATTGGTTTGAGTAGGTAGTCAATCGCATTTGCTTTAACTGCCTTTATGCCGTATTCATCATGAGCAGTGGTAAATACAACATTAAAGTTTCGTTCAGGAAATTTTTCAAGAAAAGTAAATCCATCCATCTCGGGCATATGTATATCTAAGAAAACTAAATCGGGATTTAATTCTTTAACTAAGTTTATGCCAATAGTAGGTGAGCTACATTTTACAATATTTAAATCGTCATTTACTATACATTTTTTAATTTTCCACTCCAATGCTTCTAATGCATCTTTTTCATCATCAATTAAAATAATTTTCATCATAATGCCCTTCTTATATCAATTTCTGAATGGGGGAAGAAATTGATGTATAGTTAATTACTTATTTGTTTAGTTGTCAAAAACCAAACAAATCAACTTATCTAATAAGGTATTTATGAAAAGAAAGTTCTTAAATATAATAAAATATTGTTACAAAATGGCTGAAGCTACCGAAAAGAACAAAAACATGGAATATAGCATGGTTGTACTTTATTTTTTTTATTGAATATAAGATGGCGCCTATTGTGTAAAAAACACCTCCTAAAATTAAAAAAAACAATCCTTTTTCTGGGAGATTATTAGTTAAGGGCTTTATAAAGAAAATTACTTGCCATCCCATTAATAAATATAAAGCTGTGGATAATTTGTCAAATTTTCCTGTAAAAAAAAGCTTTAAAATAACTCCGGTAAGCGCAAATAACCAAACAAAAATAAACATATACCAACCTAGTTCTTTAGGTAAGGAAATTAAACAAAATGGAGAGTAACTTCCTGCTATTAGTATATAAATGGCTGCGTGATCAAAGATATTTAATTTTCTTCTTCGTTTAGGGTCTTTTGCGGCATGGTAAAAGGTAGAAGCACTGTATAAAACGATTAAACTAACACCATAAATTATGAAGCTTATTAATTCCCAAAAGTTAGTATAGGTTAATGACTTGTTCAGTAAAAAAGGAAATGCTACTAAGCTTAATAATAATCCGAAGCCATGGCTAGCTATATTTAGCCTTTCTTCTTTTCTACTATAATGGTAATTTAATTTCTCACTCATTATTTAATTTGTTAGTGTCTTTCATATATAACTCATCATTTTTTAATTCATTATACACTAAAGAGAATACTTGTTGTTTTAATTTCTTTCTTTCTTCAATTTTTAGCCCTTCTGTTTCAATGAAATTACATTGTTTAACTCTAAAATTCCCTGGTTCGTCCTTTAAAGATATTCCATGAAAAAAAACGTTTGCAATCATAATAAATTTGAGGAACAATAGGAATTTGGTGCTCTATAGCTAAACTGAAGGCTCCGTTTTTAAAAGAAGCTAAAACAATATCTTCTTCAGGAACCAACCCTTCAGGGAAAATTCCAACACTAGTTCCGTTCTTAAGTCTTTCTTTAGCCATTTCATAAACTCTTTTTCTACTTTTTTCAGATACTCTATCAACCATTATAACAACTTTCCTGTAAAAGAAACCAAAAACAGGTATTTTAACAAGTTCTTTTTTTCCTACAAAAACAATAGGATTCTTACTTAAAGCAATCATTACCCATGGGTCTAATAATGATGCATGATTTGCTATAAACATATAGCTTTTGTTTTTTTCTATCTTTTGTTCTTTCTTTATTTTTAAGCGAAATCCCATACCATAAATTAAAAGAAACGACCAAGCTCTAATCATTTTCCAGAAAGTAGGATAGTATTTTTCGTTAGAAGTTAATACTAATAAAAAGGGGAGCATCATAATTATTGAGCTAAACATTAAAATGTAAAACCAAATTCTCCAAAATAACAAGAGTGGTAATTTAAAATACTTCATGGTTGCTAATGTAGTAATTTCTTTTGTTTGATAAATTTTAACCTTATTTTTGCTGATGTAGTTAAGCTTTGAAGGCTTATGTAACAATTATAATTATATACAAAAACAACAGATGTCAAGAATTTTAACAGGAGTACAAAGTACAGGAACTCCACATTTAGGTAATTTATTAGGTGCTATTATGCCAGCAATAAAGATGGCAAATAACCCTGAAAACGAATCGTTTTTGTTTATTGCTGATATGCATTCTTTAACTCAAATTAAAGAAGGAACGCAATTACGTGAAAATACTTACAGTACTGCGGCAACTTGGCTTGCCTGTGGAATTGATATTAATAAAACTGTATTTTATCGTCAAAGTGATATTCCTGAAGTGACTGAATTGTCTTGGTATTTAAGTTGTTATTTTCCATATCAGCGTTTAACATTGGCTCATAGCTTTAAGGATAAAGCAGATAGGTTAGCTGATGTTAATAGTGGTTTATTTACTTACCCTATGTTAATGGCAGCAGATATTTTATTGTACGATGCTGAAATAATACCTGTAGGTAAAGATCAGTTACAGCACTTAGAGATGACACGTGATGTAGCTAATAGGTTTAACAATATTGTTGGAGATACATTGGTACCACCAAAGGCTGAAATTAGTGAAAATACACAGTTGATTCCTGGAACTGATGGAGAAAAAATGAGTAAATCTAGGAATAATATTATCAATATCTTTTTACCAGATAAAAAATTGCGTAAACAAATAATGGGTATTCAAACAGATAGTACTCCTTTAGAGGAACCTAAAAATCCTGATACTGATAATGTTTTTGCAATTTATAAATTATTAGCTTCCGAAGAACAGATTAATGAAATGCGAGCTAATTATGAAGGAGGTAATTATGGTTATGGACATGCGAAACAAGCTTTATATGAGTTAATTATTGATACGTTTGCTGATGTTCGTGCTAAGTATACTCATTACATGGATAACCGTCATGAAATTGATGAGGCTTTAGCTGTAGGTGCTGCTAAGGCAAAGGCTGTTGCTAAAAATGTGTTAGAGAGGGTTCGTGAGAAAATAGGATATTAAACTAAACAATTAAGCTGTGAGGTATTTGTTTACTATAAGTAGTATTATATTTTTATTTTCATGTTCAGAAAAACAAGAAAAAGAAATATTAGCAGAAGCGTCTTGTGGACAATGTAAATTTGAATTAAAAAGTCAAAAAGGGTGTGATTTAGCTATAAAAATAGATGATAAGGCTTATTTTGTTGAAGGAGCAAATATTGATGATTTTGGTGATGCTCATGATAAAAAAACAGGCTTTTGTAATGTAGTTAGAGAAGTAAAGGTAACAGGGAAACTTAAAAATGATAAATTCATAGCCTCGTTTTTCGAAATAGTTCAATAAAATTAAATAAATACAAAACAAAAAGACTGAGATTAATCTCAGTCTTTTTGTTTTATTGAAGTGTTATTATTTATAACATATTTTTTGTACTTACCATCTTTGTATCTATGGTATATGAATATAGGCATTAAAATAAAAGACATATAAAAAACCCCCAAGCCCATTACAATAGGCGCTTTTTCATGATTCGTATTTAGTAGGTATATTCCTGTGGTCATCCACACTAGAAAAATAATAAATAAAATTTTAATTATAGTTTTCATTAATCGAATATAATTTTACTGCAAAAATAGTTTTTAAATTAATACAATATGATAGCTGCTGAAGGTTTTATTTTCCATAAAAACGATTTAAAAATTGTTTTAAATCTTCTCTTGATGGAGGTTTTCCTGAAAAGGGAACCATGTTCCATCGATGTTGCTCTTTTTTTAATTCAAATCTGAACATCGATGTTTGAACGTTTTTAGGATTTAATAAAGGATAACGCAAGTCTAAGTATTGAATATTAGCTGAAGAATCTATAGGAACTAAATTGTAATAATTATTACTAAACCAAGTTAAAGTTTTAATGTCTGGATGCGAGGTGTTAAGTAGGTGTCTGCTCTTAGGAATGGTTAATATGGTGTCAAGTTCAGGTTTGGAATCAAATAAAGAATAAAAACCAACTTTATAGCTAGTTTTAGTTTCTGCAATGCCATACCATAAAATATTATTTAAAATAGTAGGTTGAACAGAATACCTAGTATAGTTGATATTTGAGTTCTCAAATGATTTTTTAAATATAGCATTAATATGAAGTTTGTTTACAATTGTGAAAATCATGTAAGCAGAACTAATATAAATTCCAGTTTTTACCCACCAACTTCTACCTATTCGTTTTCTATTATAAAACATAGCTATAACTAAGCACAGTAAAAAAGGAAGAGTGTATAAAGGGTCTACAACTGAAATGTTATTAAAAGCTACTCTATAATCAGAAAAAGGCAAAAAAAGTTGTGTTCCATATGGGGTAAAACTATCTAATATAGGATGAGTGAAAATAGATAAAAAATAAAGCCAAATCCAATTCTTTAAAGTAGTTGTTCCTTGTCGTTTTCCTTTATCATATAGTTTGTAAGTAATCCAAGCAAATACAAAAGCCCCGATAATTGCAAACACTATCGAATGCATAAATCCTCGGTGAAAAGCCATAACATCTATTTCATTTCCATATAACCACCTACCAATAAAAACATCTAAATCAGGAATGGTTCCACCAATAGCTCCGAAAAGCATGGCTTTATTTCCTATCCTTTTTCCTAGTGCAATTTCACCACATGCGGCACCTAAAACAATTTGCGTTAATGAATCCATAAGTAGCAAAAGTACTAAAGTGATTCTATTTGTATAATTCTTAACAAAATCGTAACATTACACATCCAAAAAATAGTAGGAAATGCAAGACGATAAAAACTTATCTGAAATAAAAATTGAAGATCAAAAGATTATAGAAAATAAAGAATTAAGTATATGGGAAGCATTGGTGCCTGTATTTGCTTTAATAGGTATGTTGGCGTACAATGTTTTTGTTTATGGAGATGATGCTTTAAGTGGAAGTAATCAGTTTATTTTATTGTTAGGAGGTGCAGTTGCAGCTATTGTAGGCTTCAGGAATAAAGTCTCTTATGAGAGAATGATGGAAGAAGTAGCTGAGAACATAAAATCAACTGCTGGTGCAATTTTAATATTGTTAATGGTTGGGTCACTTGCAGGAACTTGGTTGATAAGTGGTATTATTCCTTCGATGATATATTATGGTTTACAAATACTAAATCCTACAATATTTTTGGTAGCTTGTTTATTTATTTGTGCGGTTATTTCTATTGCTACTGGTAGTTCTTGGACTACAGCAGCCACAGTTGGTATAGCATTAATAGGAATAGGCGAGGCTCTAGGAATTTCTTTAGGTATGACTGCTGGAGCAGTTTTGTCAGGAGCCTATTTTGGGGATAAAATGTCACCAATGTCAGATACTACTAATTTAGCGCCAGCAATGGCGGGAACTGATTTGTTCACACATATAAAATACATGACTTATACAACAGTTCCTACTTTTGTTGTGACAATTGTATTTTTTATAATTTTAGGATTTACTCAAACAGCAACAGGAGAAGCTGATACGCAAAGTATGCTAGTGGATATTGATAAGGCATTTAATATTAGTCCATGGTTGTTTTTAGTGCCGGCACTAGTGATATTTTTAATAGTAAAAAAGACACCTCCTTTGATAGCTTTATTAGCAGGAACAATTTTAGGTGGAATTTTTGCCTTGATTTTTCAGCCTCAGGTAGTAGCTCAAGTAGCAGGTGTTAAGAGTTTAGATTTTAACTCGGCATACAAAGGAGTAATGCAAGCTATTACAGTTGAAACTTCGGTAGCAACAGATAATGAAGTTTTGAAAGATTTATTTACTGCAGGAGGAATGAAGAAAATGTTAGGTACAGTTTGGTTAATTTTATTAGCTATGGTTTTTGGCGGTATTATGGATGCTATTGGTGCTTTAGCTAGAATTAGTAGTTTCATGTTAGGTTTATTTGATTCAGTGTTTGGTTTATTTGCAAGTACAGTTGCAACATGTGTTGGGTTAAACTTTACTGCATCTGATCAGTATTTGGCTATAGTTGTTCCAGGTAAAATGTATTCTAAAGCGTATGCAGATAAAGGGCTAGCTCCAGAAAATCTAAGTAGAACTTTAGAAGACTCAGGTACTGTTACTTCTGTTTTAATTCCGTGGAACACATGTGGAGCCTATCATTCAGGTGTTTTGGGTGTGCCAGTTGTAGATTACGCATTTTATGCTATGTTTAATTGGTTGAGTCCGTTTATGACATTATTGTTCGCTGCTTTTAGAATAAAAATAAGAGAAATAATAAAAAAATAATTTAAAGCCTCACTTTTAAGTGAGGCTTTTTTATTATACAGAAAGCAAAAATAGAAGAATCAGCATTGTTGACCGAAATAGCTTTGGTTTCTAAAGCTTATTGGGGATATTCTAAGAAACAAGTTGAAAGCTGGAGAAAAGATTTGACTATTAGTGTTAAAATGATTGAAGAAATGATGATTTATAAATTTGTTCAGGACACAAATGTAGTCGGTTTTTATGCTCTAAATCCTCCAGTTGAACAATCTGTTGAGTTAGAAATGTTATTCGTGTTACCAAATTACATAGGGAAATCGATAGGGAAACAGTTCTTATTACATTCTTTTAATGAAGCAAGGAAATTTGATGTTGATCATATGACATTATTAGCAGACCCAAATGCTGTTTCTTTTTATAAAAAACAAGGATTTGAAATTATCACAAAAAAAGAAAGCTCAATACCTAATAGATATTTACCAATAATGATAAAAAAATTATCAGGAAGGTAAAAAAAACTCATGTATTTTTGTTGAATGAATTTTCCAGAAAAACTTCAAAAAAAACTTCAGCAAAGAATCTATAATACTTCTTTGAGATCCTTGGTGAAAATAGAAACTTAACTGATTTTTCATCTAATGATTATTTAGGGGTTTCAAAATCTAAAGAAATATTTAAAAATGCGCATCAGTATTTATTAGATAATAATGGTGTTCAAAATGGAGCGACAGGATCTCGTTTATTATCAGGGAATTATAGTTTGTATTCGTTGATTGAAAAAGATTTGTCTGTTTTTCATAATGCAGAAGGAGCATTGTTATTTAATTCTGGTTATAATGCGAATCTTGGTGTTTTTTCTTCAATACCTCAGCGTGGTGATTATATTTTATATGATGAGTTAATTCATGCTTCAATTAGAGATGGAATTCAATTATCTAATGCTAGGCAATTTAAATTCAAGCATAATGATGTAAGTCATTTAGAAGAGCGAATTCTATTTATTAAAACTGAAATAAAAAATAATGATTCAGTTATATATGTCGTAACAGAGTCTGTTTTTTCAATGGATGGTGATACCCCTGATTTAAAAGAAATGGTTGAAATTTGTGAAAAATATCAGGTGTTTTTTATTGTTGATGAGGCACATTCAGTTGGGGTTTTTGGAAAAAATGGATGTGGCCTGGTACAAGAATTAGGATTAGAAAAAAGAGTTTTTGCAAGAATAATAACTTTTGGAAAAGCACTTGGTTGTCATGGAGCATTGGTTTTAGGAAGTCGAGCCCTACAGAAGTATTTAGTTAACTTTTCAAGAAGCTTTATTTATACAACAGGGTTGCCCCCCCATGCTCTATCAACTATAAAGCAAGTATATAAATTTATTAGAAGTGGTAGTGGAGCTAAAAGCATAAAAAATCTTCATGAAAATATAGATCATTTTCAAAATGAAATAGACAGGTTACAGCTTGATTTTATTAATAGTAATTCCGCAATACACTGTTGTATTGTTTCTGGGAATGAAAGAATAAAAAGCATAGCTAAAAAAATGGAGTATAATGGCTTTGATATTAAGCCTATTTTATCTCCAACTGTACCAGAAGGGAAAGAAAGACTTCGCTTTTGCTTACATAATTACAATACTAAGAAAGAGATAACGCAAGTTTTGGAGAGCCTTGCTACCTTTGTAATTTAAAAGAAATGGCATGAGAGATGATTATACGATTTTAGCTGTATTTGAATATTCAACGGAAGCACAACTAACAAAATCTAAATTAGATTCTGAGGGTATTAGAACAATGTTAATGGATGAAAAAACTGTTGATTCTGATCCTTTAATAAGCCAAGCAATAGGAGGGGTGAAATTGTTAGTACATAACGAAGATTTAGAAAAAGGGTTGAATATTTATAATGAAATTAGAGATTATGAAAAATACGATGATGGAAAAGAAATTAATTGCGTACAATGTAATTCTTCTAGAATTCTAGTAGCACCAGTTCAAAGAAAAAGTATATTTTATATGTTGTTTCCTTTTTTTGAGAAGAGAAAATTAATATGTAATGAATGTAAAACAATTTTTTAATGCAACATAAATATTTTATCACAGGTATTTCAACAGAAGTAGGTAAAACAGTGATTTCTGCAATTATAACAGAAGCACTCGAAGCTGATTATTGGAAGCCAGTTCAGGCTGGAGAATTAGATAATTCTGACACTTTAAAAGTAGAAAAACTTATATCAAATAACGTGTCTAAGTTTTATCCAAATTCTTACGCTTTGCATTCTCCTATGAGTCCGCATGCAGCAGCTGAAATAGATGGTGTTTCTATTGATAGTAATAATATTAAAGAACCGTTAACAGAAAATCATCTTGTTATAGAGGGGGCAGGAGGAGTGTTAGTTCCGTTAAATGATTCAGAAACTATTTTAGATCTTATTAAACCAACGTATAAGGTTATCGTGGTTTCAAGGCACTATTTAGGAAGTATTAATCATACTTTATTAACTGTAAATTTGTTGAAAGAAAAAGGATTTGATGTGTCAATTATTTTTTCAGGATCTGAGCATAAAACTACTGAGAGTATTATTAAGAAAATGACAGGAGTTACCGTTATTGGTAGGGTAGATGAAGAGCCGTATTTTGATGAAAATGTAATTAAAGAATACGCTGCAAAATTTAAAAATAAATTATGAGCTTAACAGAAAGAGATAAAAAATATATTTGGCACCCCTTAAAACAGCATCAAACGCATCCAGATAGCTTAGGTATTGTAAAAGCCAAAGGATGTATACTGACTGATGAAAATGGTACTGAATACATTGATGCTATTTCTTCATGGTATACTTGTATGTTTGGTCATTGTAATGATTATATCATAAACAAAGTGCATCATCAAATGCAACAGTTAGACCAAATAATGTTTAGTGATTTTACGCATCCTCCAGCTGTTGAGTTATCTGAGAAGTTGATAAATATATTGCCCGAAAATCAAGCAAAGATTTTTTTTAATGATAATGGATCTACAAGTGTTGAGGCAGCTATAAAAATGGTTTTACAGTACTATTTTAATAAGGGAGATAAAAGTACTGTATTTATTGCTTTTGAAAATGGTTTTCATGGAGATACTTTTGGAGCTATGTCAACCTCAGGACTTTCGGTTTATAATGGACCATTTGAAGAGTTTTTGATGGATGTAAAGCGAATTCCTACCCCAAATGGAACTAATCATATTGAAGTTTTACAGCAATTAGAAAAAATCACTGCTGAGAATAAAGTAGCTGCATTTATATATGAACCATTGGTTCAAGGAGCTGCAGGAATGAAAATTCACAGTGCTGAAGGGTTAAATGAAATTTTAAGTTTTTGTAAATCAAAATCAATTATCACTATTGCAGATGAGGTAATGACAGGGTTTGGAAAAACAGGAAAAAACTTTGCTTCAGACTATATGGTTACAAAACCAGATATTATATGTTTAAGTAAAGCGTTAACTGGAGGTATGGTGCCCATGGGGATTACATCATGCACACAGGATATTTATGAGGCTTTTTTAAGTAGTGATATTTCTAAAGGTTTTTTTCATTGCCATACCTATGCGGCTAATCCAATAGCTTGTGCAGCTTCTATTGCTAGTATTGAGTTGCTAGAATCTGAAGAAATTCAGCAAAATATTAAAAACATTAGCGAAGCACATGTACTATTTAGTGAAAGAGTGAAAAAACACTCTAAAGTAAATTCAACTCGACAAATAGGTGTTATTTTAGCTTTAGATATCGCTACAAATATGGAGCGTTATGGAGCTTTAAGAGATGTTTTATTAAAGTCGTTTATGAAAGAGGGGGTTTTTTTAAGACCTCTTGGAAATACAATTTATATTCAAGTTCCATATATTATTGATATGATATTACTTGAAAAGGTATATAATACTATAGAAAAAGTTTTAGATACCCTCTAAAGCTTTTTCTAGTAAGTTAATATCTTCTTGTGTTTCTTTTATGCGGATGTATAATTCTTCATAAGCCCATTCACCATCTGTTTTAATACCTTTTATAATTAGAACTCCTTCTTTTTTTGATCCTTTTATAGGAACAGAAAAATCAACCTTACCATTATTATTCGTCAAAGAAATATTTCCACTAGCAATTCCACATTTTTCAATAGGTTCACCTAATAAGTTAATTACTTTTTTATTCTTTGAAGCTTTTTCAATTGCATACTCTATAGGGGCAGCATTATTAAGTAAATTAGAGACCCCAAAAAAAGCCGCACCAATACCAACTATAAACATTAAAATAATAGCTAAACAGCCGCTTACAGGTATAAACCATAGCCAGTTTCTACCAAACCAACTTTTTTGTTTTTGATGTTCCATGCATAATTTTTAATGATAAGACTAAAATATGTTTAATTTGTTACAAAAACTAAAAACTCTAGTAGTATATAGAGCTTAAAGCTATAAGAAGTTTTATTTTTGTTGAAATTTTTAAGGTTTGAGAAATAGTATATCAATTACCTCTATAGCATCGGTATCGGCATTAGGAAGTTTATCAGAGGATATTTGGGCTAATTATAAAAATGATAAGCATCATTTAAGTATCAAAGAGTTTGAGAACTTTAATGCTTGGGTAGCTAAAATTCAAGAGAAAGATGAATTGCAAATAGAAATGTTAAGAAAATCAGATGCTAAATACAAAGATTTAGACGAATCTGTATTGTATGCTTTATATGTTTCTAGGAAAGCTATTAAAGAATCAGGATGGAGTGCTACTGATAATTTTGGAATTAATATAGGCTCTTCAAGAGGAGCAACTATTTTATTTGAAAAATACCATAAAGAGTTTCTACAAACTGGTATGTCTTCAACATTGAGTTCGCCTACAACAACATTAGGTAACATATCATCTTGGATAGCTCATGATTTACAAACGAGCGGTCCTGAAATTTCACATTCGATAACCTGTTCAACAGGTTTACACTCATTGTTAAATGGGGTTGCTTGGATACAATCAGGAATGGCAAGTAAGTTTTTAATAGGTGCAAGTGAGGCTTCATTAACTGATTTTACCATTGCTCAAATGCAAGCATTAAAAGTGTATGCTAAAAATGAAGATGAATACCCGTGTAAAACATTAGACTTAGAAAAAAATAACAATACCATGGTTATTGGAGAAGGAGCTTCAGTACTATGTTTAGAAGAAGGAATTAAAGAGAATGCAATTGCATTTGTTGAAGGTGTTGGGTATGCTACTGAAATATTAAAGCATAATATTTCAATATCTTCAGATGCTCAATGTTTCCAGAAATCTATGAAAATGGCATTAGGAAATGTTTTACCAGAAGAAATTGACGCAATAGTAATGCATGCTCCAGGTACCATAAAAGGTGATTTATCAGAACTAAAAGCAATTAAAAAAATATTTGGAGAGCATATACCTTTTTTAACTTCTAACAAATGGAAATTAGGACATACATTTGCAACTTCTGGCTTGTTAAGTTTAGAATTAGCAGTTTTAATGCTACAACATCAAGAATGTATACCAGTTCCTTTTATTAAAAAACAAAAAAATCCAGTAAAAGTTAATAAAATACTGGTTAATTCTGTAGGTTTTGGAGGAAATGCTGTTTCTGTATTGGTATCAAAATAAGTGTTTTCATAGTAAAAAATAATAAAACACTCCATTAAAGTATTAATTAGAATTTTTCTTTTTTTTGAGCAATGGTTGTTTACAGGTTATCCTAAAAACAACAACAGTTTGTGAGCAAAAGTGTAATTAAAAAATTAAACAACTCAAAACAACTTAAATCCGTAGTTATTGCTTTACTTTTTTTGTTTTTAGGGATATCTATTTACTTTTATCAAAAGCACTAAGACTAGGAATGTTTAAAAGCACAACGAAACAACTACAAAAAAGAACTAGTTAAAAAAGTAAAATAATTATACGAAAAAAAAAGTCAAACCCGACTTGCTTTTTTATCTCTCGAATATTTATTTATAGCTCTAATCAAGTAGGTATAAATGATAACAAGCGCAATTTTTTAAATTACACTTGTTATAAAAAGCTAAGGCAGAAACTCCTACATCAGCATTAAGTTTCAACCTTTATTCTAAATATACAGGTTTCATTTGCCAAAGAATATAATTACATTTTTTATTTTCAATAAAGACCACCGAAGATTTATAATCTCCCCAAATTTTTTTAAAGGCCTCAATATTTTTACTTACATCTTTAAGACTATATAATTTTAAAGAGTCTATTTTGTTTATTTTTTGAGGTTTTTTATATGATTCAAACTCATAAAAAATTCTATTAATGGGTTGGTTTTTAATAATTACAATGTCATCATCATTTTTCTGTGAAACATTTTTATTAATAAATCCGTCATTTTTACTTCTATCTTTTAAAACTTTTATAGAAGAAAAGTAATAATCTTTATCTTGATTTATTTCTTTTTTAAATTTATATAAAGACTGATATTTACTATCAATCATAACATATAATACATTTTCTTGAGCAATTGTGTTAAAATTGCATATTACAATAATAAATAAATAAACTATTTTTTTCATTTTTTATATTTAATTACAGTTTTCGACTTTTTATCTTCACATGATATTAAAAAAAAACAATTAAAAATAAATTTATTCTATACATATTAAAGTTTTAATTAAATCTGCTACAGGAAAAGGGTCTACTTCTGTACTTTCATAAGAAGCCCAATTTTCCAATATCATTAAATTTAATTTTGTTGTTTCAATACTATGTAAATATTCTGAAAACAATGAAATTAGTTCATTATTTACTTTATCTTCTATAAGAGCTTGATTCATTGAGGATATAATTAAATCAATAAACTCAACCTTAGTAGGTTTGTCAATGCTAATTATATTCTCGTTATAATAATTAATAAACTCCCTAACTCTATTGGAGTCATAATTTATTATACCCCAATCAGAAGTGTTTTCCAGTTTTAATTCTTTATTTATTTCTTCAAACGTTTTCATATAAAATTTTTAAGGGATATATGTACCTAATCTTTTTAATAAATCTAAAGATGAATTAACAGGGATTGCTGTTAATACACCTGAACCACTAGGAACTAATCTGATGTGTATTGTTGTAAAAATAACACCATCACCTTTACGAAATATTCTTCCTATATTTTTTAAGTTTTGTGGAATAGGAATATCTATAGTTCCATTCCCTAGTTGATTTAATTTACTTTAAATCCTCTTGTTCCTATATGACTCCAATCAACATTATATTTGAAAATTTTATTTTTATATTTTTCTATAATAATAACTTTAAAAAAAATGTGATTTTTAGTTATAGGTATTGGATACTGTTTTTTTTTATCTTTCCAATACTTGTCTTCTTTCAATTTTTGTTTAATGAATTTCAGTTCATTATTAGATAATTCATTAGTTTTTGAAATTTTGATTTTTTTTAGTTCGTTAATATTACAAGTATCTATTTCGTTTTTTTTATAAAATTTAAATATTTCACCCTCTATATGAAAATATATTTTACCCTTAGACTTTATTTTTTTATCAATTTTTGAATTAAAGAGTATATACTTGATTGGCTTTAAATATTTTTCCCCTCCTTTACTAAATACAAAATAATCATTTTCTTTTTCTTGAGAATAAGATAGAATATTAAATCCTACAAATAATAATAATATTTTATTCATAATTAATTACAGTTTGAAGTTCCTTTTTTTAAAAAAACTATTCCTTTTTTACCTGAAATATAGTTTTTACTAGTAAGCAATTACTGTTCTCTCAACCTTAAATTTTAAATATTTTTTTTTCTCAATTTTTAACAAAAAGTATAAGTTTTTGAATAATATATTGGGATTGTTTTCTTTCCAAGTATTATCTTGAATCCATTTGTAATCAACTAAATTCAAAGAATTTATATCGCAATAATTAATCGTTTCTATTTTACTACCATAAACTTTATTAAATGTCAGTTCTTTAGGTCTTTTGTAAAATTGATAACCATGAAACTTTCCTTTTCTTTTGTCTTTCAGTATTTTATCCTTTCTTTTCTTATATTCAGTTCTGTTATATAACCTAAAATTACTAGTTTCATTATTTATTATATCAGGTTTCAAGGTGTAATCTTTATGGTTTTTATCTAATATATAAAAAGCATCATCTTTTTTTGTTTGCGAATGACTTCCTAAACTATATAGAAACAATACTATAAAAATTTTAATTACTACATTCATTTTTTCCAGATTTTATAAATACTTTTATTCTGTTCCAACATTTTCTTTAATTTTTTTCTGTTAAATCGAATAGCCACTTTTGGCACAACAGTTGCCTGTCCTCCGTTATTATTAATCCATTCTTTAATTTCTTCTTGTAAATTAGACCAAGTAGCTTCTCCAATATCATAGTATGTCTTATGAAATAGTTAATATTTTTTGACACTTTATTTTCCAATGGTAGTTTTCTTTCTCTAAATAGATTAGACTTGAATGACCATCTAAGTGTCCTTTCAGTTCACCTAGAATCACAATTGCTTTGTTATAGTCTTTATTAAATGCTATTCTCGAAAAATTTAATAATAAATCAATCTTTTTGCCCCCTATTAAAGGTAGATTTCTATAATCTTTTTTAAATTGAATTATGGTATCCTTGTTAAAATCAGTGATTTTTGATATATCGATTTTTTCATCTTCCTTTTTAGAGTTGAATAAATCCAACAAATCTTTATTTATATTACATATATTTCTAAAATTATACTCGTCTCTTATACCAAAAAGATTACTTTCAATCGAGATTACTTTTCTTTTACTAGATTCCCTATAAAAATACGTTAACACTCCTAAACTATCTTTCTCCGAAAGATATTGAATTTTATTATTATAACTAGAATTGCTAGGTGGATGTGGAGGTGTGGCAATTATAATTTTTAAAAATTCTTTGCTCTCATGCACCAAAGTATTCAATACTGAATACAAATTTTCTTGATACTTTTCTCTCTCATTTTTATTTTGACATGAAAAAAAAGAGAAAAAAAATACGGAAATTAAAATGTATTTCGTTTTCATTTTGTTGTTATTTACAGTTCTGATCGATTTGTGTTTTAAAAGGAGTTGTTGCATTTAATGTTGCCTGTTTTTTGGCGAACCCTGTATCATCTATTTTAATACACACTCCATTGTGATAATATCCATTAAATCCATATGGTTTTAAACCGTCCCATGCAAAACCCCAGTAATAATCTAAAGGATACCGATTATTATCTAGCTTTCTGATTGCTTTTGCAATGGGTTTAACATATTTATCCGCCATATGTTCATGTTAAGCTCGTCCTACTAGTACTTTATATTGCGTATAGTAACCTAACAAATTCGGTCTATTACTAACAGCCACTAAGTTTATACCAATTAAATTTTTAAATGACACCTATATAAAATGAATTGTTTTTAGAATTGATTTAGGAAAAAAACACAATCATAGCATTAGTTATGTTTTTGTTTTTTAACGACAAACAAACTAAAAAGAAACAATTTATACGTTTTATTTTAATGTTTAATTGGTATTAATTCAGTATTATCATTAACTCAAGTTTTGATATATCTTAACAGGTAAAACGTGATATTTATTATTCTTTCTTATAACTAAAAATAAATTTTTATTCTGCATTGAATTAGTGAAAAATTCTTTTATTGATGTAAGTTCTATTTTTTTTAAATTTTCGATTACGTCAATCGGTTGTTTTTCTTTAACTTTTAGAGAATATTCATTGTTATTATAGCACATAAGGTATTCCTTTTTTTTAAATTCTTTAAGATTTTTACAATAGACAATATTAGTATCATAATATATATATATATTATTATTATCAAATTGAGTAACTAATACTATTATTATTGGAACAAGAATTATAATCAAACTTCCTATGAGGTACTTATATTTATTGAAATTATAAACAATTTTTGTCATTTTGTCTTGCTTTATTTATCACATTAATTAAGTTTTGTTTTTGAGTAGAAGATAATTTGAAAACTCCTCGAGATGCTAAAATTTTATAGTCTTTAAAGCTAGAAAAAATAGTTTTGTCATAATTTTTAATAGCTGTAGCCATACGATTAATGAATTGATCTTTCATTATATCATGGCTATAATTTTGTATCCCAGTATTATTAATATACCTCTCATATAATTTAGAGAAACTAGCATTAGAATCATTATAATGTTTTCCTAAAAAAGCATGAGACATCTCATGAACTAATATTGATGCAACTTCAATAGAAGATAAAGTCTTTATTAAATTTTCATTTACTAAAATGTAATAATTCCCATCACTATCAACTCTGGTTTTTCCGCCAGTATCGTTAGGTAATTTCTTAGACATTTTGAATGTTAAATTTCTACCTCCAATATTATTAGTTCCAAACTCGACAAATAAGTCTGTTATCATATTATGGAAATTAGATACACCACTAGATAATAATTTTTCATATGCACAAAGGGCTTTCCCTGTAAGTCCATTAATAATTCGATCTTCAAAATCAATTATAGCATTAGGGTTTTTAATTTTCACCTTGATTACTTCATTAATAAAGCTTTTAGCTTCTTTTGATATTGCTCTATTAATTATATTTTGACTCGCAAAGCGTTGTAAATCTATTCTTATTTTATCATTATCATATAAAAAACGTTTATGTTCTTTGTTGGTAATACCTGCATCATTTAAAAACCTAGCTATAATAGCACCTTTTACTAGAGTTTCTTTGAGAAATTTATTATAAACAAATGTTGGATGAAGTCCTGCACCTTCAATATAATCACGAGCTTCTCTTGCCAAATCTATAAATGTTTTTGATTCATAATTATCATTTAGCCATTGAATTATATTTTGATTTCTAATATTAAAAGTTTCTAAAAAGAAATCTACCGTGGTGCTTGCACCAATAGAAGAGCTGTTTAAAAGACTATTAAGCTTTTCTTTTCTAAGTTTCTCTAATCTTGCTTTTGCTCTTGCTTCTGCTAGATGTGGATAAGGGACTCCAGAGAAGAAACCTGATTCATACAGTAATTTATGATAATATTTTTCATCAAACACAGAAATATCCCCTTCTCTATTTTTTTTAGCATATTCTTCGATATACTTACCATCCAACATTCTGTAATCAAAAATAGGAAGAGTATTTGGTATTTTCATAGGGCTATTTATATACCTTAACTGATATACTAGTGCTTGCATATAAGCAATTTGTTTCCACTGATCTAAACCATTATGGTACTGATGTTTTAAAGCTGTAGCAGCATTAAACATTTTTGTAAAATCTGCACTATCAAAACTATATAATTCTTTAACCATATATTCGTTAATATGTGCTTTTGCAGCATTAGGTTCAAAACGTCCAATAATTCCTTTTCGTATGTTCTCTAAATAAGAGACATTTTTAATATTCTTTAAAGGGATGTTGTTAACTCTTATTTCTGCGTATAAAGAATTATTAATATTTCCTCTTTTAATTTCATGTTCTCTGAATTTAAGCGATTTTAATTCTTTTAAGTGTTTGTTTTTTAGGTCTTTTGTTGTTCTGTTTGCTTTGCTGTATTTGTTTCTTGGTTCAAATGCATAAGCATTAAAACTACGGTCTTCTGTAGCTTTAAAAAGGGCATTTTTAGCATCGTTATAATTGTTAAACTTTTTATTTAATGCATCTTCGATTTCAGGTTTAATTCTATTATTTTTTTGATATTCCATCCATCTTCGTAATTTTCTGTCTCTAGCTATTCTAGATAACCTTTCATTACTAAGCATTAGGTTGAGGTCTGAGAAATTAAAATTAAAATTCTCTAGCCCTTCTGTGCAATTACTACAATTTTTATTATTATTAATATTTTGGAGGCCATGAATAATATCCTCAAAATTTACTGGTTTTATTCTAAATTCATCAAAGCTTTCCTTGTCATTAAAAAACTGTCTTCTTTGTCCTTGTACGGCAAAAATTAAGCCAATTATAAGTATAAAAGTAAATATTTTTTTCATAGTCTTTTTTTTATTTTTTTACAATAATTCTAGTGTATTTTTTATCTTTAGTAACCACTGTTACAATATACATTCCATTAGCCAAGGTATTCCCTTCTACAAAATAGGTATAGGTATCAGTATTTTGTATACCTTCAGGCTTAATAATTTGTTTATTAAAACCGTTAATATCGTTTATAAATACGGTGGTGTTTTGTGGTTCTTTAATGCTATAAGAAATAAGTAAATCTTTTTCAAAAGGGTTAGGATACAGTTTTATAAACTCTTGTTTTTGTTCAGTTAATGCTAAAATAGCTTGGTCAGATAATTCTTTCTCAGAATTATTTAAAATTTGTTTTTTAGTAAGTAACATTCTTATTGGAGCCCCATTTTCTTTCCATTGGTTCACATAATTCACTACTTCTGCTGTTAAATAATTTTTATTACCAAAATGTTTAATAGAAAAATCTACTTCTATTATTTCGTGTTTTAATTCTTTAGGAATTTCTTCTTTAAAGGAAGTATGTGGCATTTTTATAGATAAATCATCATAAAAAAAAGTGTTGTTAATTTGAGTAAAATCTTTGGAATAGGTTTTATTATTAACTTTCCAACTTGTTTGTAACAAGCCTGTATCTTCTTGTTTTGAAAAAGAGATTTCTACAGGTACTTTATGTTCAATAACACTATCAGACCAGTCCATTAGTAAAATAGTACCTTTCCAATTTCCAATTAATTTTTGATCTTCTATTGTTTTGCTGTAAGTAAATTGTGTTTTTTCTTCCTCAGTAATTTGTTCTACAACTTTCTTTTGTTTTTCTGATAATTTATCAGAGATATCAATATTTGTAATTTCTTTAAAATTAGTATTTAAAAACGCGTTAGCTTTTGCAATGTTCTTATTAACACCGTATCCATGATAGTAACATATTCCTAACCAATAGCGAGCCATTGGGTATTTACTCTTTTTAAACCATTTTACAGCTTTTTTATAATCTTGGTTTATGTTACCAAAGCCTTTAAGATATAAATATCCTAAGCTATAGGCAGCTTTGTTATTTCCTAATTTGTAAGCTTTTAAATACCATTTTCTAGCTTTATTGAAATTTAAATTACACCCTATGCCATATTTATAGAGATTTCCTAAATCACTCATAGCTATATGGTTTCCAGAATCAGCAGCCTTTTTAAGTAAATTAAAAGCTTCTTTATCTGTCTTTTCACTATCTTTTTCTAATAGTACTCTAGCCATAATTATCTGTGCTAAAGGGTCATTAATAGCCAAGCAAGGTTTTAAATATTCTAACGCTTTGCCTTTATCTTTTTTATAAAAATCATTGCCTTCAAGATAATTTATGGCTTTGTTAATATTGAATTGGCAATCAATTTGCTCTTGGGAGTTTACTTTGCCTATCATAACAAGTAAACAAATAGTTAAAATAATTTTTTGTGATGTTTTTATCATAGTATTATATATTTTTAAAAAAAAAAAGAATAGATAAGTACTATATACATAGAAGATTTCATAGCTTATTATTGTTTCTTTTTCTTGCTACAAATATATTTATTTTCACAAATTAAGAAACATTTTTATTTCGGTTTCTTAAGTTTTATGTCATTATATGTACATTAATACATTGAGAGAAATCTGACTCTCTTCAAATTATTATTTGTCAAGTTTTTATTCCAATTGTTTTCTTTTTTTTGAAATGATTAGAAGGTTAAAAGTAGTAGTATTAAAAGTGAATTAACTTTACTTTTATAGGAAAAGTCATCATAAAAATGAAAGCAGAAAACATTAAGTATTCTATTTTTAGATTTTTGTCTAGCATCAGGGAGTAGGCAAATAAAGGATCAGAATTCACTTTCTAATTGATAAGGTCTACCAAATGAAGTTGAATTTTTTAAAATATTTTAAATTTATTTATTAATGATAGATTTAATTTTTTTTATCTGAGGTAATATTTGGTGTGCTTGAAAAAGTGAGCATAACCTATATGTTGAAGAGGCTTAAAAATTTTATAAGCTTTTCAATGAGTTTATGAAAATAAAAAAAGTTATTTTTGGTCATTCAAACAACAATCACTAAACCTAAGTTTATGAGCGAAGTAAGACATAACTGGACGAAAGAAGAAATCTTAGCTATATATAATAAACCATTAATGGAGCTGTTGTATGAAGCAGCAACTATTCATAGAGTGAATCATGATCCTAATGTAGTACAAGTTTCTACATTACTATCTATAAAAACAGGTGGGTGCTCAGAAGATTGTGGGTATTGTCCTCAAGCAGCAAGATATCATACAAATGTTGATGGAAATGATTTAATGACTGTTAATCAGGTAAAAGCACAAGCACTTAGAGCAAAATCAGGAGGTAGCTCAAGAGTATGTATGGGAGCCGCGTGGAGAAATGTAAAAGATGGCCCTGAGTTTGATCAAGTATTAGAAATGGTTCGAACAATTAACAAGTTAGATATGGAGGTATGTTGTACTCTAGGTATGGTTACAGAAAATCAAGCTAAAAGATTGGCCGAAGCTGGGTTGTATGCTTATAATCACAATATTGATACTTCTGAAGATTATTATGATGACGTAATTTCTACAAGAGCGTTTAAGGATAGAATTGATACTATTGAAAATGTAAGAAAAACAAATGTAACAGTTTGTTCTGGTGGTATTATTGGTATGGGAGAGAGCCTTGAGGATAGAGCTGGAATGCTAGAGACTTTAACCAGGTTTTCGCCTCACCCTGAGTCTGTTCCTATTAATGCGTTAGTAGCTGTTGAAGGTACACCAATGGAAGAACAACCACCAGTTAATATTTTTGAAATGGTACGAATGGTAGCAACTGCTAGAATTGTTTTACCAGATTCACAGGTGCGATTGTCTGCCGGTAGAACACAAATGAGTAGAGAAGGGCAGGCTATGTGTTTTTTTGCTGGTGCTAACTCGATTTTCGCTGGAGATAAATTGTTAACAACACCTAATCCAGACATCAAAGAAGATATGATTATGTTTGAAGAGTTGGGCTTGAATCCTCAAAAAGCTTTCTATAAACACGAGCAAAGAGAGTCGGTAGAGGCTGAAGAGTCTGTTTATCAGGCTTTAGGAGAAAAGCCTAAATGGACTAGACCAAAACATAAAATTGAGAGAAACGAATCAAAGAAGAAAGAGGCTTTAGAGCTACGTAAGCGATAGCAAATAATTAACTCAAAAATATACAAGCACTTGTCTCATAGATAAGTGCTTTTTTTTAACAAAATCATTTAGAAAGAAGTTAATAACTATTTATTAACTTTGCTTTGCAAAAAAAGTACATGCATGGGATTACAATTGCAGCAAATAGATAGAGTTGAGACTATAACAAAAGAAGACTTCATAAAAAATTATTTTAAACCACAAAAACCTGTGGTAATTGAACGTTTTATTGAAGATTGGCCAGCGTATTCTAAATGGTCGTTAGAATATATTAAAGAAATTGCAGGCGATAAAACAGTACCTCTATATGATGATAGGCCAGTAAATTATAAAGATGGATTTAACGAACCTCATGCTACTATGAAAATGAGTGAGTATGTTGATTTGTTAAAGAAAGAGCCTACTAAGTTTAGAATTTTTTTATGGAATGTTTTAAAAGAGGTACCTCAATTACAAAAAGACTTTAGTTTTCCTGATTTTGGTCTTAGATTAATGAAGGGGTTGCCAATGCTTTTTTTTGGTGGGAGCGATTCGTATACTTTTATGCATTATGATATTGATTTGGCTAATATTTTCCATTTTCATTTTGAAGGTAAAAAGAAGTGTATTTTGTTTGATCAAAAGCAAAATAAATATTTATATAAAATACCAAATTCATTAATTACCAGAGAAGATATAGATTTTAATGACCCTGACTTCGAACAGTGGCCTGCTTTGAAGAAAGCAAAAGGATATGTCACTGAATTAGAACATGGTAATGTTTTGTACATGCCAGAAGGTTATTGGCATTATATGAGATATGTTACACCTGGATTCTCAATGAGCTTGAGGGCTATAGCTCGTAATCCTAAAAACTTAGGAAAAGCTGTATACAATGTGTTTATAATGCGTACAGTTGACAATATAATGAGAAGGTTACGGGGTCAAAAATGGATTGATTGGAAAAATGAAAGAGCAATTATAAAAACGAACAGTGTTCGTTAATTAATACGATATTTAAGTACCAAAAAAGCACCTGGTTTTCAGGTGCTTTTTTATTATGTTATAGAGGTAAAACTATTTAGCTTCAGCATATCTTCTTTCAACTTCATTCCAGTTAATTACTTTGAAGAAAGCATCAATATAATCAGGACGACGGTTTTGGTAGTTTAAGTAGTAAGCATGTTCCCATACATCTAATCCTAAGATTGGAGTTCCTCCACAAGTAACATTTGGCATTAAAGGATTATCTTGGTTTGGTGTAGAACATACTTCAATTTTACCACCTTTATGCACACATAACCATGCCCATCCTGATCCAAACTGAGTAGCCGCAGCTTTCGAAAAAGCATCAATGAAAGCCTCTTTTGATCCAAATTCAGCTTCAATAGCGTCTTTTAATTCTCCTGATAGGTATCCACGATCTTCAGGATTCATAACTGTCCAAAATAATGAGTGGTTGTAAAACCCACCTCCGTTATTACGAACTCCCATGTTATCCATGTCTAAGTTTGCTAGAATGTCTTCAATAGATTTTCCTTCTAAATCAGTTCCAGCAATTGCTGCATTTAATTTAGTAGTATATCCATTGTGATGTTTACTGTGGTGTATTTCCATAGTTCTAGCATCTATATTTGGTTCTAAAGCATCGTAAGCATATCCTAATTCTGGTAATTCAAAAGCCATAGTTATTTCTTTTTAAAAAGTTAATTGTTTTATTTTTCCGACGGTAAATTTAAAGCAAAAAAATAAGGCAAACAATTGTTTACCTTATTCAAAATTTATTTTAGTATAAATAATAACTATTATTTAATAAGTTGGTTTGTCTTTTTGAGAAAACTCAGTCATGAATTCTTCAGCTTTTTCTACCATTTTTTTACTACCACAATAAAAAGGAACACGTTGATGTAATTCAGAAGGATTAATGTCTAAGATTCTTGTAAATCCATCTGAAGCTTTTCCGCCTGCTTGTTCACAAATAAAAGCCATAGGGTTACATTCGTACAATAAACGCAGTTTACCATTTGGGTCAATTGCTGTAGCGGGATAAATATAAATACCACCCTTAATCATGTTTCTATGAAAGTCAGATACTAATGATCCAATATAGCGAGCTGTATAAGGTCTGTTGTCTTCTTTGTTTAATTCTTTACAGTAAATTAAAAAACGCTTCATACCTTCCTGGAAATGAGTGAAATAACCTTCACTTACTGAATAGATTCGTCCCATCTCAGAATACTTCATGTTTGGGTGTGATAAGTAAAATGTTCCAATAGCAGGATTTAATGTAAAGCCATTAACGCCATTACCAGTAGTGAAAACTAACATTGTAGAAGTACCATAGGCAACATATCCAGCAGCAACTTGTTCTCTTCCTTTTTGTAAAAAATCTTCTTTAGTAACAGGAGTTCCGTCTGGAGAAACTCTTCTGTAAATAGAAAAAATTGTACCTACAGAAACATTAACATCAATGTTAGATGAACCATCTAAAGGGTCCATTAACAGTACATATTTATTGTTGTTTTCTTTGTTTTTACCTTCAACAACAACAAAATCATCCTCTTCTTCACTTGCTATCCCACATACAATTTCACGATTTATTAATGTTTGTTTAAATAAATCATTAGCCAAAACATCTAGTTTTTGCTGAGTTTCACCCTGAACATTAATATCCCCTGATGCACCAGTAATATCAACTAAGCCAGCTTTTCTAATTTCATGATTAACTACTTTGGCAGCTAAACGAATAGAATTGATTAAACGAGACAATTCTCCTGATGAATATTTAAAGTGGTTTTGGTTACTGATAATGTATTCACCTAGAGTCATGTGATTGTTGTTCATGTTAAATGTCGTAATTGTGTTTTACAAAGATGCCACTTTTTTACGTTTCTACAACGATTTCGTATTTTAAAATTTTCAACAAAAAAAAATGATATGTTTTAAATTTTAGGTTTATTTAAAAGCATAAGTTTTCAAAGTATCTTTACAAAAAATACTAATTATGAGTTTTATTATTAGAAAAGGAGAAGCAAAAGATGTAAAAGCAATTCTTGATTTGATTGTTGAATTAGCTGTTTTTGAGAAATTGCCTAATGAAGTTGAGGTAACTGAAGAAGAATTGTTGAATGATGGTTTTTCAAACAACCCCAAGTTTAAAACATTTGTAGCTGAAGAGAAAGATGGTAGTATTATTGGGATGGCACTCTTTTATGAGCGCTATTCCACATGGAAAGGAAAAACAATACATTTAGAGGATTTAATGGTAACTCAAAATAAAAGAGGAGTTGGTGCAGGAAAAGCTTTGTATACTGAAGTTTTGAGGTTTGCACATGATTTTGGATATAAACGGGTTGCTTGGGAGGTGTTAGATTGGAATAAAAATGCAATTAACTTTTATGAAAGCACTGGTGCTAAAATTTTAGATGGTTGGCAAGTGGTACAGATGAAAGAAAACAAATTAAGAGAGTTTATAATTAATCAGTAGTGATGAGAGTATTTAAATTTGGAGGAGCGTCGGTTAAAGATGCAGATGCTGTAAAAAATGTAGCAAGGGTTTTACAGCATGAGGGGACAAAAAACACATTAGTGGTAATATCTGCAATGGGTAAAATGACTAATGCTTTTGAAAATCTAATCAATGCCTACTATTATAAGCAAGGCGATTTAAATGAAAAATTTGCTTTTATAAGAGATTTTCATGACAATATGTTACAAGGACTATTTGCTAATAAACAGCAGGATGTTTATGGTAAAATAAGTATTTTGTTTGGAGAGTTGAGCGGATTTATGGGGCAGAACAACTCGACAAATTACAATTATATTTATGATCAGATGGTTGGTTATGGAGAGTTGTTATCTACAATTATTGTTAGTGAATATTTAAAAGAAGTAGGGGTTTTTAATAAGTGGATAGATGTCAGAAATTTTGTAAAAACTGATGGTAACTATAGGGATGCTAAGGTTAATTGGAAGGATACTGAAGAGATAATTCGAAAAAATATAGATGTAGATACGTTAAATATTACTCAAGGGTTTTTAGGGGGTAATAATGATAAAACTACTACTTTAGGAAGAGAGGGTTCAGATTATACTGCTGGTATTTTTGCTTACTGTTTAAATGCTAAAAGCGTTACTATATGGAAAGATGTTGATGGGGTTTTAAATGCTGATCCAAGAGTTTTTAATGAAACAAGTTTACTTGAAGAAATATCCTATACTGAAGCTATAGAAATGGCTTTTTATGGTGCATCTGTTATTCATCCTAAAACAATTCAGCCTTTAGAGAAAAAGAATATTCCCCTTTATGTTCGGTCTTTTGATAACTTAAATAAAAAAGGAACAAAAGTTAGCAAGGGAGTTTTGTTAAAACCTTTAACTTCTTGTTTTATTGTTAAAAAAAATCAAATCCTGATTTCAGTTTCAGCTAAAGACTTTTCTTTTATGGTTGAAGAGAATATTAGTTTTATTTTTAAAAAATTACATGAGTACAAACTAAAAGTAAATTTAATTCAAAATTCAGCTTTGAGTTTTTCTGTTTGTATAGATGATAAGTATAGTAATTTTGATAGATTTTACAATGAACTTCAAGAAATGTATTTAATTAAGTCATACAAAGAAGTGACATTGTATACAATTAGGCATTTTAATGATGAAGCTATTAACACTATCAGAAAAAAAGGAGAAGCAATAATCCGCCAAATAAATACAGAAACAGCTCAGTTGGTTATAAGATAACTGAGAATCATGTTCTATTTTTTTGTACCTTTGCATTTATGCCAAATAGAAATTAATGGGATTAGTTACATCTAAAGAAATTGCTAAAATTGTAGGAGTTGAAAAGCTTGGTGTTGTAGGAACTTTTATAGGTTGGTTATTAATCAGGATTTTACGAATTTCAGCAATTAATAGGATTTATAATAATAATAAAAATAAATCTGATTTGAGTTTTTTAAATGGAGTCTTGGATGATTGCAAAATTGAATTTGAGATACCAGAAGAAGATTTAAAAAGAATACCTAAAGATGGTTCTTTTATTACAATCTCTAATCATCCCTTAGGAGGAATAGATGGAGTTCTATTATTAAAACTTCTAATAGAGAAGAGAGCTGATTACAAAATCATTGCAAATTTTTTATTACATAGAATAGAGCCATTAAAGCCATATGTAATGCCAGTAAATCCCTTTGAAAATCATAAAGATGCTAAATCAAGTGTTGCAGGGATAAAAAGTGCTTTAACCCACTTAAAAGAAGGGAAGCCCTTAGGTATTTTCCCTGCTGGTGAAGTTTCTACATATAAAGATGGTAAATTAATGGTCGATAAACCATGGGAAGAAGGTGCTGTTCGTTTAATTAAAAAAGCAAAAGTTCCTGTAATACCTATTTACTTCCATGCTAAGAATAGTAGATTTTTTTATATTTTATCTAAGATTAGTGGAACTTTAAGAAGTGCTAAACTTCCTTCAGAGGTGATTTCGCAAAAAAACAGGGTTATAAAAGTACGTATAGGTAAACCAATTTCTGTAAATGACCAGAAACAATACACTGATACTCCTTCATTTTATGAGTTTATTAGAAAGAAAACGTACATGTTGGCAAATCCTTTTGAAAAAGCTCCAAATAAAATTTTGTCCGCACAAAATTTAAAAATACCTAAAAAGGTAAAAAAAATAACAACTCAACGATCTTCTGATCTTTTTATTAAAGAAGTTGATAAACTAAGGGATGAAGGTAAAAGATTATTGGCGAGTAAAAACTATGAAGTGTTTTTTGCAAATGCCAAAGAAATTCCTAACATTCTTCATGAAGTAGGAAGGCTAAGAGAAGTGACTTTCAGAGATGTTGGAGAAGGAACCAACAAGCCTATTGATTTGGATAAATTTGATAGATATTATTATCACCTTTTTTTGTGGGATAGTGAAAAGAATGAACTTGTAGGTGCCTATAGAATGGGGTTAGGTAAAGATATCTTTAAGAAATATGGAATAAATGGTTTTTATATTCAAACATTGTTTAGAATAGAGCCAGAACTTCATTCAATGATGCAAAGTACAATCGAATTAGGGAGAGCATTTATTTCAAAAAAATACCAACAAAAACCAATGCCTTTGTTTTTATTATGGAAAGGTATTGTGCATGTAACATTACGCTATCCTAAATATAAGTATTTAATGGGAGGGGTAAGTATTAGTAATCAGTTTTCTGAGTTTTCTAAATCTTTAATGATTGAATTTATGAAGTCTCACTATTACGATCCTTATGTTGCTCAATACATTCAACCTAAAAAAGAATTTAAGGTTAAGTTAAAAGATGCAGATAAAGATTTTGTGTTTGATGCTACAGAGGCTGATATGCAAAAATTCGATAAAATTATAGACGAGATTGAACCAGGGGCGCTTAGAATTCCTGTTTTGATAAAGAAGTATGTGAAACAAAATGCTCGTTTAGTAGCGTTTAATGTAGATCCTAAGTTTAATAATGCCATAGATGGGTTAATGTATATTAAAGTTGCTGACATCCCAGATAGTACTGTTAAACCAGTTATGGAAGAGTTTCAAGCTGAATTAGAGAGAAGAGCTACTGAAAATGCTAATAAATTAGTGTAGTAGCTTTTGAAAAATTATATTATAAAATAAAACCTCGAGAAGTTAACTTCTCGAGGTTTTATTTTATAATAAAGAAATGTGTTGCTTATGCTTTATTGCAACATTCCTTTTTACATTCTTGATTAGAAGCTTTCTTATGTTTAACTTCAGATGTTTTGTAAGTATTACCATCAGCAATACCATCAATAAAAGCAATTATATCTTTTTTATTTGTTTTAGTAGCATCATATTTTACAACAGCTGTACTGTCATTGAAAATAACTTCAGCTTTAATAACACCTTCTTTTTTTGATAATTTAGAAGCGATGGTTTTAGCGCAACCAATTTCACATGTCATGCCAGAGATATTAAAGCTAGCCTCCTCAATATTTTTTGCTATTTCTTCCTTTTTATCAGAATTATCTTTTTGTGCTTCGTTTTTGCAACTAACTGTTAAAAAACTAATTAAAGCAAGTACAAATATTATTTTTTGAATCTTCATTGTTTTTAATTATGGGATTATACTGCAAATTTATCAATAAATTCATTTTTATGCATATAAAAGTCGATTTTTGTGTATAATTTTAAAAAAAATGGGGAGTTACAAACAAAAATGGCTGTATTTATTGTTGCTTTCTCTTATATGGGGAAGTTCATTTATTTTGATGAAAAAAGCATTAATTGGATTGACACCTATTCAGTTAGGAGCTTTACGCATAGTTATTACTGCAGTTTTTTTAATTGTAATAGGATTTAAATCATTAAAAACTATTGATAAAAATCAATGGAAGTGGGTGTTGGTAAGTGCTTTATTAGGTACTTTTTTTCCATCTTTTTTGTATGCATTTGCTATTTTTGGAATAGATAGTTCTATTGCCTCAATTTTAAACTCTATAACACCATTTAATGCATTATGGATTGGAGCGGTTTTTTTTGGTTTTTCGTTTAGAAAAAACCAATTATTGGGTATCTTAATTGGTCTTTTAGGAACGGTTACTCTAATTGTGAAAGGAGCACATTTAAATCCAGATCAAAACTATTGGTATGCATTGTTACCAGTTTTATCTTCATTCGGATATGCTTTTAATGTGAACATCATAAAAAAACATCTACAAGATTTAGATGCGTTGGCAATAACTACAGGGAATTTTATATTGATAATTATCCCAGCGCTTTTGGTACTTGTTTTTTCTGGTTTTTTTACATCCTTTGAATTGAATACTGAAACGAAACCAGCTTTACTGTATATTTTTATTTTAGCTATAGTTGGAACAGGTGTAGCTAAAATAATATTTAATAGACTAATTCAAATTTCATCCCCTATATTTTCAACATCAGTAACGTACTTAATACCAATAGTCGCAGTTATTTGGGGGGTAATTGATAATGAAGAGTTAAGTTTAATTCAGCTTTTGGCTGGTATTGTTATTTTATTTGGAGTGTATTTAGTGAACAAAAAAAAGTAAAAGAGGTAAAACAAGTGAATGTTTTACCTCTTTTAGTGTAGTTGTTTATGAGCTGTTTTTACTTAAAATCAGCATCTGTAACACCTTGATTTACTTTAGCTTCTTTTAAGTTGTATTGTACTTTTTGTGGGCCTAAGTTTCCTGATTTTTTAGTAGGAAATTTAACTCCATCATAAACTTTGTAGTCACTATAAGAAACTTCTTGGTTTTGAGTTTGACCTCCAAAAACAATAGTTTGAGCCTCTTTAATTTTTAATCCGGTCTTAACATCATAATAACCAGTAGTTGATACTACTTTACCTTTTTTAGAGATAGCATATACTTCTTTTCCATTAATAGTTTCAATCCCCGTTAATGTTGTTTCTGAATTAGTTAGTAAACCAAATTCTGGTAAAGTTCCTAATACATGTTTCATATCATTAGCCATGTTTGGAGGCAATGGTTGACCATTCATTTTAATAGCATTCTTATCCATAATAACCTTCATCATAACATTACCATTCATGGCAGTTGAGTTTACATAATGAGTAGCTGTTCTTTTTTCAGTGTTAGCAATTTTTCTTCCCATCGCTTCAGCCTCGTAAACTACCATAGTACTTTTTAGGTTTTTAATTTTATCTAAACCACCAATAGCTTCAAAGTAACTGTTGATTACGGTTTCTTTTGTAATACCGTTAGGTATTTGTTTTTTCATGGCAGGTTTAGTTGTTGGATTTCCATTTTTATCAAAATAGTTTATTTTATAGTCACCTTTTTCAAGGTTTTTTAAAACATCTATTCCTTTACCTGTAATTACAATTCTTGCTTTATCAGCTCTTAAATACTTAATAGCTGCTTTTTGAACGTCGTCAAGTGTTACCGCATTTATGTTTGCTAAATAGTTTTTGTAATAGTCTTTCGGTAAATTATTTTGTAAAATATTTAAAGCATAGTTAGCAATTGTGCTTGGTCTTTCAACAGCCTTTACAAAATTACCTAAGTATTTTGCTTTTGCGATATCTAATTCTTTTTGAGTAGCTTTTTGATAACGAATTTTATTGATTTCTTTCATAGCTTCAACGATGGCACTATCAGTAACCATGTTTCTAACAGAAGCCGATGCTTTAAACCTACTTGCATACCTACTAGCTCCTATACGAGAGTATGCACCATAAGTATACCCTTTATCTTCTCTAAGATTCTTGTATAATCTACCAGTTCCTCCACCACCAAGAATTTGGTTTGCTAGTAAAGCAGCATAAAAATCTTTATCACCCATTTTTAAATCAACAGCATTAATTATAGCTACTTCTGATTGCACAGCATTTGGCATGTTGATGAAATTAATCTCTGTAGTTTCTACATTTTTAACTTCAGGTAATTTTTCAAAATCCATTTTTCCTTTTTCCCATCCACTAAACAAAGAAGTAATTTGTTTTTTTATAGAACGGAAATCAACATCACCAATTACAACTAAATAAGCGTTGTTTGGTTTAAATACTTTAGAATATAAATTTTTAACATCTTGTAATTTTATATTTTTAAGTGTTTCTTCCGAAGTAAACTCACCGTAAGGATGATTTTTACCATAGGTAAGTAGTCCTTCAACCCTACTAGCTATTGCTGTAACACTCTTTTCATTAGACTTAATACCATCAAGAGATTGCTTCATTTGTTTGTCAAACTCTTCTTGTGTAAAAACAGGATTAAAAGCAGCATCTGCCATTAATTTTAACACTTCAGGGAAATACTTTGATAAAGAACTTGCAAAAGCACTCTCTGAACCAAAAGAAATTCGAGCTCCTAAATAATCGACTTTTTTATCAAAATCTTCTTTTGACATATTAGTAGTTCCAGTTCCTAACATACCACCTACAAAGCCTTCAACACCAGCTTTGTTTCCATGAGCCATAGGTGGGTTGTCAATATCTAAAGTTACAGAAACTCTAGGTAGTTTATGATTCTCAACAACTAAAACTTGTAGACCATTTTTTAAAGTGAATTTTTTTGGAGTACCCAAGTTTATCTTTGGTGCAGGTCCAGATTCTGGCATTTTAGTTCTGTCAATTTGAGCAGAAATACTCATTGATAAGAATAAAAATGCGATAATTGAATATATCTTTGTTTTCATTTTTCTTATTTTAATTTGATTACTTCTTTTTAGATGTAGGTAAATAGTCTATTACAACACGTCTGTTTTTTGCTAAATATTTTTTAGCGACTGCTCTAATTTCTTCTTTAGTAATTGAGTTAATGATTTCTAATTCATTATTAATTCTATGGGTGTCACCCATTAGCATATAGTTACTAGCTAAAGAAGAAGCAATACCTTGTACACTTGAATTAGAGGAAACAAAACGATTTTCAAATTTGTTTCTTACTTTTTGCAAGTCTTCGTCAGAAATTAATTCTGTTTGTAATTTTAATACTTCTTCGTCTATCTCTTTTATTAAATCGTCTAAAGAATTTTTACCCAAAGGAATTGCTCCAATGGTATAAACACTATAATCAACCATAGGTCTGCTAAAAGAGAAAATTGCTAAAGCTTTCTTTTTGTCTTCCACCAATTTCTTTTGAAGTCTAGAACTTTTACCGTCACTTAGTATTGTTGAAATCACGTCTAACACTTTTGATTCTCTATCCTTCATAGAAGGAGTGTTGTGTAATAGAACAACAGCAGGTAATTGAATGTTAGAGTCGTATTCAGTAACTCTTTTTTCTTTTTTTCTTTCAGGTTCTATTATCGTTACTTTTTTTGGTAAAGTTCTAGCAGGAATTGTTCCAAAATAACTTTTTATTAATGATTTTGCTTCTTTCTTTTGGAAATCTCCAGCTAAAACTAAAACGGCATTGTTAGGCATATACCATTTATCATAAAAAGCTTTGAACTCCTCTAATTTAGCATTGTCTAAATCTTTGATGAAGCCAATTATTGGTCTTCTGTAATTATGTTTATCGAACAAATGTTTATATACTTCCCCATATATTATTTTTCCATATGGTGCATTGTCTAAACGTTGTCTTTTTTCTTCTTTTACTACTTCATTTTGAGTATCAACTGCTTTTTGATCTACAATAGGATGTAGTAATCTTTCAGATTCCATCCATAAAGCTAATTTTAATTCATTAGAGGGAAATGTTTCATAATAGTTGGTTCTATCAGCACTTGTTGTTGCGTTACCGCTACCCCCTCTTGAAGATTGTATTTCACTCCATTTCCCACGTTCAATATTTTTAGTTCCAGTAAATAATAAATGCTCATAGAAGTGTGCCATTCCTGTTTTACCATCTACTTCATCTTTGGCACCAACGTTGTATAACACTTCTAAAGCAATTACTGGAGCAGAGTTATCTTGATGCAAAATAACATGCATACCATTGTCTAAATTGTACTCTTCGAATTCAACTTTTTGAGCATTAGCTGAGAAGCCAACGAACAAAGCAGTTGCAAGAGTTATAATATTTTTTTTCATTGATAAATTCTTTAATTTTTTATATTGATTTGTCCTATGTGACGTAAAAATATTTGTTTTGTTACATTTAACATTAAAAAATAGTATATTTTATTTAATTAGGATTAATTTTCTGACTTGTAGATTGTTTCTTGTTATAAAAACTGTATATTTGCACCCGCATTTTCTTTAAGAAAGTGTAATAAGTATAAACGCAAAACAAAAAGTATGTACGCAATCGTAGAGATAGCAGGGCAACAATTTAAAGTAGCAAAAGACCAAAAAGTTTACGTTCACCGTTTACAAGAAGCTGAAGGATCAAAAGTAACTTTTGATAAAGTAATGCTTGTTGAAGATAAAGGAAATGTAACTATTGGCGCCCCAGCTATAGAAGGTGCAGGAGTAACTGCAAAAATTCTAGGTCACTTAAAAGGTGATAAAGTAATCGTTTTCAAAAAGAAAAGAAGAAAAGGTTACAAAAAGAAAAATGGACACAGACAGTATTTAACTGAAATCCAAATTGAAGGAATCGCTACTTCTGGAACGAAAAAGGCAGCATCAAAAAAGGAAGCTCCTAAAGCAGAAGTTAAAGAAGAATCAAATGATTTAAGTTCTAAAACTGTTGCAGAATTAAAAGCTTTAGCTAAAGATAAAGGTATTACAGGATACACTTCTTTAAAGAAAGCTGAATTAATTGAAGCATTAAGTAAATAATTAACTTTAAAAACTTACAAAGATGGCTCATAAAAAAGGTGTCGGTAGTTCGAAGAATGGTCGTGAATCAGAATCGAAACGATTAGGAGTAAAGATTTTTGGAGGACAGGCTGCTATAGCAGGTAATATTATTGTTCGTCAAAGAGGAACTCAACACAATCCAGGTGAAAATGTATATATGGGAAAAGACCATACATTACATGCTAGAGTAGATGGAGTTGTGAAATTTCAAAAGAAAAGAGATAATAGATCTTATGTTTCTATAGAGCCTTTTGAGGCATAGAAATTTAGATTTTATACGATTTTTAAAAACTGCCTGAAAAGGCAGTTTTTTTGTTTTTAACATTTATTTAACATTTAAACCGTTTTTCTATCTTATATTTGCAACCATGTTGCGTTAACTTGTTGTTTATGCAATTGATTGAAATAAAGAATTATTAAAAGTAGGCTGATTACCTACTGATTAACTAGCCTCGGGTTTGGGGTTAATCAAATTTTTTATTGTTTAGAAAGTAGGTGTCAATTTATTGACACCTTTTCTAATTTATAGAATTATTACCGGTTGTTAGAATATGATTTTTATGAATATTAAAATTTAGATAATTAGATTTGTTATTTTTGTTATATTGAAAACAATAGTTTTAACAAATTTATTAAATTATTTAAATGAGAAATACAGCTTCATTACAAGCAATAAAATTATACCTAATTGAAAAAAATGTTGCGGTAAGCGCTGTTGAATTGGTAGAATATTTTGCGAATAGATTTAATAAGACAACTATTTATAGAGTTTTAGCAAGATTAGAAGATGAAGGTGTGGTGCATTCAGTTATTGGTAAAGATGCCAATACTTATTATGCTACTTGTCATTCAACGTGTTCAAAACACAACCATAATGACAATCATGTGCATAGACAATGCAAAAATTGTGGAGAACTATCATGTGTTGAAATAGAAGTTAATGTACCTGTATCAAATGATTTTATTGTTGAGGAAACCAATGTCTTATTGGTGGGCCTATGTGTAAAATGTAAAGAATAAATAATTAAATATACCAAACGGTATTTTTTTGTATATTTGTTTATCTATCGTCATCAGCATGTTAAAATCAGAAAAAACTAAAGCTTTTATTATTGAAACTGTTGCACCTATTTTTAATAAGAATGGGTATTCAGCGATGAGTTTATCTAAAATAACCTTAGCTACTGGTTTAACAAAGGGTGCAATTTATGGGCATTTTAAAAATAAGGAAGAGTTAGCTATAGAAGCTTTTCGTTATTCAGTAAGAAGAGTGTTTAAAGATTTAAATAATAAAATTAGTTTAGGTAAAACTCCTTTGAATAAATTATATCAGATTGCTTCTTTTTACAAAGACTATTATGATTATAGCAAAGAGTTTGGAGGTTGTCCTATTTTGAATATTGGAGTTGATGCAAACAATCAAAAAACAGGAATTGTTGATTTAGTTCGTTACTATAACCACAAAATATTAAACCAATTTTCTCTCTTAATTAACGATGCAAAAGAAACCAATGAAATAAAAAAATCTACTGATAGTATGATGTTAGCAAAACGTTTCTTTTACATGATAGAAGGTGCAGTATATATGTCGTACATCATGGAAGATAATAGTTATCTCATTGATGTATCAAATCAGATGAAAATAATTATAAGTACAGATTTAGAACATTAACTATTTTTTTAATCAAAAACATACTGATTGGTATATTAAAAAACGAATACTATGAATTTTTCAAAAATTTTAGAAAGTAAAACAAAAATTAGATTTCAAGATTGTGATCCATTTAATCATTTAAATAATGGAGCTTATTTTAATTACCTTATCAATGCCAGAGAAGATCAATTAATGGCTAACTATAATTTAGATATTTATAAACATGGAAAAGAAAAAGGCAAAAGTTGGGTGGTAGCTTCCCATCAAATAGCATATTTAAAACCAGCTACTTTGATGGAAACTGTTTGCATTGATTCACAGTTAATTAAATATGGGAGTAAAAATTTATTGGTTGAGATAAGAATGTGGAATGAAACCAAAACAGAATTAAAAGCAATACTTTGGAGTTCGTTTGTGTATTTTAATTTGTTAAAACTTTCATCTGAAAAACATTCAGACGATTTATTAGCACTTTTTGAAAATGTTGTTTTACCTGTTGATCAATTTAACTTTGAAGAAAGAGTGCAAAGTTTTCGATTTCAAAAAGTATAGTAAAAACTCAATATAGATAAACAGTAGTGTTTAAAGGTCGCCTAAAACATTGTTTTAGGCGATATTTTAGCATAGAAAGTTATTCTTTTATTATTTCTAAAATAAAATCTTGTGATTTTATAATATGATTAAAAAATTCTTTCAAAGCATGATATTCTTGACTGGTATAAACACTCTTGTTAATATTTATTCTTGAAAATAATGTTAGTGTTTTATTTTTAACTTTAGCTGTAATTACATATTTACCTCCATTGTTAGGAAGCGTTACAGTTTTATTATTTATTTCTTCTTTTAATTTATAACCTTCTGGAATTTGCATAGAAAATATGTGCGTGTGTTCGCTAGGGTAACCAAAGTCTACAGGATAATCACGTTTTTTTAGTTTAAAAGGATTCTTAGTATGCTGACTTATTAAAAAAGGGTTAATGTAATAGTTGCCATCTTTGTAGACATCTTCTAAAGTAATACCATAATTTTCATTTAAGTTTTTAGTTACCTCATTTAGGTTTTCAACTTTAAATGTATCTACTTCTAAAAAAGGATGGTTTGATTCAAATGTCTCTATATATATTCATCTTCACTTTTGAGCTGTATATCTTCTCGTCTATTAACAGCATAATAACTCTTAGTGCTTATTTTTAAGTTAGCAGTTGTTCCTTCTTCTTTAAGGTTGACTTTAATTTTAATTGTTTTAAAGGCTTTATTGTTTATTTTGATAGGTTCCCAAAAGCTACCACTTTTAAAGTTTAAAACTCTACCGTCACCATTTAATGCTTGAAACTGAACCAAACCAAAAGGAAGTTGTTTTTTTGAAGCGTCTAAATAATATTCTTTATTATTAATTATAGCTTTTACTAATAAATAATTGAATTCATTTATAACTGGATGTAGTTTTGTTGGCATTGCTCGGTTTCTAGTAGATGTCAATACTAGATATGCATCTATTTTAGCAGCTTTTAAAGCATTATATAAGGATAGGTTTATATCGAATATATTACCTGTTTTGTTAGCAAAAGCTTTTTTAATTCTCACTTTAGAAGATGGCCAATAATGACCATTCCAAGTGTAATGAGCTTTAATAAAGTTATATATAGCTTTGGCTTTATTTATATCTAAGTCATTATTTAAAATGGCTTTGGGTAATTGTTTTTTGAAGTGATTTTTCTTAGAAGTTTGTTTGTCTAAAAAAATGTTTTTTAGTCTTTTATCTGCGTCTTTCCACGTTTTGGTATATTTTTCTATACCTTGACTTGGGTGTCTATATGATTCTAAATCAAAAGTTAATCTTGATTTGAAGTTTTTTGCACTTAGCATATATTTTTCTTCTTTAAAAGCTGGGATATTTTCTATCCCGTATGCTAACAAAGCACAAGCCCCTTTTCCTAATCCCGGAATGTAAACACAGTTTTTATCTACATTAAATTGGTTCGTGGTTAATGCTAAAAAACCTACTACTCTAATATTATATTTCCAGTTACCTAATATGGAAGCTGTGAAGTCACTTTTTATCTTGGGAATATTTGACTGAAATAACCAATCAGCCATATCTGAGTAGGGTGTTGTTATTGAGTATACATATTCAATAACGCTTCCTACTTTTAAAGCAGGCATTGTAAAGGTAATTTCCTTCCATTTATCGTTGAGATTTTTGGTAAAAATATTTTTTTCAATTAAATGTGTTTTCTTTATTCTGTCACCATGGTCTATATTATAGGTAATTCCTTTAATATGGTGTACTTTTTCTTTACCATAACTAGGAATTCTTATAGTTGCTTTATTAAAACCATCTTTTTTTAAGATTTTAATTCTAAAATAATAGTCAGTAGTTTTATTATAATCTCTTTTTTCATCAAGGTAATGATTAGCATGTTCGTAGAGTACAAGAGCGTTCGCAGTTGTGTCATTCTCGTACTGAGTCATTTTAAGTTCTTTAATAGAAATGTTTCCTATTTTTGAAGATTTTTTTTTCTGAGAGAAACAAATTAAAAAACTAAGGATTTCTTTTTCATAAGGATTTTTTTAGCATAAAAAGCCTTGAGGTGTTAAACTCAAGGCTTAGGTTTAAGTAATAAATGATTTATTGTTAATTAACACTTTTTGTACTTACATGAAACTCTTCATAAGTTTGTAATAAACTCATAAGTCCAGAAACTAAATCTTGTGTTTCAATTAAAATACTAAAGTATAAAGTAGTATTTTTAGGGCTTGTTTCATCCGTTCTAATTCGGCTTACTTGTTTTTCAATAGAAGCTGAAACTTCTTTTAACAATTCTTTCTTTTCATTGATAATATTTTCTAAATGGTCAAAACTTCTATTTTCAAAAGTAGAGCTAATATCTTCTAATAATTTTGACAAAGTATTATCAATCGTTTTTAAATCTTTTAATTGACCTTTTTTCAGGTTTTTATGATTATTGTTTACGTGTTTATAAGTAGCTCTAGAAATATAACTAATAGATTGAGCAACATCTTGCAAGTATCCTAAAATTAGGATATAGAATCTACTAGCCTGAACTGAGGTATCATCTAAAGATTTAATAAAATAGAATACTCCATCTTTTAAACTATCAATTTCATCGTTTAGCTTAGTAACATGCTTATCGGTTTTACGTAGCTTAATTAAATCATGATTAGCAAGATCATTAACTACACTAGAATATAATTTATTAATTCTATTTGCAACCCCTGCAATGTGACCAGAACTTTCTTCAATTACACCGTTAATAGTAATTAATTCTGCACGTTCCATATACACTTGCTTTTTTACTTCTTTAGCCTTTTTTCTATGTATTAACGTATTTCTTCCAATTAAAAGAGCAACAACTAACAATAAAACAGGAATCATAACCATATCCCAACTAATTAAATATGCAACTAACGCAGCAGCGATAAAAGCAGTTAAAGCAGTTAAAAACCAACCTCCAACAACATTAATTACTCCAGCAACTCTATAAACAGCACTTTCACGCCCCCAAGCTCTATCAGCTAAAGACGTACCCATAGCTACCATGAAAGTTACGTATGTAGTTGAAAGTGGTAATTTCATAGAAGTAGCGATTGAGATTAAAATACCAGCGACAATTAAATTAACAGATGCCCTTACTAAATCAAAAGCAGGCATTTCATATGTTTTGTCTTTCGGAAGTTCTATCACGGGTTTTTGAAATTTTGCATCTACAAATGCTAATGTTTTTTTAGGAACAATAGCACTAATACCAGCGTTGATTCCCATAGCAACTCTAACAACTATCCTTGACATTGGGTTAGGCTGGAATTTTTCATGACCTTCACCTTGTCTAGATAAGTCAATTCCTGTTTTAATTACATTTTGAGCTTTACTAGAAGTCCATAAAGTAACTACCATAATTCCTCCAGCTAATAATAGTAACCAAACATTTGAAGGTACTTTTTTTGCTAAAATCCCCATTGAAAAGGCATCTGGTGCGATACCAGAAATTTGCCATTCCTGATAAGAATTCCAAGCTGCAATTGGAACACCTACAAAGTTTACTAAATCATTTCCTGAAAAGGCCATTGCTAGTGAAAAAGTACCTACTCCAATAATTAGCTTTAAAACATTTACTTTGAAAAAGCTAATAAGAGCTTGAGAAATTAAACTCCAAACCAAGAAACTTATAGCAATAATCATTATTGTATTACCTTCTATTAAATGTTTTATGTCCTTATAAAAAGGAGTTCCTTTCATTCCTTTTATAATAATAAAGTAAGTAATAGCAGTAATCGCAAAACCTCCAAATAAAGCATTTATATAGTTGGCTCTTTTTTCAAAGTTAAAAGAATAGATTAACCTAGAAATAAACTGAACAATTGCCCCTACAGAGAAAGCAACAACTACAGAAAGTAATATTCCATTAATTATTTGAATCGCTTTTTTATGATTTATATAGTTCCAAATATCAGCAATAGACTGAGAGTCATTTTGAGATATTTTAATTAAAGACACACATACAGCAGCTCCTAATAATTCGAATACAATAGAAACTGTGGTAGATGTTGGCATTCCAAGTGAATTAAAGATATCTAATAAAAGTATATCTGTTATCATCACGGCCATAAAAATAAACATGATGTCTTGAAACATAAACATACTAGGGTTAAAAATTCCCTTACGTGCAACTTCCATCATACCACTAGATGTAATTGCCCCCATAAAAACTCCAATACTAGCAATTATCATTATGTTTCTAACTTTAATTGCTCTAGAACCGATGGCTGAATTTAAAAAGTTTACAGCATCGTTACTTACTCCTACAACTAAATCGACTACAGCCAAAACAGCTAAAGCGACAAGCATTAAAATATATGGTTCTCCCATTCTCTATTTATTAATTTAAGTTCTGCAAAATTACTAACACTATATAGTGTCTATGTTACGTTTGTGTTATCTTTTTTAAAAATGAATGTCTACTTGTAATCTGAACAGTAATTCATTTGTTTTTCCAATTATATCTAAATAACTAACATCTGTTTGTACTTTTAACTTATGACCAGCTATATATTTAGAAAGCCCCAAGGTATACTGGTTTTCCATTCCTTTTCCAGTTATGTTTTTATCTAATGTTATGTTTGTATACCTGCTTGATACTTCCCAGTTTTTAGAAAATAAGTAGCCTCCTTGTAAATTTAAGCCACTACCAACTTGTACTATATCTCCTGTTAAAGTTCCATCAGAGTTCTTTGCTAGAGGGTCTTTTGCATCTCTGTAAGCATACTCACCCATAAATGAAATACCTTTATATTTAAACATAGCATCTACAAAAAGTGTAGATATATTTGTTCTATAAAAGCCTACATCATTTTTCATGTAAGAACCTTGGTTACTTCTGTTTTTAACAGCGTTGTTGTTAAAATCATAAGAAAAACCAAGAGCTAATTTGGGATTCTTTTCTCTTTTTAAATCACTTCCTTTATAGTCACCTTTACTAGTAAAATTACCAAAAGGTAATAATTCTAACCTTGTTGTGTATTGATGTCCTCCTAAATTCCCTGTAGTAACATTTCTTCCTTCACCTTGTGCAATAGAAAATATTTCTTTTACTATAAAATTATCAGATAAATTAAAGTGGTGCCTTAATTGAAGTCCCATGTCTCTATCAATATTGAACCTTTTATTAAGTAAAGATCGATCAACCATTTGTAAGTTCCCTGAAGAGACTACACGTTCTCTGTTACCGGGAAGTTTTGTTTGACCTACCCATAATTCGAAGTTTTCATAAAAATTCCACTTTATTAATGCATCAAGAATATATCTAGGAGCATTATTTGTAAATTCAGAAGCTCCACCAATATCGTTATTACTAAGCCCTAGTTCTATTTTGTAAGTTAGTTTTGGTGAAAAAGCAAAACCATTAAATTTTAAACGGGCACGTCTTACTAGAAAAGAAGAAGACGGATTAGATAAGCCATTTGTTGAAGAGTTCCAGCTAGCAGTTGTTAAAAATTGCATTCTAGCTCCAATCTTCATAGACCATGTACTATCTTGCCCTATCAAGTTGAATAATCCTTTTCCGAATCTCGGTGATCGGGTTTGTTGTGCTTGTGTGTAAAGCATTACAAACATACTTGTTGTAACAAGTAATGTCTTTAATTTCATCAGTATTAGTTTTTGTCGCTGCAAATAACCAATACAGATGTTAACTAATTGTTAACGGAATATTAAATAAAAAAACTGCCTTGGCCAAAGGCAGTTATCAAAGAAAATAGTCGACAAAAACTAATTTTTTCTTGATGATATCAAATCCTATTATAAGATTAGTTGCAAAAATATTTTTGGTGTTTTACTTAATGTTTAAGCCAATTTTAAATAAATGTTAAGAGAAAAGGTGTGTTGTATGCTTAGTTTTAAAATAAGGAATTAAATATAGTTTTTTAGATTTTTTGGACCTTCTAAAACTGTTCTACTTATTTGCATGATACCGTTATTGTTAGTTTGAACATGCCATTTTATAAGAGTAATCAAGTTATTTTCTATTTCTAAACCAGTGATACATCTTGGATGAACACAACTACCATCATTAAAATGAGGCAATTCATTAATAGAAGGAAATCTTGGACGATGAGTATGTCCCGTTACAATCATTTGATTACCATTTTTTTTAATCCATTTTTCTAATCTTTTTTCAACTTTTATAAGTTCTCGATGATTTTGGGCAGGACTAGTAGGATCTTTTACACCAATAACTTGTAGAGGTCTCCATAAAAAACGAACCAGAAACCGACTTAATTTCCAGAAACTATAGTTAAACCAATCAGCTTGATGGCCATGAAGAAGGAAAATAGACCTATTATTTTCTGACTCTAATCTGATAGCCTCTGAAAACGAAGCTCCAATCATGAGTTCTTTTTCTTTGTCATCAGAAGTATCGTAGTAGTAATATAAGTTTTTTTCAATATTTTTAGGGTTTCTGTATTCCATATCATGGTTTCCCCAAATAAAATGTAGCCGTTTATCTTCATGGAAACGTTTTAACAATAAATACACGTCTTTATTTGCATTAAAGATGGCTTCAAATTTGTTCTCCCATAATTCATCTCCATCACCTAATTCAATGTAAGTAAAGTTTTCTTTTAAATAATGAGACAAAGCATAATGATAAATTTTTCTGTTATGAGAAAAATCATCAGCAAAACTATTATCACCTCTATGACAGTCAGAAAACAATATGTACTTAGAGTGTTCAGATAGTTTTAATTTTTTTGCATTTTTGAATGCTTTAGATATTCTATCATTAGAAAACATAAACTATTTTTTACATGATAAATATCTATAAAAAAGCTCAAGTTTTAAAACTTAATGTTATGAAATATATTAAAGAATATTTACCTCTTTCCAATGGATGCATAGTGGTCTTTTTCTTTTATATTCCATTCAGAATTTGATGAATTGGTACCTGCACTTGAAACCCAATTAGTATTGCCTTTTGTAATTCTTAGTTTTCTAATTAATGTATGGTCTTTTGTAGCTTTAGCAACCCCAGCAACATCCCAAGCAACTCCAGGATTGTCATCAGGGTTACCAATAATGTCAATTATTTTAAAAATGCCTATGTTATTTCTTTTAGCTAAAGCAATAGCGTCATTCCCATTATGATGAACAGGACTTTCATAAGGTAATGATAGATCTGAATTATCAATAATCATAGAAACAGATTTGTTTGCTGAAATAACATAAGTTTTATTGGCAGCTAAATTACCTGATAATTGAAGTTGTCTGGCTGATTTCCATCCTCCACCATTAGAAGAACCCCAAATTTGATAATTTGATAAGTCAATATTTGTACCAGTATCATTGTATATTTCTATATATTTATTGTTACTTGACCCTTCTACATATTCTGAGAAAAATAAATCGTTATCATTATTATTAGCTCCACAATCATAGTTTTCAGTAAATTTAATATCAGTTTTATTTCTTAGATATATTCGAACCCCATTAAAAGTTGACATTATTCCAGTGATTTTTCCTTTTTTAACACTTACCTTATTAGTCGCAAATGTTGCATTGTCGTTAACATATGATGTTAAGCTATTTACACAATCAGAGGTTAGTGTATTCATACCTCCATATGTTTTAGTGTTATTTTTAAACTGAACATCATGAATTTCTACAAGTTTACTCTCGAAATTACCAGATAGGGCTTGCTCAATAGTGATTTTTTCCGGTGAAGGGATTCTTCCTTTTCTTACATTAATTATATTTGAAGATTTAAGCTTTAATTGTAATAAGCCTTCTTGTCTATTAAGTTTTAATCCACCAACACTAATTTCAATTTCATCCCCTAAATTTAAATTATGTGTATCACTGAATTTTAATGCTATACCAGCTGTTAAATCTTGAGCAAATGCCTTATTGTTCGTTATATTTTTATGAGTAAGATCAGAAGTAATAATTACTTTTATTTTTGAGTTTTCAGTAATCCTTGTTTCGTTTCCTGTAAATAAGGATTTGATATCAGTAAGATTTTTTTTTTGAGGAGTAATATTACATCCATATTCTTCTGTTAAGAGAACATCTTTTAAATCTCTTACTGATATTACATAGTCGTTTTCAAATTTATTTAGTATACCTGTAATAGATCCATTTTTATTTGGTATTGGTAATGTTTTAAAATTTGCAAAACCACTTGTTTGCATGATAATAGTTTGAAAAGTTTCACAATTATTAAAAAACCTGTTTTCTGAATTAGTATTGATAGCATTGCCATAGGTTAAACCTTTTGTTTCTGGTTGTAGTTTGTTAATTTTCACAAGAGTGTTTACAAGATCATCATTTAAATCAGTAATTTTTACTGTTGTAGGTGTAAATTCAACGATTTCTGAAGATCTATCAATGAAGTTCGAATATTCATGTAATCCAATTCTATTTATGCTGTTTCTGCCTTTAATACCAATTTGAAAAGTAGTTGCGTTTTTTCCAAAAGATAATCCATTGAGTTTAATATAAACTTTTCTTCCTAAGTTGTATTTTGTGTTTAAATTGGTGTCATCAATTCTGATTTCAACTCCTATTGTTGGGTTTTCCGGTTTGTCTTGTATAATTATCTTTTTAAAGAAATTGCCTTCTCTATCATTTGAAATTACATAGCCGTATGTAGTAATGTCTGTGTCAAATTTTATAATATCTCCTCTAAATTTTCTTGAAATTTCTTTTAAAGACTGTAGGTTTGAATATTCTTTATCTATTCCTGTTATGGGGGGTGAGAAATTTTCGTTTAGCTCACAGGAAATAAAAATACTACTAAAAAGGAATATTGATTGGGTTAATATCTTTTTCATTTTTTTAAAATCTATAATTTATATTTAAGAAATATGTGGTGCCTCTGCCGTACCAATATTTATTGCCAAAGTTAGGGGTGCCATTTGCTAGATCATTTTTCGCTAATTCATAGCTAGATGTTCTACCTTGTTCGTATCCACCTGTTTTGTATGTTTGATTAAGTAGATTACTGACGCTTACAAAAAAATCAATATACTTTTTTTGACTAATCTTCCATGTTTTACCACCTGCTGAATTGAGTGTAAAGTAGGCTTCTAGCTTTTCTTGTTTACGTATTTTTTGTGCTTCTATAGAATCAAAATCAGTAAAAAGATTCCCACTGTTAAGAGTAAAAGATTCGGTTCTTTTTATGTTTGAAATATTAATAAATACGTTATTTAAATAATTGCCAGTTAGATTAATAAACCAATAATCAGGGTCTCTATATTCAAAGCCAAATGAGTAGGCATTTTGTGGGCCGGAAGGAATTCTATAATTTTTAAGGTTCGCTTTTCCGTAATTTTTATAGCCTCTTTTATCAAAACCATTTTTTTCAGATTTAGTACTTATTTCTGATGTTAGTCCTATGTTAGGGTTGTTTGTGTGGGTGTAATAACCAATATTTGCTGCGGTTTTTAATTTAAAAGAAGGAGATAGTTCAATATCAATAGCAAGTTCAGCTCCTAAATGTTGTCTATTAATTCCAGTTGTGATTTCTTGAATGAAAAGATTAGTACTCCCCGCGTAATAAAAAGCTATGTTTGTAGTGTTTTTTATACCAATGTAGTATCCACTTATTTTTGACGTAACAAAAGGAGTTCTCGTTATATAATTTATATCTAAAGAAATTATTTTTTCATTATTTAAATTACTGACGTCAGAGACAGTTAAGTTATTTGATCTTGAGTTAACAAAAGAGTTTTGAATTGATGGTGCTTTGGTCATAAATCCAGTATTTACATTTAAAAAGTGACGTCCAGATATTTTATAAGTTACGCCACCTTTGATTCCGTAATTTAAAAACGATAATTTTTTAGATTTCCCCAAGGAGTTAGGAATGTTTGGGGCAGATGTTTTTCCAGGATATCCTCCATTTTTATATAATCCTTCTCTTTGGTAAGTTGTATTGTTAATTGAAGCAGCTAGATGATAATTAATCTTTTTATAATTTAGTTGTAGCTGAGCAAAGCAGCTATATTTTTCAGCATTTAATAGGTAGTTATACTTAAATTTATCACCAATTTTTGCTACTCTATTAGGCGTTAACAAATTGTTTTGATACTCTTCTTTTGAAGGGTCACCAAACTTATTAATATCTAAATAGCCTTTAGCTCCAAACAAATCCTTAACGTATGCGAAGTTTTCAGATTTTAACTTTTTATAATCTAGTTTCGCATCTAAAATGATGTTTTCTGTTATCTCAGTATTTAAAATTGTATTAAAAGTGAACTGTTTATTGTCGTTTCGATCTTCATACAAGGCAAATCTAGCATTATTACCACTCTTTTCATTTGCCACGTATAGATTAGTCCAGTTTAGTTGGCCGTCATTTTGAAATTTAGAGAGTGCTTTGTATGCGTTTTTATAATCTATTCGATTAGGGTTGTTTAGAAACCAATTTGGTAACTTTCTATAATAGGTAGGATCTGGATCATTACCACCGTTAAAGTCAATACGACTATTTCCAATTTCACCAAATTGATATGCTATTCCAGTATTTAAAGTTGAGTGCTTTGTTAGATTCCAATAATGGTTTAGCATTATAATTGGTTCATTAATTCTTTTTATTCTAGAGTTTCTGATTTTTCCATTTTGATATCCCCAATAAGGATTGTATTTAATGTTCTTTATGCTATATACTTGTTCTGTATTTGCAGCTGATTTCCCTCTGTTATTTTGTGCGTAAATGGCAGTTAAGTTTAAGCTGTGTTTTGTATTAATTAACTTTTCAATTGATGTAAATAATGAATAGGCATTGTAAGTTGTTCCATTGACAAAACCTTCATTTGAGTTTCTTCTACTTCCTGAAATAGTAATTGCCCAGCCTTTATTTGATAAGGGAATAGAGTAGGTAGCCATTATTCTATGTGAATAACTTCTATTTGATGAAGCATATGAGAACCTTCTTCCTTTTTTATATTCTGAAGCTCGTGTAGTAATGTTAGTAGTACCTAAGCATCCTCCAAATGCATAGCTAGAAGGGCTAAATCCCATACTAAACTCTTGGTTACGTAAAACAGTATTTAAACCTCCCCAATTACTCCATTGGGGTCTTCCATTATATAGTTTATTCATTTCTATACCATTAATTAAAACCTTGCTATTTTGAGATTCTAAGCCACGGACTTTAAAAAAAGAGGAAGACCACTCAAAAGCAGCTGTTCGTAAATATGAATCTTTTGAAAATTGTAATAATCCTGAAATATTGTCAGCATAGTTCGAATCATCATTTAGTTCATCATCACTAATTGTAATAGTGCTAAAGTTTAATTCTTCTGATATATTTTCATACATCATAATTATGCCTAGATTTATTGTTTTGCCAGTAAGTTGAATTGGAAAATTTTGAGATTTATATCCTTTCAAAGAAACTATAAGGAAGTATTTTCCATTAGATATATTATCTATTTTGAAACTTCCATAGACATCAGTATATATATTTATGCCTGCCTGCTTTATACTAATGGAAACATTTTGTAATGGTCTTTCTGTGTCGCCATTAATAATAGTGCCTACTAAAATATTTTGAGCACTTATATTAATGTAAAACAACATCACCATGAAAATGGTGGTTTTATTCTTTTTCATACAATTTTTATAATTTAATTAATTCTTTTCAGCAATAAAAAGTGAAGTGAAAGTACAAAAAAAATATTAAACTTGTTTTAAGGTGTTGTTTTTGAGGTGTTTTAGTAGCTTTGTAAGAAAAAAGATGAAAAAAAATACTTTAATTTTTGTACTCTTATTCGGTTTGACATATTGTTTTTCTCAGCAAAAGCATAGACAATTTAAAATTCGAACAATAGGGTTTTATAATTTAGAGAATCTTTTTGATACAATAAATGACATAAATAAAAATGATGAGGCTAGCCCCATCATGGAGCTTAGGGGGAATCGAGAAAAAGTATATCGGGATAAAATAGATAAATTAGGAAAAGTCATTAGTCAGATAGGAAAAGAAAAAACAAATACAAGTCCTGTAATTCTTGGGGTTGCGGAGGTTGAAAATAGAAAAGTTTTAGAAGATTTGGTGAGTGTTAAATTTCTTAAAGAAAAGAAATATAGTATTATACATTTCGATTCCCCGGATAAAAGGGGGATAGATGTAGCGTTATTGTACCAACAACGTTTTTTTACTCCAATTCATTTTGAAGTTTTTAACCCTAACATTTATGAAGATAATAGGAAGATTTATACGAGAGATATTTTATTAGTTTCAGGTTATTTAGATGATGAATTAATTCACTTGATTGTTAATCATTGGCCTTCTAGAAGAGGAGGTGAAGGAAAAAGCAGAGCCAAGAGAGAAAAAGCAGCTTACAGAGTGTCTCAAATTATTAGTAAAATTAAAGAAACAGAGATGAATCCTAAAATTTTGATAATGGGAGATTTTAATGACGATCCTATAAACTCTAGTTTTAAAAATGTTCTGAAAACAAGGTCAAGAAAAAAAAACGTTTCTGAAGGAGAAATCTACAATCCTTTTGAAGAGATGTTTCGTAGAGGTTATAGTACTCTAGGATATAGAGATAATATTAATTTATTTGACCAAATCATGATAACATCTCCTTTGTTAAATAAGAACAACAAAGACTTTTCTTCCTATAAAATATTTAAACCTTCAATTTTTAATAAACATTTTTTAACTGAGAAAAAAGGTAGGTACAAAGGGTATCCTTTTAGAAGTTTCTCTTACGGTAAATATACAGGAGGATATAGTGATCATTATCCTGTTTACATTTATTTAATTAAAGAAAAAAATAAATAATCTATTTTTATGAAAGTTGACTTAGTTTTTACAGATGTTTTTTAAATAATTATCCATCTGTATTTGAAATAAAGTCCCCCTCAATAAATCTTCAATTTCAGCAAGTTCTAATGATGATACAGCCATACTTACCTTGTCAGATGGGGTTTGTAATAAAAGAGATCTACATCCTCCAGACATTTCACAATTTTCACAAGTTTTCTGTGTTTTTGCTTCTGACAATTTATCTAAAAATAATTCTATTTCTTTTGTGGTTAAATGAAAACCTGTATCCCTAAATATTATTTGAGTAAGATTGGTTTTTACATTTTTCCATTTAAATGAGATTCCTATTTTGTTGTCATATATTCTATAAATGCTTTCCATAATCAAATTTATATGTGGCAAATATATATAATTTAGAATAATTCTAAATAAATTATTTTAAATCTTTTACTACTAGTTGTATTGATGTATTGCCGTTCCAAGTGTTTTCATCTAGATTGTATACGATATCGAAGTTGTTTTGGACTTTTTCTATTTTATGACCAAGACTAAAACCAATAGCCCCATATGTTTTTTTATCTGCTCCATAGATTATATTAAGTTTTAAATGACTTTTATCTGCTCCAACTTGTTTACCATACCCATTGTCTCTAACGCTAGATGATATAAATACAGGTTTCATGTTTTGTGGTCCGAAAGGTCCCATTTGTTTGATGATACGATAAAATTTAGAGGTAATTTCCGATAGCTCTAATTCTGCATCAATGGTAATTTCAGGGGTTAATAAATCTTTTTGAATTGTGGTTGAAACTACTTCTTCAAATTTATTTTTAAAACCTTCATATTGTTCAGGTAACAAGGTTAGTCCAGCTGCATATTTATGTCCTCCAAATTGTTCAATAAATTCTGAGCATTCCTCTAAAGCATTGTATACATCAAAACCTTTTACAGATCTTGCAGAGGCTGCTAGTTTATCACCACTTTTTGTAAAAACTAGCGTTGGTCTGTAATAAGTTTCAATTAACCTTGAAGCAACAATACCAATAACACCTTTATGCCATTTTTCATTATAAACAACAGATGTAAATTTATCTTTTTCGTTGTTCTTTTCAATTTGTTTAAGGGCTTCTTGAGTTATTTTAGCGTCTAATTCTTTTCTGTCAGCATTAAATTTTTCAATAGTAGAAGCGACTTCAATTGCAGCGTTAAAATCAAATTGAGTTAGTAAATCTACAGCAAAATTACCGTGTTTCATTCTACCAGCTGCATTAATCCTTGGTGCTATTGTAAAAACTACATCAGTTATGGTTAGTTCCTTTTTGTTTGTTTGATGAATAATTGCTTTAATTCCGTTTCTTGGACTGTTGTTAATTACTTGTAATCCATAATAAGTAAGTATTCTGTTTTCACCAGTAATAGGAACTATATCGGCAGCTATAGCGGTAGCTACTAGGTCCAGATAAGGAATGAAATCTTCTATAGTTTTATTGTTTTTTTCTCCAAGTGCTTGAATTAATTTAAAGCCAACCCCACAACCGCAAAGCTCTTTATATGGATACTTGCAATCTTCTCTTTTAGGATTTAGAATTGCAGTTGCTTTAGGGATTTTTTTTCCTGGTTTATGGTGGTCGCAGATAATAAAATCAATTCCTTTAGTTGAAGCATAGGCTACTTTATCAATGGCTTTGATACCGCAATCTAGTGCAATGATTAATGAAAATCCATTATCGTCAGCAAAATCAATTCCTTGAAATGAAACACCATATCCTTCTTTGTATCTATCAGGGATATAGGTTGCTACATTTTGGTATTCTTCTTTTAAATAAGATGACATAAGAGAGACAGCTGTTGTGCCGTCAACATCATAATCTCCATACACTAAAATATTCTCGTTATTTTTAATAGCTTTCTCTATTCTAGCAACAGCTAGATCCATATCTTTCATGGAATATGGATCATGTAAATTATCTAATGAAGGTCTAAAAAATCGTTTTGCTTCATCAAATGTAGTTATGCCTCGTTGGACTAATAATTTTGATAAGACGTTATCAATTCCAAGATCTAATGATAATTTTTGAACAACTTCAATATTAGGTTTTGACTTTAAAGTCCAACGCATATATTTTATTTTTAATGAAAATGAATAGCTATTTTAATATCTGCAAACCTTCTAAACATCTCCATTACTCCACAATACTTTTCAACAGATAAATTAACTGCTTTAGTAATTTTTTCTTCATCTAAGTTAGCACCAGTAAAATGATAGTCTACTGTAACAGTATGATAATATTTTGGATGTTTATCAGTCAGTTCTCCAGTAACATCCATTTTAAAATCATCAACAATTATTCTCATCTTTTTTAATAATGAAACGACATCTAAACCTGAACATCCAGCTAATGAAGACAGCATCATTGCCTTAGGGGCTAGTCCAGAGTTGTTACCTCCATTATCTTCAGATGTATCAATTAAAACCTTATGACCACTCGGATTGTCGGTTTCAAATTGCATGTTTTTGTTCCAAATTGTGGTTACTGTGTGTTGTGCCATAATTTATCTATTTTTGTTACTTAGGTAAGTTTGTGATTTATTTTAATTTTTTTTAATGAAAACAAACTTACACTAAAAATAGATTAATTAAAATAAAAACAAACAACAATGCCATTAGTAACACCATTATCTGCAAATCATGATGCAGACACAAAAAAACTAGCTGAATTTTTTAACGAAACGTTGGGGTTTTGCCCTAATTCAGTATTAACAATGCAACACAGACCAGCTATTTCAAAAGCTTTTATTAATTTGAATAAAGCAGTGATGGCTAATGAAGGAAGAGTTACATCAGCACTTAAAAGAATGATAGCTTGGGTTTCAAGTAATGCTACAGGATGTAGATATTGTCAAGCACATGCAATAAGGGCTGCGGAACGTTATGGAGCTGAACAAGAGCAATTAGATAATATTTGGGAGTATAAAACACACCCAGCTTTTAATGAAGGAGAAAGAGCTGCGTTAGATTTTTCATTTGCGGCAAGTATTGTACCTAATATGGTTGATGAGAAAATTAAAGAGAATTTATATAAATACTGGAATGAAGGGGAAATTGTAGAAATGCTTGGTGTTATCTCTTTATTTGGATACTTAAATAGATGGAATGACTCTATGGGAACAAGTATTGAAGATGGAGCTGTTGAAAGTGGAGAACAGTATTTAGGGAAACACGGCTGGAATAAAGGCAAGCATTTATAATTTTTTTTATATATTGTAATCAATAAAAGTCTTCTCTTTTGAGAAGACTTTTCTACTATAACCTTAAAGTAGATGTCCCCCCACAGTTCACCTAAGCTAAGTGCCACCACAAATTAAAAAAGATTTGTACAATAGGTAATTGTAAATTTTACAAAAAGACAAAATATCTTTTTGCATTTTTTAAGATAGATATCTTTATTTAAGGAATATATGAGTATAGAAAAAAATAAAATTTTTAATATTATAAGAAAGAAATTGCCTCCAAATGTATTATTTACTGAGGAAATTGCTGATGTTTTAGATATAAGTTATGATGCTTCATACAGAAGAATTAAAGGGAAAACATCCTTAGCTCTTGAAGAGGCATTGATTCTTGCTAAGCATTTTAAAGTGTCTTTGAACGAGTTATATGGTTTACAATCTGAAAACTCCCTATTTATAGATAAAAAAAGCTATGACAATACCATTGATGGGTTAGTTCAATTTTATAAAGAGTATTCTTATCATACTGAATCGTTTACTAAAAGTCAAGAAACATCAATAATCTACTCGGCAAAAGATATTCCTTTATATCACTTTAAAACAGATAATTTGTATTGGAAATTTAGAATTTATGTTCATTTGAATTTTCTGTATAGTGATGCTGATAATAAAATAGAATTTAAAAATTTTAAACCTTGTACTTCAATTTTTGAAAAAGTGAATAAGTTTAGAAGTAATTTTTTGAAAGCTAATATAACTGACATATGGGAAGACACAACAATTAATAGCTCTTTGTATCAAATATTTTATTTTTTTAAAATAAAATTGATAGAGAAAGAAGAGGCGTTACTTTTGTGTGATGAAATTACTTGTATGATACAAGAAATAGAAAAATCTGCAACACAAGGTTTTTTAAATCCTAATAAAGAAAAAAAGTTTAATTTGTACTACAGTAAACTTTTGAATTTAAATCATACTATTTTTTTTAAAACAAAAGGTAGGAAGAGTGTGTTGATTCCTTATAGCTCACTTTCACATATGAAAATTGAAAATGAAAGTATTAGTAATGAAATTGATATTCATTTGAAAAAACAAATGCAGTTTGCAAAGAAAATATCTGGTGATAGTGGAGAGGTTGATAGGAAAATATTTGTTACAACGATGTACGAAAAGATAGCTCAATTAAAATCTGAAATAGAATCAAAAGTGTTAATGTCTTTCATCTAAATAAAAACCTTGAGAATTTCTCAAGGTTTTTATTTTTATTTTTTTAGTAAATCTCTAATCTCTACTAATAATTCTTCTTGGGTAGGTCCTTTTGGAGCTTCTGGTGCAGGCTCTTCTTTTTTCTTCATTGCATTGATTGCTTTTACTACCATAAACATTACAAAGGCTACAATAATAAAGTCAATAACATGGGTTAAAAATTCACCATACATAATGGCTGTTTCACCAGTAACTTTGCCTGTAGCATCTGCTACTCCTTCTTTAAGAATGTATTTTAAAGATTTAAAATCGGCATTAAAAATTAAACCGATTAAAGGAGATACAATACCTCCAGTAAAAGAAGTTACTACTTGTTTAAAAGCAGCTCCCATTACAAAACCTACTGCAATATCGACTAAGTTGCCTTTCATTGCAAAGTCTTTAAACTCTTTGATTATTCCCATTTTTTTGATTTTAATAGTTAAATTGACCTCTAAAATAGAACAAAAATTACTTTTTAACTAATCTTTTAATCCTTTGTGAGATAGCAGTTAGTATTTCATAAGGTATAGTTTCACATTTATGAGCCATGTATTCTATGTGTTCTTGGTGGTTAAATAGAATAACTTCATCCCCTTCTTTACAGTCAATTTTAGTGACATCAACCATAATCACGTCCATGGAAACGTTTCCAATCATTGGCGCTGGCTGATTATTGATAATTACAAAACCATTTTTATTGCCAAGTTTTCTTGATATACCATCTGCATGACCTATCGGTATTGTTGCACTTCTTGTGGGTTGATTAGCAACAAAAGCTCTATTATACCCTACAGTTTCTCCAGGTTTAATTAGATGTATTTGAGATATAATCGATTTTAAGGTATGGGTGTTTTTTAATTGTTTCGTTTCTTCAATATTGTTGCCAAATCCATACAAACCAATGCCTAAGCGCACCATATCAAATTGAGCTTTAGGGTAATTTATAATCCCAGAAGTGTTTAAAATATGAATCATAGGTTCATATCCTAAATGATCATAAAGTTGTTTTACTATGTATGCAAAATTATTTATTTGTCCTACAGTAAACTCTTGTTCATTAACATCTTCACTTGCGGCTAAGTGTGAAAAAAATGACTGAATTTTAATGTTATTAGATTTTTTTAGTTCACTAATTATAGCAGGTACATCTGTATGCCAAAAACCTAATCTATTTAATCCAGTGTTAAATTTAATATGAACAGGGTAGTTCATAAGAGGTTTCTTGTCAGCTAAGTTAAGAAACGCATCAAAAATTTTAAAGTTGTATAAGCTAGGTTCTAACTTGTATTTAACAATTAATTCTAAGTTTTGAATTTGCGGATGAAACACTAAAATAGGTTTTTTAATCCCATTTTCTCTTAAAGTAATTCCTTCATTAGTATAAGCTACAGCAAAATAATCTACTTTATCTTCTACAATTTTTGCAATTTCAACAGATTCACTTCCATATCCAAACGCTTTAACAACTATCAAGACTTTTGTTTCAGGCTTAAGTTTTTGTTTAAAATATGTTAGATTATGTAAAACTGCATTTGAATCTATTTCTAAAATAGTTACATGATTATTATTCATCTGTAATTTTATTATCTTTACTAGAGTTTTGGATAGCCTTGTAGTAAGCTGCTCTACTTAAAGGTTCATATTCTTGGGTTTCACCTAGTAAAACTAAATCTTCATTTTGTGTTTTTCTATGGCTATAATGAGCTAAGTTTCCAGTATGAGTACAAACAGCATGCACTTTTGTAACATATTCTGCAGTCGCCATAAGTGCTGGCATCGGGCCAAAAGGATTTCCTTTAAAGTCCATATCTAAACCTGCAACAATAACTCTAACACCTCTATTGGCTAAATCATTACATACGGCTACTATTTCATCATCAAAAAACTGAGCTTCATCAATTCCAACTACATCAACATTATTTGCTAAAAGTCGTATATTAGATGATGCTGGTACAGCCGTAGATCTAATTCTATTGTCATTATGAGAAACTACTTCCTCATCATCGTAACGAGTATCTACTGATGGTTTAAAAATTTCTACACGTTGTTTAGCAAATTGAGCTCGTTTTAAACGTCTTATCAGTTCTTCTGTTTTTCCTGAAAACATCGAGCCGCAAATAACCTCGATCCACCCAAATTGTTCTGTATGATTTACTGTATTTTCAAGAAACATTTTGTAATTTTAAGCCCTGTTTATTAATATTTGTGTTACTTTCGAACAAAGGAACAAATTTATTAAAATTTAAGAGCAAAACTTAAAAACCCATAACAACTTATGCACAAAAAATTAGCATCAGATTTAACCAGTTTAGCACACAGTATTTTACAGATGAAAAATAAAGAAGATGTGTTACTGTTAAAGGAAAAAGCATATGAAGTTTATGAAAAACTTTCAGTTTTAGCATACGTAAATGAATATATTAACACGACTCCAAATGCTGAAGAGACAAAAGAAGATTTGTTAGAAAAAATTAAGGTAGCTGAAGATAAAAGAAACGAATTAAATAGCAAAAAAGCTATTTCTATGGACGAAGGAAAGCAGTATGCTGAAAATGACACCACTGAAAATGAGGTTTTACCCTCAATTGATGAAGAAAAAAAGATAAAAGAAGAAGGTGTTGAGGTCAAAACTTCTGAAATTGTTGAGGAAGTGATTCAAACAAGGGAAAGCACTTTACCTATTGATGCTAAAGAAAGTGAGTTGATTTCTGATAGTAAGGAGGTAAAAGAAGATGAATCAGAAATAGTAAATAACGAGGAAGGTTCAATTGGTAATACGAATACTAAAGAAATAATTGAAGAAATTATAGAACAACCTTTTGATGAGATAGAAAACTTATTATTTAATGATGTAGCTATTTCGAAAGATGATAGTAAAGATCTTGGTGAACGAAAAGCACCAACTTTAGAGGAGGAATTACAAGATACGTTACCTGTTGATGTAATGGCTAATTTGTTTGAAAAAGTAGATTCTAAAAAATCTCTGAATGACCATTTACAAAATACTATTCAAATAGGATTAAATGATAGAATTGCTTTTGTTAAACACCTTTTTGAAGGAAGTCAAAATGATTTTAATAGAGTTGTTTCTCAGTTAAATACCTGTAAAACAGAAAAAGAAGCTAAGAAGTTTATTAATAAGTTGGTGAAACCAGATTATAATTGGTCAGATAAAGAAGAATATGAAACTAGGTTATTAGAAATTATAGAGAGACGATTTGTTTAAAAGAAACAGATATTTTTAATATGGTTCCTATTTATAATTATATAGTACCTTTGACTTTTTAAAAGTTACAATAAATATGTTTACAGCTAAAGCAAATAAAATTTTTCAAGAAGTAATAAATGATTATCATATTAAAGATGATGTTTACCAAAATTTTGTAAATAAATATGATAAAGAAGAAGATTTAATTGCTCATTTACTTTATAGAAAATGTTGGATTGACACTGTACAGTGGCATTATGAAGATATTATTAGAGATCCAAATATAAATCCTGTAGACGCTTTGGTTTTAAAGAGAAAAATTGATGCATCTAATCAGGATAGAACTGACATGGTTGAGTACATTGATGCCTATTTTTTAGAAGAATTTAAAAATGTTACTTCTAAAAGTAATGCAACTATAAATACTGAAAGTCCAGCTTGGGGTATTGATAGATTGTCAATTTTAGCTTTGAAAGTATACCATATGAATGAAGAGGCAACAAGAGAGAATGCTTCTGAAAAGCATCAGAAAAATTGTCAGTTAAAGCTAGATGTTTTGCTAGAGCAACGTGTTGATTTATCATTGGCGATTGATACTTTACTTAATGATATTAAAGAAGGTGATAAGTATATGAAAGTATACAAGCAAATGAAAATGTACAATGATGATGAATTGAATCCGGTTTTACGTTCGCAAAAGTAAAATTTAATTGAGTGTAAAGAGTAAACATATTTTAATTATACGTCTTTCTGCAATGGGAGATGTAGCTATGACTGTACCAGTTATACGTTATCTAAATAAACAAAATAAAGGAGTAAAAATAACACTGCTAACTCGTGCCTTTTTTACCCCTTTTTTTAATGAGTTTGATAATGTAAACGTTTATACTCCAGATTTAAAAGGGAAACATAAAGGCTTTATAGGGTTGTTTAGGCTTTTTAAAGAGTTAATAAAATTAGATATTGATGTAGTTGCCGATTTACACAACGTGATTAGATCTAACGTTTTAGTTTCTTTTTTTAGAGTAAGAGGTATAAAGTGTGTACAATTAAAAAAAGGAAGAAAAGACAAAAAAAAGCTAACGGAATTAAACGAAAACAAAACATTATTTCACTTAAAAACGATGCATGAAAGGTATGCTGATGTTTTTAAAAAGTTAAACTTTTCAATTGATTTAAATATCGGTTCGAAGGTAGCTAAATTAGAAATTCCTCCTCATTTTAAAAAAGAATTCAATAGCTCTAAACTTATAGGGATTGCTCCTTTTGCAGCTTATAAAGGAAAAGCATTTCCGGTTAAAAAAATTAAAACTTTAGTAAAAGAACTTAGCGACCGAAAAAATTGTAAAGTTTTGTTGTTTGGTGGGGGAGATGTCGAAAAAAATCTTTTAGAAAATATAGCTAAAGATTATACGAATGTTTTTTCAATGGTAAAAAAAGGAACTTTTGAAGAAGAATTACGTATTATATCAAATTTAGATGTAATGGTTTCAATGGACTCAGGGAATGGACATATTGCTGCCATGTATAATATACCCGTAATTACAATTTGGGGTGTTACTCATCCTTGTTTAGGATTTACACCGTTTAATCAACCCATAGAAAATCAAATACTACCAGATTTGAAAAAATACCCTCTGATTCCTACTTCAACTTATGGAAAAGAACATCCAAAAGAATATATAAATTGTTTTGAAACAATATTGATTTCAGATATTGTAGAGCTTGTTAATATTTACACAAAATAAAAAAGAATATTTATGAATGTTATAAACATAAACTATTGGTGTTAACAAATATTCTATGTAACAAAGTAATATAAAGGTCTTCATTTTAAAATGAAGACCTTTATGTTTTTTGTAAGTTTATTTTCCAAATAGACGTTGAAAAAAGTTTTTCGTTTTTTTAGTAGCGTCTTTAATTTCTTCTTCGGCATCTTCAGCGAAATCAGCTATGTGTTCACTTGCTTCACCAACAATTTCTGAGGCCTTTTCAGATACATCTTCAAATGCTTGTTTAGCTTCTTTTGCAAATTCACTAGCTTTTTCTTTTACTTTTTGAGCCTCTTCACTGTCTAATATTTCAGTGATTGTTTCTTTAGCGTCTTCTGCAAAATCAGCTATTTTTTCACCAGCTTCACCTGCAATTTCTGAAGCTTTTCCTGATACATTTTCTAATGTTTCTTTTGCCTCCTCTGCAAATTCATTAGCCTTTTCTTTTACATTTTTAACACGATCACTTTCTAGAAATTCAGAAACTTTTTCTTCTGCTTTTTTTACAAATTCATTTGCTTTTTCAGAAACATCATTTACTGTTTCTTTAAAAGAGTCATTTTTTTTATTTAAATTTTCACTTGGTATTTTGTTCTCTTCTGACATTTTTATTGATTTATTTGATTAGCATAGGTTAAATTTTAGTTTTAAAACCATTCTTTTTGGTTTTGCTGATATATTTCAAAGAATTCTTCATCAGATTTGGTTAAATAAATTACCCCCTCTATAAAGGAAATTAACCACATTATGCCTGATAAAATTCCACAGGTTATTATAGTCAAAATTATTGTAAGAACTAGCGTAGTAACTCCTTCTTTTGTATAGCCTAATACGAATTTATGTAGGCCAAACCCACCTAGGAAAATAGCTAGAATGCCAGCTAAAATTCTTTTATTTTGCTTTTGAGGTTTAGGTATTGGCTTACCATTTTCGTCTACTATTTCCATATTTTATTTTTTGTAGTGTATCAAGATTATAAAAACTCTTTGTCTATGAATCTTAATGTCTCAATTTTGTTTGCTTATAGATCAACAATATAATCAAATTTAACGTGATCATTTTATTAATAGCTTTAATATCGCTTTTTTACTAAAAAGAGTCTATTGTCCTCTAGTTTTATGTTCTTCTTTTAGTGAAAGGTTACAGTTCTCATTTGAGTTAATTCACCGATTAAATTACTTGAGAGGTAGTATTTATAAAAAGTAAAGACTAAAAAGTTATATAGTGAAATAGCTTTGGGCAGTATAGGATAAATAAAAAGGTTGTCATGCTTATATATTATACTTTTTGCTCCTCTCTAGAAAGTCTTTTGAATATTGTTTTCCGTAGATTTTAAATTCCCCTCTGTTTTATAGACGTTTTGAGGTAGAAATTCATGAAGAAATTTCGCTTGTACTTCAAATATTATGAATTTGAAGTACAAGCGACTAAAATTTTTGTTTGACCTTGTTTACTATTGTTTGTGCAAGTTTTTTTTTGCTTTCTATTGTCCAGCCAGCCACGTGAGGAGATAGTATTACACGATCTGATTTTATCAAATACTGAAAAGCTTTTGGCATAAGAGCATCAGTAAATAAATTTTCAAAAGATTTTTTTTCATACTCTAAAACATCTAACCCGGCTCCTAAAATTTTCCCTGACTTTAGAGAGTCAACTAAATCTGAGGTGACTACAGATTTTCCTCTAGCAGTATTTATTAACCAAAAATTTTTCTTAAAATTATCAATAAATGCTTTATTAACCATGTTTACGGTTAGCTTTGTTTGAGGAGTATGCAAACTTAATACATCCACTTCTTCTTGAAGTTTGTTTAAAGATACTTGCTTGCAATTTTCATCACCAACATTATCTTTAATATCATAACATAGCACCTTCACATCAAATCCACGAAGTTTTTTAGCAAAAGCTTTTCCCATGTTTCCATAACCAATAATACCCACTGTTTTTCCGTCTAATTCAATACCTCTATTATCTTCACGAAGCCATTTTCCATTTCTAACCTCATTGTCAGCTTTATTTAGTTTATTGAATAAAGATAGAAGCATTCCTAAAGAATGTTCACCAACAGCATTTCTATTACCTTCTGGGGCTGATATTAAATGAATTTTCTTCATTCTAGCATATTCGCAATCAATGTTTTCTAATCCAGCACCAACACGGCCAATAAATTTTAAATTAGATGCTTTGTTTAAAAATTGCTTATCAATACTAAACCTACTTCGAATAATAATACCATCATACATTGAAATTTTAGCTTCTATTTCCTCTTTTGAGGAATTATAATCTTCATCGTTTATAAAACCAAAATCATTTAGTTGATTTATTAATAGAGGATGATTAGTATCTAAATGTAATATTTTCATGAGTTACTACAAACTAATATTGTTCTTTGTCGCTAGGAAAGTCCTGAGATTTTACATCACTAATATATTGTTGAAAGGCGTCTGTCATTTCAGCATACAAATCTAGGTACCTTCGTAAAAATCTAGGACTAAATTCGTGCGTCATTCCAATCATATCATGTGTAACTAAAACTTGACCATCTACACCACCTCCAGCTCCTATACCTATTACAGGAATTGTTAAACTTTTTGCAACTTCTTCAGCTAATTTAGCAGGAACTTTTTCTAAAACTAAAGCAAAACAACCTAGTTCTTCTAGAAGTTTAGCATCTTCTTTTAATTTTCTAGCCTCTTCTTCTTCTTTAGCTCTTACAGTGTATGTACCAAACTTATATATTGATTGAGGGGTTAAGCCAAGGTGTCCCATTACTGGTATTCCAGCTGTTAAAATACGTGATACAGATTCAGAAATTTCACTACCTCCTTCAAGTTTTACTGCATGTCCACCTGATTCTTTCATGATTCTAATCGCAGAATCTAAAGCGTTTTTTGAGTTTCCTTGGTACGTACCAAAAGGTAAATCTACGATGACTAAACATCTTTCAATAGCTCTTATTACTGAACTTGCATGATAAATCATTTGATCTAGGGTAATGGGTAAAGTAGTTTCATGACCAGCCATAACATTAGATGCAGAATCACCAACTAAAATAACATCAATTCCAGCCCCATCTAAAATTTTTGCCATTGTATAGTCGTAAGCAGTTAACATGGATATTTTTTCGTTGTTTGCTTTCATTTCAATCAACGACTTTACGGTAACTCTTTTGTATTGTTTTTTTGCTGTAGACATTATGTTTTTGTTTAGTCTGGTAAAAATAGGCATTTTTCAACAGATTAGTACTTCGTTAATCTTCTGTTAATTATATTTATCTAAGCTATCTTTTTATTAGTTTTAATTTTTTGAATTGATTTTGTGTACGTAAAATTAATATGAATTTTATTTTTTTACTATTACTTTAGTAGTGTACATAGTTTTTTCTTAAAAGACATAGAAATATTAGAAATCACTAATATTCAAACTAAAAAATAAGAATGAAAAAATTATTAATAGTATTTCTAATAACTTGCAATTGCTTTTCACAGCAAGCAAGTTTGTTTTCTCCTGAATTGTTTAAAAACTTACCAAATGTTCGTGACTTTTCAATGAGTAAGAATAAAAGTGAAATTTATTTTACTATTGAAAGTTATTGTAAAACATATTCTTTTATAGCTTGTATAAAAAGAACTGGGAAAAAGTGGGGCAAACCTAAAGCAGTTAGTTTTTCAGGAGAGTTTAAAGATTTAGAACCGTTTTTGTCTCCAGATGGTTTGAAGTTGTTTTTTGCATCGAATAGAAATGCTACTTCAACTGATGTTAAAAAAGACATTGATATATGGTATGTACAAAGAAATTCATTGAATGATGGTTGGTCCAGCCCAATTAATGTTGGAGATATTATTAATACTAATAAAAATGAATTTTATCCTTCGGTAACTAATAAAGGTGATTTGTTTTTTACTGCTGAGTACCCAAATTCTATTGGAAAAGAAGATATTTACGTAAGTAGGTTTATAAATAATACATATACAAAACCTGTACCTTTGAGTACTGCCATTAATAGTGATAAATATGAGTTTAATGCTTATGTTTCTCCAGATGAAAAAATTATTGTTTTTACTTCTTATGGAAGGGAAGATGATTTAGGAAGAGGTGATTTATATATAAGTAGAAAAGATAGCGAAGGCAATTGGTTGCCAGCTAAAAACTTAGGAGATAAAATAAACTCAAAAAAATTAGATTATTGCCCATTTATTGATATTAATGCTAATGTTTTATATTTTACATCAAATAGGACGAATGTGCCTAATCGGCTAAAAAGTAAACAAAATTTTAAAGAAATTATCCATACGATTAATAGTTTACCTAATGGTCTAAGTAGAATATACAGTACTTTTTTAAATAAAAAATAATGTATATTTGACCTAATGAACCCGAAGCAAAACAATAATATTTTATCCCCTGATAACTGGGTTGATGCGTATGCAGATTATTTATATAATTATGCTGTAGCTCGTGTCAATAATGAAGCAATAGCAAAAGATTTAGTTCAAGAAACTTTTTTTGCTGGATTAAAGTCCGCTAAAAATTTTGAAGGTAAATCTACAGAAAGAACTTGGCTTGTTTCTATTTTGAAGCGAAAAGTAATAGATTATTACAGGAAAATAAATTCAAAAAAAGGAAAAGCTGAAGTACGAATGAATTTCTATGAAGAAGGTGAGAATGGAGGTAACTGGATTGAAGAACGCGTTCCTCAGTCCTGGAGGAATGAAGCAGATTATACAATTGAAAACACAGAGCTTAAAAACCAAATAGATAAATGTATAGACAGTTTACCTGAAAAATATGCTATGGTTTTTAGGATGAAAACGATTCAAGAGTTTGAAACTGAAGAAATTTGTAAGGAACTAGATATTACGCCGTCGAATCTATGGGTTATTATTCATAGAGCACGAACTCAACTAAGAAATTGTATGGAAAAGAACTGGTTTAATAATTAATTTTATGTTTAAAAAATTTAAAATAACTTGTGATGAAGCTACAGCTATTTGTGATAAGGCACAATACGGAGAAGCTTCTTTATTTGAAAAAATTCAACTTAATTTTCATGTTTTAGTATGTAAATTTTGTAGGCTTTATTCTAAACAAAATAATATTTTAACTAGAGTATATAAAAGAAATGCGACCGAATGTAAAGCTAAGAAATTCTCTTTATCTGATGAGGCAAAGATTGCCTTAAAACAAAAGATAAAAGAGATAAGTTAATTTTTTTTGGTTTTTTAATAAAAACCAATTTTTGATTTTTTGTTAGATTGAAACGGAATTTGTTGTAAAGATAAATTCCGTTTTTTTAATTTTGTAATCCTAAATTACCAACTATGAATTTTTTACCTGATTTAATTGATGATTATGCTGTTAAGCATTCACAAAATGAACCCAAATTGTTGCAAGAACTGAATAGAGAAACTTGGCAAAAGGTATTGAACCCTAGGATGTTAAGTGGGTCTTTTCAAGGTAGGGTATTGTCTATGATTTCAAAGTTGATACAACCAAAGTCAATTTTAGAAATAGGAACTTATACAGGTTATTCAGCTTTATGTTTGGCAGAAGGTTTACATGATGACGGTTTTCTTTATACCATTGATAAAAATGAGGAATTGGAAGAGCTACAACTTAAATATTTTCAAAAGTCTGGTTTTCAAAATAAAATAAAACAATATATAGGTAATGCTATAGAAATTATTCCAACGATTAATTCAACATTTGATTTAGTTTTTATAGATGCAGATAAATCAAATTATTTAAACTATTTTGAATTAATAATAGGTAAGATGAATAAAGGAGGTGTCATTTTATCAGACAATGTACTATGGAGTGGAAAGGTTGTGGAAGATTTAAATCCAAAAGATATAGACACTAAAATACTTTTAGAGTACAATACATTACTAAAAGAAGATTCACGTTTAGAAACGGTTCTTTTACCAATTAGAGATGGCTTAACTATAACTAGAGTTAAGTAGAAGTAGTATTATTTTCTTTTTATTGGTCCTGTCAAGTCATCGATGTTATTTTTAACATCATTAACTTCTTTATTTATATCACGAACAAAGTCAGTTTCTATACCTTGGTTTTTTGCACTATCATTAATTTCTTTTTTAATGTCATTTGTGGCATCTTTTATTTGTCGCATACCTTTCCCTAATCCTCTAGCAATTTCAGGGATTTTATCTGCACCAAAAAGCATTACAACTATTAAAAGGATAATAAATATTTCAGGTTCACCAATAAATAAGAAAGTTGTATTCATATATACAAAGATAAATAAAATCAAGGTAATTACTATAGTTAAAAAAAGCCAAACTCAAATAGAGTTTGGCTTTTCTAATTATTAAAAGTAATTAATCTGCAAGAATAATTACTTTATTATCTTTCATTTCTAAAGTACCAGATTTGATGTTTAAAGTTAAAACTTTATCATCTGCAGGAAGTTTTTCAATGCTTCCATGCAAATCATCAAAAGATAAATGAGTTTGTGTATGCACATGAATTTTAATACTTCCTTTATCTAAAATAGATACTATAGGAGCATGGTTATTTAGCATTTGAAATTCACCATCAATACCAGGTACAGTAACAGAATCTACTTTTGATGAAAATAAAATAGCTTCTGGAGTTACGATTTCTAAAAACATAATTTTAAAGTTTTTAGCTTTTAGTTCTAGTTTTAGTTATCATATAACTCAAAACTTAAAACTTAAAACTGGTTTACGCTTCTGCTAACATTTTTTCTCCAGCATCAATTGCTTCTTGAATAGAACCTCTTAAGTTAAAAGCTGCTTCTGGATATTTATCTAACTCACCATCCATAATCATATTAAAGCCTTTAATAGTGTCTTTAATATCAACTAAACATCCTGGAATTCCAGTAAATTGTTCAGCTACGTGGAACGGTTGAGATAAGAAACGTTGAACACGACGTGCTCTATGAACTACTAATTTATCTTCTTCAGATAATTCTTCCATCCCTAAGATTGCAATAATATCTTGTAATTCTTTGTATCGTTGTAAAATTTCTTTTACTCTTTGAGCCGTGTTATAGTGTTCATCACCTAAAACTTCAGCAGTTAAAATTCTTGAAGTAGAATCTAAAGGATCAACTGCAGGGTAAATACCTAACTCAGCAATTTTACGAGATAATACTGTAGTAGCATCTAAGTGAGCAAAGGTTGTAGCAGGTGCTGGATCTGTTAAATCATCTGCAGGTACATAAACTGCTTGTACAGATGTAATCGATCCTTTCTTAGTAGAAGTAATACGTTCTTGCATTGCTCCCATTTCTGTTGCTAAGGTTGGTTGATAACCTACGGCAGAAGGCATACGTCCTAATAAAGCTGATACCTCAGAACCTGCTTGAGTAAAACGGAATATATTATCTACGAAAAATAATACATCTTTACCTTGAGCCTCACCAGCTCCATCACGGAAATATTCAGCAATTGTTAATCCTGATAATGCAACACGAGCACGTGCACCAGGTGGCTCATTCATTTGTCCAAAAACAAAAGTAGCTTTAGAGTCTCTCATTCCAGGTTTATCAACTTTAGATAAGTCCCATCCACCATCTTCCATAGAATGCATAAAATCATCTCCATATTTGATAATTCCAGATTCTAACATCTCTCTTAATAAGTCGTTTCCTTCACGAGTTCTTTCACCAACACCAGCAAATACAGATAATCCTCCGTGACCCTTTGCAATATTGTTAATTAACTCTTGAATTAATACAGTTTTACCTACTCCTGCACCACCAAATAATCCAATTTTACCTCCTTTTGCGTAAGGTTCAATTAAATCAATTACTTTAATACCTGTAAATAATACTTCTGTAGAAGTAGATAGTTCATCAAATTTAGGTGCTAAACGGTGTATTGGTAAACCAGTTTCACCTGTTTTAGGTAAATCACCTAAACCATCAATAGCGTCACCTGTTACATTAAATAAACGACCATAAATGTCATTACCTATTGGCATTTGAATAGGGTTACCAGTAGCTACAACTTCTGTACCTCTACTTAAACCATCAGTTGCATCCATTGAAATGGTACGAACTGTATCTTCACCAATATGTTGTTGAACTTCTAGAACCAAAATTGATCCATCAGCTTTTTTAATTTCTAATGAGTCATAAATTTTTGGTAACTCAGCATTTTCTGTATTAAACTCAACATCGATAACTGGACCAATTATTTGAGAAACTTTACCTGTTATTGTAGACATTACTTATATGTAATTAAAGTTATTTATTTTGTTAAGTGAGAATTAACTCATTTTTTCAAGGTGCAAAGGTAAATTTTTAATAGCGAATTTAAAAATGTTTAAAGATATTTTTACGTATTTTTTATATACAAAAAAAGGCTTCACTAAGAAGTGAAGCCTTTTTGTATAAGTGTGTGTTTAAATTATTTTACTAATTTAATTTCTACACGTCTGTTTTGAGCTCTACCAGCTCTTGTTTTGTTATTAGCAATTGGATAATCTTCTCCAAAACCAGCAGAAGTTAATCTGTTTGCAGGGATTCCAGCTTTGTTAATTAAGTAATCTAAAACAGCTTTAGCTCTTCTTTCAGATAACTTTAAGTTATTAGCTGCTCTACCTTGGCTATCAGTGTGACCTTGTATGCTAAAGTTAGCTTTAGGGTATTCTTTCATGATAGAACCAATTAAATCTAATTTTCCGCTTACTCCAGCTCTAAATGTTGTTCTTCCTGAGTTAAAGTAAATAGCTCTTGCGAAATCATTTAATTTCTTAACAGCTTCTTCTTTGATTATTACCTCAGGACATCCATTGTTAGATGCTACACCTTTTACATTAGGACATTTATCATCTTTGTCTAATACACCGTCTCCGTCAGTATCAGGCCAAGGACAACCACCATTCGCAGCAGGTCCTGCTTGGTTAGGACATTTATCTGTATTGTCAGCAACACCATCACCATCAGCATCAGGACAACCGTTCATAGCTTTAGTTCCAGCTTTAGTAGGACATGCATCGTCTTTATCAGCAATACCATCACCATCAGCATCAGGACAACCGTTTAATGCAGCTAAACCAGCAACTTCTGGACATGCATCGTCAGAATCTTTGATTCCATCGCCATCAGCATCAGGACATCCGTTGAATTCTTTTAAACCAGCAACTTCTGGACATGCGTCATCTTTGTCATATACACCATCACCGTCAGTATCTTTTCCACCAAATTTAAATACTAAACCTATAGAGTGTTGGAAGTGATCTCTAACTTTGTCAGAAAATTCTTTTTTACCACCAGACTGGAAGTTTAAACCTAAGTTGTCATTAAACCAAGTGTTAAAACCTACACCAGCATTTAAAGTTCCTTCTCCTAAATCTCCTAAGTTAGCATAACCACCACCTAAGTATACATAAGGATCAAACCATGAAGTATCACCAAACAAATTGTTTAAGTCATATTTTACGTTTGCATCGATAGCCCAGTAAAGCTCATCCATGTCGTTTTCAGCGCTAAAAGTTTCAATTTTGTTTAAAGAACCAGCTAATTGTAATGTGAATCCATCGTTTAAGTATCTGTCAACAGAAATTCTTGAAACTGAAGGTAAGATATTCCAGTCACTAGTACCGATGTAATCTTTAGCATACTCGCTAAATTCAGTTGGTATTCTAAAGTCAACAGCGTTAACCCCGAATCCAACTACCCATGGATTGTCTGAATCCTGTGCGCTTGCCGTTCCAATTGTTGCGAACGTAAACAAAGCCATCACAGCTAATTTTAAGTGTTTCATTATTAAAAATTTAAATTAAAAGTTCGTTTATATACAACGCAAATGTAAGTTGTTAAAACTTATTTACAAAAACAAATCTACAAAAACTTACAAGAAAAGCAAGTTTTTTTAGAGTATTATCTATATTACCTTTAGTTCCTTACCGATTTTAATAAATGCAGTTATTGCCTTATCTAAATGTTTTTTATCATGTGCTGCAGAAAGCTGAACTCTTATGCGTGCTTGCTCCTTTGGTACCACAGGGTAAAAGAATCCGATAACATATATTCCTTCTTCTAGAAGTTTTTCAGACATGATTTGAGATAGCTTTGCATCATACAGCATTACTGGTACTATAGCAGCATCTGCTCCTACTAAGTCAAAACCAGCTTTTTCCATTTCACTTCTAAAATAATTAGTATTCCATTCTAATTTGTCTCGTAAGGTAGTGTCTTTTGATAATAGGTCAAAAACTTTTAAAGAAGCCCCTACAATTGCTGGTGCTAATGAGTTTGAAAATAGGTATGGACGAGAGCGTTGACGTAGAATTTCTATTATTTCTTTTTTAGCTGTTGTGTATCCACCCATTGCTCCACCAAGAGCTTTTCCTAGGGTACCGGTTACTATATCAACTCTACCTAAAACATTCTTCAATTCTAAAGTACCACGTCCAGTTTTACCAATAAATCCAGCAGCATGGCATTCATCTACCATTACTAATGCATCATACTTGTCAGCTAAATCACATATTTCATCTAATTTAGCAACAATACCATCCATAGAAAATACACCGTCAGTAACAATTATTTTAAATCTATGATTTTGTTTGTTAGCTTCTATAAGTTGTTCTTCTAAAGAAGTCATGTCGTTATTGTTGTAACGATAACGAGCAGCTTTACACAAACGAACACCGTCTATAATTGAAGCATGATTTAAACTATCAGAAATAATTGCATCTTCTTTAGTCAATAAAGGCTCGAAAACACCACCATTTGCATCAAAAGCAGCTGCGTATAGTATTGTGTCTTCTGTTTGGTAGAATTCTGCTATCTTTTGTTCTAATTGTTTGTGAATGTCTTGTGTTCCACAAATGAATCGTACTGAGGACATTCCAAATCCATGAGTATCCATTACATCTTTAGCGGCTTGTATTACTTCAGGGTTATTTGATAGGCCCAAATAATTGTTTGCACAGAAGTTGATAACTTCTTCTCCTGTTGAAACTTTAATGACAGCATCTTGTGATGATGTTATAATGCGTTCTGATTTATATAATCCGGCATTTTTAATGTCTTGGATTTCTTTTTGTAAATGATTTTTTATATCTCCGTACATGTTGTTTGAATTTAAAGTTTGTAAAGTTACAAAGTTTAAGTTTTTAGATTAAACTTCTTCAACTGAAATTTCCTCATTAATGTAAATAAGCAATCTTTTAAAAACAATAAAATTAATTGCTGTTAAAGCATGTGAATATTTTAACAATTGTTGATGGTGTTTTTTTGAAGGAGTACCTGTTTTGTAATCTATAATAGTTACTTGGTTATTTTTAAATACTAGCCTGTCAGGAATTATGATTTGATTATCAATTGTTACTATCTCTCTTTCGTTATATATGGAAAGCTTGTCGGTGAAGAATTCTGATAATTGTGGATGATGAACAATTTTTTTTATGATGCTTTTTATTTCTCTGGTAGCATCTTTATGTATTAGTCCTTGGTTATTGTAACTATCAATTATAGGTTGAATATCTTTTTCAGAGTAAATTCCCGACATCATTTCATGAATAAGATTTCCGTATTCAATAGCTTTTTGTTGTTTTGTATTCCATAGTTTAGATGCACTGGCTAGCATATATATGTTATGATCTTGCCATGGTGACGATATGAATCTTTCTTGAGTTTTTGATGATGTTTTTTCTGTGAATTTCTTTTTACTAGCTCTTTCTTTATTTCCAAAAGTAAAAGTAGATTCATCATTACTCCAAACACCTTTTTTCTTAAGATAGTTTATAAAAAGACCAGAATAGTAGTTAGTATTTTCACCAGTTTTATTGATTCTTTTTTCTGTAATAATATGTAGCTGTTCTACTGATCTTGTTAATGCGACGTATAATAAGTTTAAATTATCAAGCTCTAATTCTTCTCTTTGTTGCTGGTAAACTTCTTCCCCTTTTTTGCTAATAAAGTTTAAATCTTTGTTAAATGGAATTAGCAGTTCTTTGAATCCATTAAAATTTTGAGGAAGTTCGTTTAACCATATTTTCGGGTTTATTTGGTTGTATATATCTAAATCACAAGGAAATATTACAATTGGGAATTCTAAACCTTTTGATTTGTGAATAGTCATTATTTGAACCGCGTTAGCGCTCTCAGGTGCAACAATGCTTAAGTTGTCTTTTTTTCGACTCCAGTAATCTAAGAAATTTTGAATATCTGTTCCTTTTCTTTGTTGCTCTAATACTACATCTAAAAAAAATTGAATGTAGGCATTTGAGGTATTAATTAAATTAAAGCCTCTTATAATTTCTTCTACTTTTTCATAAAATGGGAGTTGATTAAAATGTACGCTATTAAAATTTGTACAGTACTCTTTTAGTTTTTCAAAAAAGGAAAAAGGACTAAGTTTTATATGTTTGGCAATAAAACTGTGTTTGTTTTCTTTGATAGTTAAATGATGATATAAAAAATATAAAACCTCTAAGAAAGTCTCTTTGTCTGACGGGTGTTGTATTATTTGAAGTATGTCAATAATAAAGTTTACTTTGTTGTTGTTTTTAAGTAACAAGGTTTCAGAAGAAACTATTGGAATATTGTTTTCAGATAAATAGTTGGCAACTGCTATACCGTCACTTTTTTTACGAACAAGCACGCATATTTCATGTAATGAAAATTCAGTTTGGAGTTGTTTAATGGTTTCTAGTACTTTTTTGGGGTACTTTAAAATGTTTTCATCTTTGTCTTCTTGTTTTTCTAAGAAAGAAATTGTTATGTATCCACCTTCTTTTGAGTTCTCTAGTTGTTTGTTTCCCTCAATAAATATTTGCTTGTACTTTTCGTTTTGTAAAAAGTTAGCGATGTGTTGAAAAAAATGATTATTAAAAATGATTATTTCAGAATAGCTTCTATAATTAGTCTCTAAGGTTCTTATTGTTTTTTCTATTTGAAATGGGTTTTTTGAATTTTCACCCGCTGTTCCCAGGTTGATAAATTGTTCAGCTTTTCCTCCTCTCCATCTATATATAGCTTGTTTTCCATCTCCTACAAGAAGTAAGTTACTCTTTTCTTGAGCTAATGCATTGTCTATTAAAGGTATTAAGTTTTTCCATTGTAACACGGAGGTGTCTTGCATTTCATCAATGAAATAATGCATAAATCGTTGACCAATTCTTTCATAAATAAAAGGAGTTGGTTGGTCTTTTATATTATTTGATATTAGTTGGTTGAATTCGGCATTTAAACGAATATTGTTTTCTTCTTTTATAGAATTTAATTCCGTGTTTATATTATTTAAAACGGCTAATGGGATTATACTTTTTAGAGCTAATTCAGATATTATAAGCTCTCCATAAATAGTTTTACTTACATGATATAGGTTAATTAATTTCGGAAGTATGCTTTCAATAGAGTTAACAACTTCATTAGTTGCTGTTTTTGTATAAAAATTATTTTTTTCAATAGATTTTTCTATCGTTTCGCTTCGTTTTTTATAGTCAAACTTAGGGCCGAATTCACTTAAGTCTTTTAAGAAATTAGGAAAAGTAGCTCGTGTAAAATTTTTAGGTTCTAAGTTTTCGCTATCAATAATAGCCAATGCATCTTCTCCAGTTTTTCTTATTTTTAACAGTAATTCTTTTTTGCTTGTTGTTAAAGTATCTTTTAGCTTGTTAAAATCTTCAAGTGTTTTTGTTGATAATTCTTTGAAGTGTTTTGCATCGTCTTCATTTAGTAGGATTTTTGAAATTTCATTAAGTTCTCTGGAGATATCCCAAGACTTGTCATCATCTGTTTTGTCTAGAGAAAATTGAATAAGAAGTTTAGTGATATTTTTGTCAGTACCAATTTTAGAAATTAGCACATCTACAGCTTCGCTTAATAAAGAAATGGCGTCCATCTCTACTTCAAAGTTTAGTGATAGTCCTAAGTCAAAAGCAAAACTTTTAATTATTTTGTGAGTAAAACTATCAATTGTTGTGATTGAGAAAGCAGCATAGTTTTGTAAAATAGTGTCTATTATTTTTTTGCTTCGCTTTTCAATGGTGTTTTTATCAACGGAGGTTTCTTCTAAAATAGCTTTTAACAAATCGTTTTCTTCTCCTTCAGAAAAAACTTGTAGATTTTCTAACACACGTTCTTTCATTTCTCCAGCAGCTTTATTGGTAAAGGTTATAGCTAGTATTTTCTGGAAATGAAAAATATCTTCTGATTGCAAAAGTACTTTGAGATATTCTTTAACAAGAGTGAAAGTTTTTCCGCTTCCAGCTGATGCATTATATATATTAAAGCTTGAAGATGTATGCACGGAGTTTTTAATTTAATGCAAAATAGTTTTTTTATGGCAACTGACAAGTAAACAATTGGCAGAGTTATCAAAGATTTACTATCCTCTAAATAGAAAGAAATCGTTTTTCATTGATTCTATTTCAGTATCATCATTAGTAATAATATAATCAATTGCTTTTTCGGTAAATAGTTTTCCTTTTGGAGTAAGTGAAATAATTTCTTTTTTAATAGTTATCATGTTGTTTTTCTGAGCTAACTCAAGTATTAATTTTGATTTAAGTTTATGCCAATTAATATGCTCATTTAAATGATTTATATGCCTTTCTTTTTTGTCAGAATGGTTGTTAAGATGAAGAAGAAAAGTAAGAAGTTGAACTTCTTTTTGTTGTTGTTTATTTCTGTAAAGAACAGATATTAATCCCTTGTTTGGCGCGAATAGATAAACTACTAAAAACACAAATCCTAACATGGTTGTCATTGATCCTGAAATAGAAGCGTCTAGCCAATGAGCTACCCAATACCCTGATATGGCTGAGAAAATTCCAAATATTATGGAAAGAAACAGCATTCTTTTTAAATCGGTGGTAAGTAAATATGCAGTTGCAGCCGGGGCTATCATTAAAGCGACTACCAAAATAGCACCTACAGCATCAAATGCACCAACGGTAGTTATTGAGGCAATACTCATAAGTCCATAATGAATTGCAACCGGAGAGAAACCCAGGGCTGTTGCAAGTCCAGTATCAAAAGTGCTAATTTTTAATTCTTTAAAGAAGGTGATTACAAGAGTAGCTGTTATCAGTAAAATACTTCCAATTACCCATATTGATTTGGGGCCTAAGTCTGTACTGTTAATTGTAAGACGATCAAAAGGAGCAAAGGCTAGTTCTCCTAATAAAACAGCATCAACATCTAAATGAACGTCGTTTGCATTTTTAGCAATTAGAATTACACCAATACTAAATAGGGCAGGAAAAACGAGCCCGATTGCTGTGTCTTCTTTAACTAATTTGGTTCTTTGAATGTACTCAACTAAGACAACAGTTAAAATACCTGACAAAGCGCCCATTAAAATAAGTAAAGGAGAATTTAGATCATGTGTAATAAAAAAACCAATAACTAAACCGGGTAGTATAGAGTGGCTGATTGCATCACTAATCAATGCCATTTTCCGTAATACTAAAAATGTACCTGGAATTGCACAGGCTACAGCTACTATGCATGCTATTAATTGTATTTCTATTTGAGCACTACTCATTTTTTAAATTTTGATTGTATAGATTTCCTGCAAATTGAAAACCTTTTTCTGTCATAGACCACATCTTTCCGTTTATATTAATGTAATCTCTCTCTTCTAGTTTTTTTAATGTATTTCTAGTATAGCCCTGAAAATTATTTAAAATTTTTACAGCATGAGGGTGAGATTTATCTTCGTGAGTTTTAACAATATCAAACATGAAAGATAATGTTTTGTGTAATTTTAAGTCGCGACGATTCTTTAAAAGTCGAATTTGACGGAAAAGAAGCCCTCGTGAAGGTGAAAATATAAAAGAAAAAACAACAAAAATTGCTGCTACAAGAACTATTACTGGTCCAGTTGATAAATTAGATTGGCTAGCGCTAATTCCGGTTCCTATAACGCCAGAAAAAGCCCCAAAAATTGCAGCTAGAATAACCATTGTACTTAATTTGTTTGTCCATTGGCGTGCTGCTGCTGCAGGGGCTAGCAGCATAGCACTCATTAAAACCACCCCTACAGTTTGAAGTCCTAGAACAATAGCTAAGACTATAAAGGTTGTAATTAGTATATCTATAAATTTTATATTGAATCCTAGAGTTTTAGCATAATCAGCATCAAATAGTAAAATTTTGAACTCTTTCCAAAAAAGAAAAAGTATTATCAAACTAATACCAGTAGCAATAGCCATAAACCATACATCACTAATTAGTAATGTGGCTGCTTGTCCAAATAAAAATTTATCTAATCCTGATTGATTTGCATTTGGTTGTTTTTGAATGAATGTTAAAAGTAGCATACCAAAACCAAAAAAAACAGAGAGGATTAGTCCTAGTGCAGTATCCGTTTTTAAGTGGGTGTTTTTCACAATGCCACGAATCCAAAAAGCACCTATAAGTCCACTAGTTAGTGCGCCTAATAATAAGATATAAGTATCTTTGGTACCTGTAATTAAAAAAGCAACAGCAATACCGGGTAAAGAAGCGTGAGAAATCGCATCGCCTAGTAAACTTTGTTTTCTCAGTACAGCAAAACTCCCTAACATACCACATATTGCTCCAAGAATTGCAGTTCCAATTGTAATCGTACGAAGCGTATAGTCTGAAAAGATAAGTTTAAAGTATTCTTGTATATCCATTATTGTTGTACACTTACTTTATAGTTTATACCGTATGTTTTAGTTAAGTTGTTATCATTGAAAATTTCTTTTACTGGACCGGTTGCTATTTTCTTTACGTTTAAAAAAGTAACCCAATCAAAGTACTCTGGGACTGTTTGTAAATCATGATGAACTACAATTACAGTTTTTCTAGCTTTTCTTAATTCTTTTAAAATGTTAATAATTGCTATTTCAGTCGTAGCATCTACTCCTTGAAAAGGTTCGTCCATGAAGTATATTGAAGCATCTTGAGCTAGGGCACGAGCCAAAAAAACTCGTTGTTGTTGTCCTCCGGACAGTTGAGAAATTTGTCGGTTTTTAAAAGTTAACATTCCTACTTTTTCTAAAGCTTCTAAGGCCGTTTTCTTTTGATTTTTTCCAGGGCGTTTTATCCACCCTAGGCTTCCGTATGTTCCCATCATAACTACATCTAAAGCAGTTGTAGGAAAATCCCAGTCAACACTTCCTTTTTGAGGTACGTAGGCAACTAACTTTCGTTGTTTGTCATAAGGTTTTCCATAAATAGAAACACTGCCAGCGATAGGGGTTATAATTCCTAAAATTGACTTGATTAAAGTTGATTTACCTGCTCCATTAGGACCTACAATAGCCATGAGTACTCCTTCAGGGATAGCTAGATCAATATCCCACAGTACAGGTTTATAGTTGTAGGCTACGGTTAAATCATCAATAGTTACTGCGTATTTTGTGTTCATTTTATTTTAGAGCGTCAACAATAGTGTTAACATTATAAGTATACATTCCTGTATAAGTACCTTCAGTGGTTCCTTTATTTCCTAATGCATCGGAGTATAAGGTTCCTCCAATTAAAACTTGATGTCCTTGAGCGTTTACAGCCTCTTGAAGCGCCTCAATAGTTCGTTTTGGAACAGAGCTTTCTACAAAGATTGCTTTTATTTTATTATTAATGATAAATTTTGCTAGTCTTTGAACATCTTGAACTCCAGCTTCAGTAGCTGTTGATAAACCTTGTAAGCCAACGACATTGAATTTATGTTGCCTCCCAAAATAATTAAAAGCGTCGTGTGCAGTTACTAATACTCTTTTGTTTTCTGGTAATTCGCTTATTTTGGAACTTATTTTAGAACTTAGTTTTTTTAATTTTTTTAAATACTCTTGGGTATTTTGTTTGTACGTAAGTTGGTTCTTAGGGTCTAACTTGATTAATTTGTTACATATGTAAGAAGTTATTTTAGACCAATTGTTGATGTCGAACCAAATGTGAGGGTCATAATTTGAAGCAAAATTTTCAGATTCTATTAAGTTTTTTTTGTTGATCGTATCTGATGCAACTATGATTTTTTTATTTTGATGTTGCATTTTCTCAAAGACTTCTTCTAATTTTCCTTCTAAATGTAAACCGTTATAAATTACTATATCAGCATTAAATAACTTCGAAACATCCCCTTCGCTTGCTTTATATAGGTGAGGGTCAACACCTGAGCCCATAAGTCCATTGACATTTATCTGATTACCCCCTATGTTTTTTACTAAGTCAGTAATCATTGTGGTAGTGGTAACAATATTTAATTTGCCGGTTTCTTTTTTTACTTTTTTATTACAACTTATCATTGTTAGTATAATAAGTAGTATTGTAATTTTTCTCATTTTAATGTTTTTGAATGTATATGTTGTTGGCAACTTTATTAGAAATTGTAAAAATTTGACCATCTATTTTTATTTGTAACGACTCATCAAATGGTTCCTTTTCTATAATTTCTATTTCTCTTCCTAGTGCAATTCCTTGTTTATCTAAAAATTTTAAGAATTTAGATGAACTATCATCAACGCCAACACAAATTCCCGTTTCCCCTTTTTGTAGGGTTGCCAATAAACTCTTTTCAATGGTTTGTAAATTCCCGTCTTTATCAGGAATTGGATCGCCATGAGGATCCTTTTTGGATAGTCTAAAAGAGCGTCTAATTCGTTTATAAGTTTTGGCGATTTAATATGTTCTAATTGTTCAGCAACTTCATGAACTTCATCCCAAGAGAAATTTAATTTTTCAACCAGAAAAACCTCCCATAAACGATGTTTTCTTATGATATTGGCGGCAGTTTTCTTACCAAAGTCGGTAAGTGTAACACCTTGGTATTTTTTATAGATTACAACTTTTTTTTCAGAAAGTTTTTTTATCATGTCGGTTACTGAAGAAGCTTTTGTTTCGAGCTTTTTGGCAATAGCGTTAGTGCTAATCCCTTTTGTAGAAATGCTATCTAGATGATAAATTGCTTTGATGTAATTTTCTTCGGTTTGACTAAACATAAAACTATTGTATTCAGGAGCAAATATACAAACTTTGTTTTATGTAAACATATTTTTAGATTAATCTAAAAATATGTTTTACTTTTGCAAAAAAAATGCAGCAAATGAATAACACTATTGCAACTTAGTTGCAATAGTGTTATGTTTGCAAAAACATTACTTAATAATGAGAAAAAAAATAATTCTTTCAGTATTTTTATTTTTACAAATAATCTATTCTATTTCAAGTCAGACAGTATCAGGAAAAATAACATTCGAAAATGAGCCCGTTCCATTTGCTTTTGTATATGTAAAAGGAGGAGTTAATGGAGTAACAGCTAATGAAAAAGGGTATTATGAGTTAAGTCTTCCAACGGGTAAAGTCACTATTCAAGTGAGCTCGCAAGGATTCAGGAAAGTATCTAAAGAAATAATAATTAAAGATAATGAAAAATTAAATTTAAACTTTGAATTATTTGAAGATGTTTTAGGTTTAGACGAGGTAGTTATTAGTGCTACAAGAAATAGGGTAGAACGTAAAGAAACTCCTGTTGTTGTTTCAACTATAAAACCTCGTTTGCTAACTGCAACTCAGTCTGCTTCAATGGCTGATGGCTTAAATTATGCACCTGGTGTTCGAGTTGAAACTAATTGCCAAAACTGTGGGTTTACACAGGTTCGTTTAAATGGATTAGATGGCGGTTACACACAGGTTTTATTAAATAGTAGACCTGTTTTTACATCACTTATAGGTGTATATGGTTTAGAGCAAATTCCAACAAATATTATAGAACGAATTGAAGTTGTTAGAAGCGGAGGTTCTGCTTTATACGGTTCTAGTGCTATTGCAGGAACAGTAAACGTCATTACTAAAGATCCGGTTTTAAATACCTGGGAAATTGGTTCTAACTTTGCTTTTATTGATGGTAAAGCACTCGATAGAACATTAACATTTAATACTTCTGTAGTTGCTGACGATTTAAATAGTGGTATTTCATTATTTGGAATGAATAGAAATCGTAAAAGCCTTGATGTAAACGGTGATGGTTTTACGGAGCTAGTAAAGTTAAAAAATACAACTGTTGGTGCTAAAGCCTTTGTGAAACCGACTGAAAAAAGTAGAATTTCTGTGAATTTGAATTCTATTAAAGAATACAGACGTGGTGGAAATAAGTTAAATCTTGCCCCTCAATTTACTGATATTACTGAAGAATTAGATCACGATACTTTTATAGGAGGTATAGATTATGAAGTGTATAACAAAGATAATTCTGGTAAATTTCAAATTTACACTTCTATGTCTAATACCGATAGGGGTAGTTATTATGGTGGTCTTGGTGGTGGAAGAACTAAACAAGACAGTATTTTAGCAAACAATGCTTTTGGAACTACCAAAGATTTAGCATGGGTTAACGGTTTACAATTTACAAAATCACTTAAAAGCAAAGATGTTTTAACTGTAGGTGCAGAATACAATTTTACCTCTACCAAAGATGAAATAGTAGGTTACAATCGTTTGGTAGATCAATCTGTAAAATCGTTTGGTCTTTATGGGCAATATGAGTGGAAAGCATCGGAAAAATTTACAGCTTTGATTGGTGCTCGTTTAGATAATGTAAACATAGATGGAAATTATACCATTGGTACAATCGCTAGAAATATTGATGTGAGTCAAACAGTTTTCTCACCAAGGTTAACCATTTCTTATGAATTTACTGATGACCTAAAGTTTCGAGGAGGTTATGCAAGAGGTTTTAGAGCTCCACAGGCCTTTAATGAAGATGTCCATATCTCTAGTGTAGGAGGAGAGCCTCAGTTTGTTATTCTTTCTGATAATTTAAAAACTGAATTTTCCAATGCTTATACAGGTTCTTTAAATTTTTCTAAAAACATTAATCTATTACAACTTGATTTTTTGTTAGAAGGTTTTTATACAACATTAAAAAATCCTTTTACATTGGTAAGTACTGGTTCTACATTATCAAATGGTTCTATAGTAGAAGAAGTAAGAAATGGTTCAGGAGCTAAAGTTTATGGAGTTAATTTTGAATTTGGAATTTCTCCAAATCCTAAGTGGCAATTTCAGTTGGGAGGAACCTTACAAGCATCTAAATATGACGATCCTCAGGTTTTATTTGAAGCTGATGGAATTTCAGGAGAATCTGACATCATCGTTAATGAGTTTGTAAGAAATCCAAATTTTTACGGATACTTAAACACTGCATGGATTCCAAGTGAAAAGCTTAATATCGACCTTACAGGAACATATACTGGAAGGATGACGGTTCCTAGGGTGGTTAGTGACACAGGATTCTTACAATTAAACGAAGTAAAAGATTTCTTTGATTTGAATTTAAAGATAGAATCTCATATTGATTTCAATGATAATTTTATGACTACCCTTTCTGCGGGTGTTAAGAACATGTTTAATGCTTATCAGGATGATTTTGATACTGGAGCAACAAGAGATTCTGATTATATTTACGGCCGAGTGCGCCAAGAACATTTTTTATTGGTATAAAATTTGGTAAATTCCACTAAATGAAACTTTTTATAAAAAACATATTATTTCTTTTTTTCTTTGGATGTTTTGTCTTTACAGTTGTCGCTCAGCAAAAGCAAAATATTAATTGGATTTCTTTTGAACAGTTAGATGATTCTTTGGCAGTAAAACCTAAAAAAGTATTTATTTCATTTTATACAAATTGGTGTACTTACTGTAAAAAAATGAATAAAGTTGCTTTTAAAAACCAAGAGGTAGTTACTCTTTTAAATTCAGAATATTATGCCGTTAAAATGGATGCTGAATCCGAAAAAAACATAACGTTTGAAAGTGAAGAATATATTAATGAAGAAATAGGAAAGAATAGAAAGCCAATACATCAAATTCCATTATTACTGGCATCTAGAAAAAATAGGACTTTTTCATTACCAGCAATAGTAATTTTAAATAAAACATTTAAAATTACACAACGACATTTTGAATATTTATCTCCCAAGAAAATATTGAAAATATTAAAAAATTAAAGACACCTTAGGTTCGGCATAGAATAAGTATTCTAAAATACCTAAAGTCCTATACAAAATAAGAAAATTGTAAAAAAAGAAAGCTTTAAAAATGAGCTTTCTTTTTTAGTAATACAAAATTAATACATCCATAACATTATACTATAGTGTTAACATTAAATAAACATTCTAATAATACAACAATAATTTATAGGTAACATTAGCTTTACAAAACTGCTCCACTTTTGCAGGATAAATAAACAGAATTTAAAGTTAGAATGAAAAAATTATTGTTTGTAGCTTTTTTAAGCTTATGTAATTTAGCCTTTTCACAAAGTAAAGGAACTGTATCAGGAACCGTTACAGATAAAGAAATGAACGGTGAGCCTTTACCTTTTGCTAGTGTTTATATTAAAGGTACATCAATAGGGGGGACAACAGATATTGATGGGAAGTATTCTATTAGTGTACCAGCAGGAAGTAGAATTCTTGTTTTTAGTTTTGTAGGTTATGAAACTGTAGAAAAAACAATCATAGTAAAATCTGATCAAACTATTGTAGTTAACCAAGAACTTGGTCCAAATGAAGGAGTTGCTTTAGATAATGTAACTATAAACGCAACAGTTAGTAAGGAAAAAGAAAGTGCTTTACTTTTAAAACAAAAGAAAGCTACAGTAATTAAAGAGAGTATCGGCGCATTAGAATTGGCTAAAAGAGGAGTTTCAGATGCAGCAACCGCAACTACCAAAATATCTGGAGTCACTCAAAGTGAGGGAACAGGAAATATATACATTCGTGGTTTAGGTGATAGGTATTTATCTACTACAATGAACGGCTTACCAGTTCCTTCTGATGATATAGCTAATAAAAATATTGATTTAGGGTTATTTTCAACCAATGTAATTAGCAATGTTGAGATTAGTAAAACCTACAATACTTCAAATTATACAGATCAAGCTTCTGGTAACGTAAATGTTATTACCAAAGAATTTTCTAAAAACGGATTTTCATTAAGTTTAAGTGGAGGAGCAAATACAAATGCTTTAGATGTTGATAATTTCAGAAGAACTGTCATTAGTGATGATGTTACTTTTGGATTTCACAAAAAGAAATACGCTTTATTAAATCAATTAACGTTACAAGGTTGGGATACTAAAGAAGCTAGCACACCTATTAACTATAGTTTCTCTTTTTCTGGAGCTAAGAAGTTTGAGCTTTTTGGAAAGAAATGGAAAGTTTTAGCTTCTGCTTCTCACAATAAATCAAATGAATACAGAAGTGGTTTATTTAGAAGTTTTAGAGCAAATGTTTTAAATACATCTTTTTCTGAAAATGAAGGTGATGTAGAAAACTTTATGGCAAGAACTAACACTTCAGGATATATTAGAGTAGCTGTAAAATTAAATGATAATAATAAATTAAAGTATAATACTCTTTTTGTAAATACAGGGTTAGATAATTTATACGAGCAAGGTAGAAATGGTAGAGGGTACGTTTTTGATCAAGATCCACAAGAGAATGGTGCTTTTGTACGAGACCAAAACTTTAAACAAACTACCATGTTTGTTAATCAATTAATGGGGGAACATAAGTGGAATGAAAATAATACGCTAAACTGGGCAACTGGTTATAATTTTGTGTTAGCTGAAGAGCCAAACAGAATTAGAAATGAAGTAAATATTTTAGATATTGATAATAGTTCTTTAATTGAGTTTGCAAGTGTTGGAGATTATCAACAAAGAAAAACAAGCCAGAAAATTGAAGATAAAGAGTATAATGCTTTTGTAGAAAACAAATGGGCTTTAGGTTTTGCAAATGAAGATGAAGTAAAGCCATACAAGTTAAACTATGGTTTGAACTTTCGTAAAAAAGAAAGAAGCTTTAGGTCTTTATTTAAAGGTTTTAGAGCAAGAGGTGTGAGGGCTCCTTCAATAGATGAGTTATCATTAATACTTCAGTTAGGAGAAAGTGCTGGATTAATTTTGAGAGAGCAATTACCAGATGCTTATAAAGGTGAGTTTTTAGCTTTAGGAGCGTACACAAATTTTGATTTTAAATTTGATAATAAATTATCAGGAAATATTGGATTACGATTTGAAAGAGATGAAATTGATGTAGTGTGGAATGTAGGGAACTATATTAGTCCTGATGGAGTTAATAGATTTGGTAGTGCTAATAAAGTATATTCTAGTTTGTTTCCAAGTGTAAATTTAAAATATGAGTTAAACGAAAATAGCTTTATTCGTTTTGCTTCTAGTGTCACACAAACTTTACCAGAGTTCAAAGAGTTAGCTCCTTTTGGGTATGTGTCTCCTTCAGGTCGTGTTGTTTTAGGAAATGAGAATCTTGAAAAATCTGATGTCTATAACCTAGATTTAAAATGGGAATTATTTCCATCTAGGTCTGAGTTAATTTCAGCTACTGCTTTCCATAAACAAATTAAAAATCCAATAAACTTAGTAATGACTAGAGGTTCTTCAGGATACTTCAGTTATTTTAATACAGGTGAAAAAGCAGATGTTTATGGTGTTGAATTAGAAGGTAAAATGAATATCGTTAACAATGAAGATGATAAAAGTATATTAAGTGCAACGGGGAACATTACTAAAATGTGGTTTAATCAAGATTTGTTACCAAATTTCCAGTATAAGGACAAGGTAAAATCGAACCTTCAAGGGGCTTCTGATTTAATTTTGAATGCATCTTTAAGTTATAATAATAGAAAAGAAAATGAATTCATTGCTACATTAACAGGAAATTATTCATCAGATAAAATTTTCGCCTTAGGTGTTCCTGAAGATTTTGCTGAAAGAGCTACTATATATAATGATGAGATTATAGAAAAAGGATTCATTACACTTGATTTAGTATTAAGTAAAAAGTTAACAAAAAACTTAGTTGTTAAATTAGTAGGTAGAAACTTATTAGACCCTAAAATTGAGCAAAATCAGTTAGTTAGAAACTTAAATACAGGTGTTGAAACAAACGAAACAGTAAGCCTTTATAAAAAAGGTAGAAATGTTTCATTTAGTTTAAGTTATAAATTTTAGTCAGTTAACTTAAAATTAAAGTTGGTTGATTTTCATAACGAATAATTAATATTCTGTTAAATAAAACAAAAGATAAGGTTGATTTCTTTGTACGGAGAAAAACAAAACTTACAAATACAAACAAAATGAAAAAATCTTTAGTTAAAATTTTAAGTATATCAGCATTGTCAATTGCTGCTTTAACTTTCACAAGCTGTGGAAGTGATGATCCAGACGTAATTCCACCTCAGGTATCTGATGTTGTGGCTAAGTTAAAAGCTGGTGAAATGAATGGTACGTTAAAAGAGAGTTATACTTTAACTGGTAATTCATACAGTTTAACAGGGTCTTTTATCATTGCTGAAGGAGCGTCATTAACTATTCCTGCTGGAACAAGTATTATAGCAGATAAAAAAGGTACAGATGTTTATCTAGCTGTTTTAAAAGGAGGTAAAATAAATATTAATGGAACAAACTCAAACCCAGTTGTTATGACTTCAACAGATGGTAACCCAGGAGATTGGGGAGGGTTAACAATTTGTGGTAAAGCAACTACTACAGCAGGTGTTGATGTAACTGCTGAAGTTGGAGGTTTTAAATATGGAGGAACAACTGATAATGATAATTCAGGAGTAATTAAAAACCTAGTAATCAAAGGAACCGGTGCTCAAATTAATTTAGATTCTCAGTATAATGGAGTTTCTTTATATGCAGTTGGTTCTGGTACAGTTATAGAAAATATAGCAGTTTTTAATGGAGCTGATGATGGTGTTGAGTTTTTTGGAGGAACTGTTTCTGCTAAGAATATTTATCTTGAAGATTTAGAAGATGATGCAATTGACTGGACTGAAGGTTGGAATGGTACTGTTGAAAATTCTTATATTTTAAACACGAAAAAAGGTTTTTCTACTGTTGTTGAGGCAGATAAAGATAATAAGAATCCTAAGTTAATAAATTTAACAGCTATGTCTATTGTTGGAGGTACTGCATTACAGTTTAAGAAAACTTCTGGAGCTACTATCACTAACTTATTTCTTGATGGTTATACTAAACAAATAGATATGAAAGATAACGGACCATTAGCAAATGTTATTATTGATGGTTCAGCTGCAACTACTTCAGCAAACTATAATACTGGAACTAAAGTTGATATTTCAGGATGGAATTTCATTACTGGTGAAGCTACAAGTGTTACTCCATTACAAGGTGAAGTTACCGGTACTGTAACATTAACTTCAGATAAAACATATAATTTAAAAGGATCTTACATCGTAAAAGATGGAGCTACTTTAAATATTGAAGCTGGAACTAAAATCATTGTTGATCCTAAAGGGACTGATGTTTATATAGCTGTTTTAAAAGGTGGAAAAATAAACATTAATGGTACTGCTGCTAAGCCAGTGGTAATGTCTTCAGCTGCTGAAAATCCTGGTGATTGGGGAGGGTTAACTATTTGTGGTAAGGCAACTACTACTGCTGGAACTGATGTAACAGCTGAAGTTGGAGGTTTTAAATATGGAGGTACTACTGATGATGATAATTCAGGAGTAATTAAACATTTAGTAATTAAAGGTACTGGTGCTCAAATTAACTTAGATTCTCAGTATAATGGAATTTCTTTATATGCTGTAGGTTCTGGAACTACAATTGAAAATGTTTCAGTAATTAACGGAGCTGATGATGGAATTGAGTTTTTTGGGGGTACTGTTTCTGTGAAGAATATTTATTTAGAAAACAATGAAGATGACTCTATAGATTGGACTGAGGGATGGAATGGAAAAGTAACAAACACTTACATTTCTCATACTAAATCAGGATTTTCAACAGCTTTTGAAGGAGACAAACTTAATAACAATCCTAATTTTGAAAACGTAACAGCTATTTCATCTGTAGGAGGTACAGCTTTACAATTTAAAAAGCAATCAGGTGCTACGATAACTAATCTATATTTAGAAGGTTACAGTAAAGAGATTGACATGAAAGATGGAGGAGATTTATCTAATGTTAAAATTGATGGTAAAGATGCTTCAACTTCAGAGAAGTATAATAAAGGAGCTAAAGTAGATGTTTCTGGATGGTCTTGGAAAAAAGCAGGATTATAGTAATAACTCACTTTTAAAATAAAAAAACCGAGCAATTTGCTTGGTTTTTTTATTTTATCTAAAGCTCCAGTTCTTGTAATTTGTAGAAGCCTCTAACTTGGTTTCTATAGAATTTGGAAGGTTAGGAAAGAAATCAATACCAGTAATTTTTTCTATTTCATCAATTGAAACAACAAAACTATATAAAGGTTTATTACTTTTTTGATGAGGTAGCAAGAAAGCAATTGCCTTAATTTCTGGCTTTGTATAATCTAGCAATATTTTGTAAAAGTGTTTAGGAACACTAACTTTATTCTTGCCAATGGTTTTTAAATTAGGTTTTAAAATACCACCAGTAACTATGTATAAATGATTGTATTTTTTAGCCCAATAACGTGTTTTTTGTTCTAGCTTATTCCATATTCCTGCGTTAAAATCGTGTTTTTGAGGAGAAATATTTGAGGTGTAAAAAGTTTCATCATGTGCTTTTTTTGAGGAACGTTTGTCTCCAGCAGGACATAAATGCCCTTTGTCATAGCCAGAGTTTCTGTAACTTCTCCAGTCGGCAGATTTTGTGCTTACTTTCGGGTCTCTTATAAAAAACGGACGTTTGTGTTTGGTAGAAACAATATCACTCTTATTTAATGAATATGCTACCCATTCCGCTTGTTCGTGTTTTTCACTATATGATAATTGGTAGCCCTCATGTTTAATAATAGTTCCTGTTGTTGATGTTGGTAAATAGTTGAAAGATTTTGAGGTTTTATGAACTAACTCCTTGCCTTTATTAGAATTACTTTCTTTTTTTTCAGTCCATTGTGTCCATAATCCGATAGAAAGAATAATTATCGTAGCGATCAACTTTATTTTCCGAGAATTACTCATTATTGTTTTAGTAAAATTTCTTGAAAATCGGTCGTTTTTTCCACATCATTAAAAATTTCTTGGAATTTAATTGGCGGAGTTGATAATTTTCGCTTTGCTAAATCTAACCAAGCACCATATACAGTAATAATTGCAGACAATTTACCACGACCATTAAAAACTTCATGCTGAATTTTCCATCGTTCTCCTTTATTAGACAATCCGGTAACTTTTAAATTTACAGAAATGTCCTCTCCCATATGTATTTCTTTTAAAAATTTGGTGTTTTCTTCAAATAAAATAGGGCCTATTTTTTCTTTAGTAAAATCTTGTATAGTAATATTATGTTCTTTAAAAAAGCGAAGTCTAACCTCAGCAGCATAATCATTATAAGCAGTATGACGCATGTGTATATTGGCATCAAAATCAGCCCATCTTGTAGTGAAATTTACTGTAAAACTCATATTAAATATTGTAAATTGGAAATTTGTTCAAAACGAATTATTTTCAGCAAAGGTACTTATTAGATAAATTAAATGCTTAAAAGCTTTGCGAATTCGTTACAATACAACTTCAAATAAAAAATACGTTTATTTTTTTTGGCTTTTAGCGATGTAAATACTTGTTTTGATAAGATTCCATAGGTATTTAAGTTTTTACGTCTAAAGCGTCTCGAAGTGTATTACCAACCAACATAAAAGCCATAACTAAGCTCATAATAGCTAATCCAGGAATGATTGCTAAGTAGGGTTTACCTAAAATTATATAATTATAATGATTTTTAATCATTGCTCCCCAAGAAGGAGTTGGTGGTTGTGCTCCGATGCCTAAAAAACTTAGTCCACTTTCAATTAAAATAGCGGCAGCAAAATTTGCAGCAGAAATTACAATTATTGGAGCTAAAATATTAGGTAGAATATGTTTAAAAATAATTCTAAAATCAGAAAACCCTAGAGCTTTTGCAGCTTCTACATATTGCTGTTGTTTAGTGGTGATGACTTGTCCCCTAACTACACGTGCAACTTCTACCCACATGGTCAGTCCTACAGCTATAAAAACTTGCCAAAAACCTTTGCCTAGAGCTAATGTTATTGCAATAACGAGTAGTAAAGTTGGAATTGACCATGTAATGTTAATAAACCACATGATTAAAGTATCAATTTTTCCTCCAAAATAACCAGCAACAGCTCCTATAGGTATCCCAATTATCAGAGAAATAAAAACGGCAATAAAGCCTATGAAAAATGAAATTCTAGCACCAATTAGTAACCTACTTAATAAATCTCTACCATATTTATCTGTTCCAAACCAAAATGTTTTCTGACGGATGTATTTTTCGGGTTGATTTTCAAAAAGAGATATAGGGTATTGTTTAATTAAACCATCAGAGTAGTTTGCTACCTCGAGTTCTTGGTTCTTAACTTTGATGTATTTTATAGGGGTTTCATTGTCGTTATTAATTTTTCCGTTCATAAAAATAGAAAACCAAGATTGTTTTTGTTCTTTAGACGAAGATGTAGGAATGGTGAGCATTTTAACAGAAAAACCCGGAGGTTTAGAATGAATTTCTAAATGCATATTGTTTGCTGCGTAGCTATTATCTGGAGCAAGTATGTAACAAAAAATGGCTATCAGACCACACAAAATAATATAACAAAAACTAAAAACTCCAGTTTTTTTTTGTTTGAATTTTTGAAGAGCAACTTGCCAAAGAGAATTTGAATCCTTCATTAGTCAAAATTATTGATTAGAAACCTCTTCACCAACTTTTAAGGAGACGTTTTTTAAATAAAAAAAGAGCAATCAAAATAACTTGATTGCTCTCTCATATATAAATTGTTAACAGGTTAAACAATTTCTACAAATAAACCTTCTGTAGTCTTTTCAACTTTTGCTAATTTGTTTTTTGTTAAACCTTTTATGGTTTTATCCCATTTTTTATTTGATAAACCTGATTGAGTTTTTAGTTCGTTTAAATCTATTTTCTCAGTTTTTTCAATAATTGCTAAAACAGCTTTTTCTTCATCATTGAGTTCTATAGAAGGTGCTTTCTTTTCTGGTCTCATTTGCGGAAAGAATAACACTTCTTGTATAGATTGATTGTTTGTTAAGAACATAATTAATCGATCCATTCCTATACCCAATCCAGAGGTAGGAGGCATACCGTATTCTAAAGCACGTAAAAAGTCTTCATCAATAAATTCAGTAGCTTCATCATCTCCTTTTTGAGCTAGTTTTAATTGATGTTCAAAGCGTTCACGTTGATCTATAGGGTCATTTAGTTCTGAGTATGCATTAGCAATTTCTTTTCCACATACCATTAATTCAAAACGCTCTGTTAATTCAGAATTTTCTCTATGTTCTTTACAAAGTGGAGACATTTCTTTTGGGTAGTCAGTAATGAATGTTGGTTGTATGTAATTTCCTTCACATTTTTCACCGAAAATTTCATCAATTAACTTTCCTTTCCCCATGGTGTCATTAACTTCAATTCCCATTTCCTTGGCGGCATCTCTTATTTCATTTTCAGTTTTGTTGGTGATATCAAAACCGGTAAAATGCTTGATAGAGTCAGCCATAGTAACACGGGCATATGGAGCTTTAAAATCAACTTTATGTTCGCCAAAAGTAGCTTCAGTCGTTCCATTTACAGCGATAGCACAGTGTTCTAAAAGTCTTTCAGTAAAGTCCATCATCCAGTTGTAATCTTTATAGGCTACATAGATTTCCATTGCTGTAAACTCAGGATTGTGAGTTCTATCCATTCCTTCATTACGGAAGTTTTTTGAAAATTCATATACACCATCAAAACCACCAACGATTAAACGTTTTAAATAAAGTTCATTGGCAATACGCATGTATAGAGGAACATCTAATGCATTATGATGAGTAATAAAAGGTCTTGCGGCGGCACCTCCAGGAATCGGTTGTAAAACAGGAGTTTCAACTTCAAAATAACCGGCCTTATTAAAGAAGCTTCGCATTGCAGTAAACAACTTTGTACGTTTAACGAAAACTTCTTTTACATGTGGGTTAACTACCAAATCAGCATAACGCTGACGGTAACGCAATTCAGGATCAGTGAAGGCATCATATACCACTCCATCCTTTTCTTTTGGAATAGGTAAGGGTTTTAATGACTTACTTAATAATTTAAAACTTTTAACTTTAACAGTTATTTCGCCTACTTTTGTTTTAAACAGCTCTCCTTCAATTCCAACAAAATCACCTAAATCTAATAATTTTTTAAAAACAGTATTATATAAAGTTTTATCTTCACCAGGACAAATTTCATCTCTATTAAAATATACTTGAACTCTACCTTCAGCATCTTGTAATTGAGCAAAAGAAGCCTTTCCTTGCACATTTATAGCCATCAGCCTACCAGCAACAATCACCTGTTTTTCTTCAGAAAAATCAGCTTTAATCTGTTTGGAATTGTGATTTACTGGAAATAAATCAGCTGGATAAGGATTGATACCTAATTCACGTAATCTGCCTAACTTTTCTCTACGTACAACTTCTTGTTCTGATAATTGCATTACTTTATTTTTAAGTGTTTCTTATATTTAAAAGGACAAAGATACAATCAATTACAAAATAAACCAATGTAAGACAAACTGAGTTTTGTCAAAAAAAATATTTTTTTTCTTGTATAGTAAAATAAAGGTTGTATATTTGCAGGCTGTCTTTTTTAGGGCAGCGTTTAGTTGTGTTGTTAAGGTGCTTAAATGCACCATGGTTTTGTTACCAATGGAAAGCTTCCCTGAGATGGGTTGCTTTTTTTTTGGTTTTATTTAGCTCCAAAAATCACCTTTGTATTCCCAGAATTTTATAATGAATAGTACAAAATAAATTACTGCAACCGAAAATTTAATAGTTACTGAAGCTAAAAAGCCCAGAAATGCCCCAAAAGAAGCTTTTAGTGCTCTGTTAACATCCTTATTATCATATAATAATTCACCAATTAATGCTCCAGCAAAAGCGCCTATTAGTATTCCAAAAGGAATAGGAGATAATAGACCTATAATTAATCCAATAGTAGTGCCATAAATCCCATATTTTGTTCCTCCAAATCTTTTAGTTCCCATTGCAGGTATAAAGTAATCTAAAATAAATATTGTTAATGCTATTACGAATGTAATGGTTAGAAACGTTTTGTTCATAGGTACTGCATTGGTTAGATGAAGTACTAATAATCCTGCCCATCCTGTAATTGGACCAGGAAGAATTGGTAAAAAAGAACCAACTATCCCTAAAAAAACAAATAACAAGCCAAGAAGTAATAAAAAAGTGTCCATAGTAAATTTCTAAATTTTGAGTAAAACCTTCAGGTTTTATAGTATTATGACGATGAAAAGAATATTTTGTTACATTTTTATAACTAAAAAATTAGTTTAAACTAATTTTTTAGTTATATTTGAAGCGCAAAAAAGTTAGTGTTAGTGTTTTTTAACTTTTTGTATGAGACATTCGTTTGGTCAAATAGCAGTGGTTCCATATTGTTAGTAGAAGGATGCTGTATATAAACGTTAGTTTAAAAGTTGCTAAGTGCGAGGATAAGATGCAGGCCCTCTCTTTTGGGAAAAATTTTAGAGCTTATAAATAAGGCTTAAGAAAAGGAGGTTTAGATGTCAATATAAAACGCTAAAAAAGAAGGAATAAAAATTGTTGTTGAAGTATGAAAAGACAATTTAAAATTAAAAACATCGAGTTTAAATTGAGTGCACTTAATAAGTGCTAAACGAATTATTTATGAGTAAACAGTTAACAAAAGCAGAAGAGCAGATAATGCAAGTGTTATGGCAATTAAATGAAGCTTCAGTAAAAGAAGTAATAGCAGAGTTACCAGAACCAAAACCTGCGTATAATACAGTGTCAACAATAATTAGAATTTTAGAAACTAAAGAATTTGTTGGGCATAAGTCAAAAGGAAGAGGATATGTGTATTTTCCAATAATTGAAAAATCATCTTATAGTAATCAAAGTTTACATAAGTTAATGAACGGATATTTTGGAGGTTCATTTAAAAGTATGGTGTCTTTTTTTATGAAGGAAAATAAAATGGATATAACAGAACTTGAAAATATTCTGAAAGAAGTAGATAAGAATAAAAATAGTTAGAAGTAAGATAGGTCTTGTTTTGGTTTTCAATAAAATTTCTTTTCATAAGAATGCATCTATAAAGAAGTATGCATTTGAATATGTGATTTAATTGATGAAACATTCAGAAGGATAAAAAGTTAATTAAAGAGTTTGCGAAGGAAAGGAAGTTAAAGTATTAATCAAAAAGAGTGATGATTTTGCTAAATGTGGAAAAATATCATTACCAAATTTTAAAAAACAAGTATTCATGATAAATTATATAATTCAAGTAGTTTTATTTCAGGTATTGTTTGTTGGGGTGTATGATTTCTTTTTAAGTAAAGAAACTTTCTTTACTAAAAATAGAGTATATCTAATTAGTACAGCATTAGTATCATTTGTACTTCCATTAGTAAAGCTACCCTCATTTCAAAAGGCCATACCATTAGAGTATACAATTTTGTTGCCAGAGGTTGTTTTGTCTCCTCAACAAGTAATTGAAAAATCAGCATGGTACCAATCTATTAACTATTTAAATGTTTTTTTTATGATTGGATGTTTACTTTTTTGTATTGTATTTGTTTACAAACTAACTAGAGTTATTCGTTTAATTGTAAAAAATGAAAGAATAAGGAAAGAGGGGTATAGCTTGATTATGTTACCTAAAAATTCTAAAGCATTTTCATTTTTCAATTATATTTTTTTAGGAAAAGAAATTTCTACTGATAAGCAAGAAAAAATTATTCAACATGAATTAGTGCATAGTAAACAAAAACATACGGTTGATTTGTTGCTTTTTGAGTTTTTGAGGGTAATTATGTGGTTTAATCCAATGGTATATGTGTATCAACACAGAATTTCATTGGTACATGAATATATATCAGATGCTGTTGTAAGCAAATCGGTAGAAAAAGAAAACTATATAAATAATTTACTTTCTGATATTTTTCAAGTAGAGAGTATTTCATTTATTAATCAATTTTATAAACATTCATTAATCAAAAAACGAATTATTATGATGACGAAAAAGCAATCAAAAAAAATTATGCAATTAAAGTATTTATTACTAATACCAATTCTAGGAAGTATGATACTATATACCTCATGTAGTGGCAATAAATTAGAAGAGTTGGAGGCAAAGAAACAACTACAAAAAATTTATTTTGGAGGAAAGAAAAAATTTCAAGAAACGAACACAGAAACGTATTTAGATTTTCTTATATCGTTTAATGAAGAACCTCTTGGAAAGGAAATAAGTTTAAAAGAATTAGATGAAAACGAAAAAGAAGAGTTTCTTAAATTTCAAGAAAGATTTTTAGAAAAAAAGAAAGATAAGGATGTATTTTATTGTAAGCTCTATGATTTTAATGGTAGAAAGGTAATAGGGATGCATAGAAAAGGAAAGATGGTTAATGAAAAAGGGGGGGGAAGAGACAATGTTCCTTTTAGCATTATTGATGAAGCTCCAACCTTCCCAGGGTGTCCTGAAGGTGATAAAGATTGTTTTAATAAAAGTATGCAAAAATTTATAGCTCGAAACTTTGACACGAACTTGGCTAGTAATTTAGCTTTAGAACCTGGAAAGAAAAAAATATACGCGGTGTTTAAAATAGATGAAAATGGAAATATAACCGGTTTACAAGTAAGAGCTCCACATCCTAAATTAAAACAACATACTATGGAGGTTATAAGAAAGTTACCTAAAATGATACCTGGTAAGCATGAAAATAAGCCTGTTAAAGTAGGGTATACCTTACCAATAGTTTTTTCTATCAAATAATTTAAGACAACTACAGTTTTAGTTTCTGTACCATCGTTTGCGTATTGAATTTTTGCATTACAAGTAATAGGTGGAAAATACTTTCTAGTTCTCAAAAAAGAAAATCAGATAGTAGCGATTTTAAAGAATTAACTATTCTGTTGTTCAATTAATAATAGTAAAACACGTTAAAGTAGTTCTGAATGTTGAAGAAACATCAGAAATTATAAGCTTTTCCTAAATTTAATTTATTGGGTTCAACCAAAATAAAACTATGAGATTAAATATAATGAAAAAGAAAATAGTACTTATTATTTTTATTATTGGAATTATAAAAGTCGAAGCGCAAACTTCGGCTTTTAAATCCATAGATGAATTAATTAATAGAGGAAGATATAATAAGGCGTTAATATCATTAAAGAATATGCCAGAAACGTTTTTGTCTAATAGGAAAATTGCGTCTATTTATGAGGTAATTGATAATGTAAAATTGGCAATTATGTATTATGAAAAGGCATTGATTATAAAAGATGATTATACAACTAGAGTTAAGTTGGGAAAGTTGTATAAGAAAACAAAATACTTTCCTAAAGCTATAACTGTATTCAAAGATATTGTTAACAAAGATCCAGATAATTTATTAATAAGTTATCAGTTGGGTAAACTGTATCTGCTAATTAAAAAACCGAAAAAAGCAATCACTATTTTTAAAAAGCTTATTGAAAGAGATAGTGCAAATGCAAATTATTATTATTACAAAGGATTAGCATATAAGTTACTTAAAAAGAGAAATCTTAAAATAAATAGTTTTTTAGAAGCTTACAAGAAAGATAAAGCTCATATAAAAGCTATAGAGTTTTTAGCACATTCTTATACTGCTTTAAGATATCGAGATTCAGCTAAGATATTTATTGATAAAGGTTTGGAAATCAATCCAAGCCATATCAAATTAAATAAATTAAAAATTAATAGTCTTTATAGAAGAAAAAAGTATGCTGAGGCAATTCAGATACTGAAAAAGATAGATACATTAAAACGAAATGAACTATACACTCAAAATATGTTAGGGCGTAGTTTTTATAATTTAAAAAAATACCAAAAAGCTGAAGAGTACTTTACTAAAGCTAAGCAAATAGATCATCTTGATTATAGAATTTACGGATATTTAGGAGATGTTTCTTTTGATCAAAAAAAGTATAAAGAAGCAAGTTTAAGATATATGTATGCTACCTTTATAGGTAAAGAATTACGAGATGTTGAGTATTATAAACTGGCTAGAACTTATGAGGAATTAAATAATCCAAAGTTAGCAATAAAAGCCTATGGTAATGCCTTAAAAGAAAACTATAGAAATTATAAAGCATTGTATCAATTGGCTACAGTTTCTGAAAGTTATTATAAAAATAAAAAAATAGCTTATAAGCATTACAAAGGTTATATGAATCGATTTGAAATGAAAGATTCTGTTCTTTCTGATCATGTTAAAAGAAGATTGATAGAAATAAAAAAATTTTATTTTAAAAAAGGAGAAGTGTTAGACTAATAGTTTTTTTGTATTTTCACTTAAAAATCAGTGAAATGCACATTCGAAATGTGATTTTTTGTATAGTTCTATTCTCTATAGTATCCTGTGATTACTTTTCTTTTACTAGAAAGAACAATAATCAGTATATTGATACTATTATTAATTTATCTAAAGTAGATGTTTCTCCTTCATTTGAGAAATGCAAAGAACTTGATTCTAATACCAAAAATGAGTGTTTTCGGTCTGAAATCCAAGCTAATATAGCACGTTCATTAAGTGAAATTGACTTTATTGTAGATGAAGATATAGACGAGGTAATTTATGTTCACTTGGTCATAAACAATTACGGCACAGTTCAGCTTAAAGATATTGAAGCTTCTAACATTGTTTTAGAAAAATTACCAGCTTTAGATAGTTTATTAAAGGTTTCAGTCAAAAAACTTCCTAAAATATTTCCTGCAATTAAAAGAGGAATTCCAGTTACTACTCAATATACATTGCCCGTTAAAATTGCCATTAAAAACTACTGATGTTTTTTAAGAGCTTAATATGTTGATTTTTAAATGTTAAAAACTCAGGTTCCTGTTACAAACTTATAATTGATTCGTTTACAAAATAAGTAAACTAATAAAACCAAAATATGAATCAATTAATTGTAGAAACCAAAAACCTCAATTTCTCTTATTCAAAATCAAGAAAAGATATTGATAGTTTAGCACTTCAGGTACCTAAAGGGAGTGTTTATGGTTTTCTTGGGCCAAATGGTTCTGGAAAGAGCACGACTATTCGTTTAATTTTAGGACTTTTAAAAAAGCAAGCAGGGTATGTTTCCTTATTTGGAGAATCATTTAACTCAGGAAGCAGAATTAAAAGTTTGCATAAAATAGGAGCCTTGATAGAAAATCCATCGTTGTATGAGCATTTGAATGCGGTTGAGAATTTAAAGATTGCAGCAAATTATAGAGGGAAAATATCTCTAGAAAGGATTGATGAAGTACTAGAAATTGTTAGGTTAATTCATGCGAAGAAGAAAAAAGTCAAAGCTTATTCATTAGGAATGAAGCAGCGTTTAGGGTTGGCTATTTCATTACTTAGTAATCCTGAACTCATAATTTTAGATGAGCCAACCAATGGCTTGGATCCTAAGGGGATTATTGAAATGAGAGAGTTGATTAAGGAGTTGAATCAAAAATATGGAACTACAGTCTTTATATCTAGTCATTTGTTAAGTGAAATTGAAAAAACATGTACTCATGTTGGTATTATAAGAAATGGTAAAATGTTATATCAAGATACGGTAAAATCATTAAAACAATCAAAAAGTAAAAATATGATTGTTGAAATTGAAGTAGATAAGTTCATTGACGCAATGGTTGTTTTAGAAGTTTTGAACAAAGAAAATTTATCTACAGAAGATGATTTTATAAAAATAGAGGTAGAAACCAAAGAAGAGATAACGAAAGTTATTGATGCTTTTAGAGTGAATGAAATTCAAGTGTTTCAAGCTAGTATTAAAAATAATTTAGAAGAGCTTTTTTTATCATTAACAGAAAATTAATAGTTATGTCAGCAATTACATTTTATATATCTAATACCAAAAATGAATTAATTAAATTAAAAAGAACTTTTGCTTTTTGGTTAACCATCATTAGTGCTTTAATAATTCCTTTACTGTTTTTTATTGCTTATGCTATTAAACATGCAAAATTAGTACCTGGTGAAGGAGTAAACCCTTGGGATAAATACACTTTAAATCAGGTGGAAAACTCGATCCCTTTTTTTGTGCCTTTATTTATAGTGTTAATTACTAGTTTAATAATTCAGGTAGAACATAAAGCAACAGGAATAAAACATTTATTTGCATTGCCAATACCTAAATGGAGTGTGTATTTTGGTAAATTATCTATTGTTCTCTTTTCAATTATAAGTACATACGTGTATTTTTACATAGCGATTTTGTTTTTTGGAATTTTACTAGGTTTTTTTTATCCCGATTTAGCATTTTTAGATTTTCAACCAGATCATATGGGCTACATAAAAATGTTAGGAACTTCATTTATTGCTTCTCTAGGAATTGTTGGGATTCAGTTTTGGTTAAGTTTTAGATTTAAAAATTTTATAGTTCCTTTATCTGTAGGAATGGTTTTTATAATATTAGGTTTAATTGCTTTTCAAGCGCCTGAATCTATTTATTTTCCCTATTCATATAATGTTTTGTCAATATCACTAGGAGATAAAATGCCGCAAACTTTTGGAGTTTCATCAGTAACTGTTTACAGTATTTTATGTTTTTTAGTAACCAGTGTGTTGGGGTATTTAGATGTTAAAAGATTAAATATAAAATAATAATTAATAGTAAAGGGAAGAATAAAGTAATTAAACTTGATATAACCCAGAAATTATAAATTACCCGCTGAAAAGTATTTATTTTAGTGGGTTTTTTCTTTATAATTATTTTTTTTAAATTTTCTATAGGAAGTTTTAGTAATTCCTCTTTTGTCATTTTTAAGTCAATGATTCCTTTAACGGATAATCCAGTTTTATATCCTTTCCAAACTTCTTTAGGGTGTGTTAATGAAGAAAATCCCATTGCCCATAAACTCATAAAACCAATAGGGATATGTTTCCAAAGCCCTGTGGCTATTTCCCAGCCAGCTATAAAAGCCTCACCTTTCCAGCTAATATCACAATTATACAATATATGTTGAATATCATGAATATGGACTACGTTTTTTCTAAATTGAGAATTAGGAAGTTTTACTGTAAAAAGTCTAAATTTTAAATAAAAAAAGTCTTCATTTACGCCTCCTTCTTCTGAAAGGTTATTTTCTTTATAAAATATAGTTAGTTTTTCTGAAACTGTCATAGTTAATTAGAATTGTGTGGTACAAATGTATTTTGTAAAATCACAATAATTCTTGACAATTGTCAAGAAATTATTTCTTTCTAATTCTACTGAATGTTTCAGGAGTCATCCCCAAAAATGAGGCGATATGTTTTGATGAAACACGTTGAAATAAATATGGTTTTTTATTAAGTAAAATTTCGTAGCGTTCTTGTGCGGTATGTAATTGTATGTATTCAATTCGTTCAACTAATTCAATATATATTTGTTGCAAGAATAAGCGCCCAAAGCGTTCGTGTTTAGGATTATTTTCAAGTATTTTTTCTATATCATTAATATTGATTACAAAAGTATCTAAATCTTCCAATGCCTGAATATTGTATTTGCTTTTTTTTCGTTGAATTAAACTGTCAATAGAGGTGATACTTTCTTGTTCTGCAGAAAAATGTACAGTAATATCTTTGTCTTCTTTATAATAAAAAACACGAGCTATACCTGAAGTTATGATGTAAAAGTTGTTGCAAATTGTACCGGCTTCATGAATAATATCATGCTTAGAAAAACTTTTGAAAGTCATGATTTCTTGAAGAGCTTCCATCAATTCAGGGTTTTCTAGTAAAAAAGAGACGTTTTTTTGAGAATAATCAATCATTTATAATTTTAATAATTCTTCAATAAATTCACGTTGATTTGATAGGCGAGGTACTTTGTGTTGCCCTCCCAACTTACCTTTCCTTTTTAACCAGTCATAAAATAACCCTTTGCGAGCTTTATGAATTTTAGGCATTGATAAGGTCATGTTGTTATAACGTTTAGCTTCATAGTCAGAATTACAGGTTTTTAATGAGTTATCTAATAATTCAGTAAAAAAAGCTAAGTTTTCGGGAGCCTTGTTAAATTCAATAATCCATTCATGAGCTCCTTGTTTTTTACCATCCATAAAAATAGGGCCCACAGTGTAGTCTTTAATACTAGCATTGGTTTTATTACAAGCTGCTTTTAAGGCCTCTTCTGTATTTTCAATAATAAGTTCTTCACCAAAAACATTGATATGATGTTTTGTTCTTCCTGTGATTTTTATTCTATAAGGCTTAATTGATGTGAATTTTATGGTATCACCAATCAAGTATCGCCATAAGCCTCCATTTGTGGTAATAACCATTGCATAGTTAATGCCTTTTTTTACTTCAGAAAGAGGGATTGCAATTGAGTTTTCGCCATTGTATTGACTCATCGGAATAAACTCATAAAAAATACCATAATCTAACATCAACAAAAGTTCTTCTGAATTATTAAGGTCTTGTAATGCAAAAAAACCTTCAGAGGCATTGTATGTTTCGTAATACCTAAAATCTTTCTTAGGTATTAACTTTTTATATTGCTCTCGGTAGGGGTTGAAGTTAACTCCACCATGAAAGTAAACTTCTAAATTAGGCCATACTTCTAGGATGTTGTTTTTACCTGTTTTTTCTAAAACTCTATTTAATAAAACAAGCATCCAGGATGGAACTCCCACCAAACTAGTAATGTTTTCATTAATAGTTTCATCAATAATGGCTTCCATTTTTGTTTCCCACTCCTCCATTAATGCAACCTCTTGTTTAGGAGCAGAGCTAAAGTCAGCCCAAAAAGGCATGTTTTCAATAATAATAGCTGATAAATCTCCAAAATAAGAATTATTATCTTCATAAACAGCCGAGCTTCCTCCTAAACGAAGTCCTTTTCCTTTAAATAATTGAGCGTTTTGATTGTTATTAATATATAAACATAGCATATCTTTTCCAGCCTTCATGTGGCAGTTTTCAATAGCTTCATCACTTACGGGGATAAATTTACTTTTCGCATTTGTAGTACCGCTAGATTTTGCAAACCATCTTATTTGAGAAGGCCAAAAAATATTTTGTTCGCCTTTTCTACAGCGCTCTATTAAGGGCTCTATGTTTTCATATTTTTGAATGGGAACTTGGGAAGAAAATTTATCATATGAATCTATAGAAGAAAAACTGTATAGATTGCCTATTTCAGTGTTCTTAGCAGTATTTAGTAACCTTAATAACACCTCATTTTGAACATCAATAGGGTATTTTAAAAATAGTTCTACTTGATGTTTACGTTTTTTTAAAAACCAAGAAATGATTGAATTTATAAACGGAAACGCCATATATTTTTTAAGTTTGTGCTTTGTTGTTGCTGTGTTTTCTGTTTTAAAAGAAGAGCAGCAAAAATTTTTAGCTAAAAGTAATAAAATTTAAGACATGCATTATCAAGGAGTGTTAAAAAAAATGGCTACCGAGAATTTAGAAACGGTACAGTATTATTTAGATATGAAAACTGATTTTTTAAATATGAATCAGTTGTTAGAAAAAGTGCTTGAATTTCATTTTATTACCTATGAATGCTTGAGTTGTGGGTTAGAGAAAGAGATTTACAGACAGGGTTTTTGTAAAAAATGTTTTTTTGAAACAGCGAAAGCAGGAGATTGGATAATGCGCCCAGAATTAAGTAAAGCTCATTTAGGAATTGAAGATCGTGATTTAGAATATGAAAAACAGGCGCAGTTACAACCCCATATTGTGTATTTGGCTAACTCTAGTAATGTGAAGGTTGGAGTGACAAGAAAAAATCAAGTACCTACTAGGTGGATAGATCAGGGGGCCCATGAAGCTATTGAGATTGTTGAAGTTCCTAATAGGTATTTGGCAGGAATTACTGAGGTTGCACTAAAAGAATATGTAGCAGATAAGACGAATTGGAGAAAGATGCTTAAAAATGATATAGAGGATGAAAGTTTGGTATCGTGGCAAGAAAAGTTACGTGAATTTATTCCCGAGGAAGCAAAAGCATACTTTATTGAAAACAACAAAGAAACAAATATTAAGTTTCCTGTAAAGAAATACCCACTGAAACCTAAAAGTTTGAATTTGAAAAAACAAGAGTCTTATGAAGGTAAATTGGTTGGAATAAAAGGACAATATTTTATTTTTGAAGATGATACTGTTTTTAACGTTCGAGCTAACGAAGGTTTAGTGGTTAAAATTGTTGTTAAATAGTATTTTAAAATAATTTTAAAAAGGACCAATCGTTTACTTTAAACGATTGGTCCTTTTTATTGAAGTTATAATTTTTAGCTTAAGAAAGTCCAGAAATTTTACCATCATTATCAATACTCATAGCCTCAGAAGCAGGAATGGTAGGCAGTCCTGGCATACGCATCATTTTTCCTAAAATAGGAATTATAAATTGAGCACCAGCAGCTATTTCTATTTCTCTTACTGTTACGGTAAATCCTTCTGGTTTTCCTATTAACTTATCGTTATCAGAAAATGACTTTTGTGTTTTGGCCATACATATCGCAAAGTCACTAAAACCAAGACGTTCAATACGGCGAAGATTAAGCTGTGCCTTCTTACTATATTCTACATTTGAAGCACCATAAATCTCTTTAGCAATCGTTTCAATTTTGTCTTTTACAGGGCTTTTCCAATCGTATAAAGGTTTGTATTGCGTGGCTTTGTTTTCAACAATATTTATAACTGCATTGGCTAAGTTTTTAGTTCCTTCTCCACCATTAGCCCATCCTTCTGAAACTACAGCTTGTACTCCAAGATTTGCACATGCTTCTATAACGAAATTAACTTCTTCCTCTGAATCAGAAATAAACGAGTTAATAGCAACCACTGGTTCAATATTAAATTTACGGATGTTCTCAATATGTTTTTCAAGATTTTTAAACCCGTTTTGAACACGCTCTATGTTTGGAGTATTGTACTCTTCTTTTGGAGCCCCTCCATGATGACGAAGTGCTCTAATTGTTGAGACAAGCACAACACATTTAGGGTTTAACCCTGCGTGAGCAGATTTAATATTTAAGAATTTTTCAGCTCCTAAATCGGCACCAAAACCAGCTTCAGTAACAACGTAGTTTGATAAAGATAATCCCATCTTAGTAGCAATAATGGTATTTGTTCCTTGCGCAATATTTGCAAAAGGACCACCATGTATAATTGCAGGATTTTCCTCTAATGTCTGAACGAGGTTAGGTTTTATAGCATCTTTAAGCAAAATAGCCATAGCATTTTCTGCTTTTAAATCTTTAGCAAAAACAGGCTTTTTATCAAAAGTAAAGCCTATGAAAATGTTTCCTAAACGTTTTTTTAAGTCATTGAAATCATTAGCCATACATAAAATAGCCATAACTTCTGATGCAGGAGTAATATTGAAGCCATCTTCTCTTGGAATTCCGTTTGCTGTTCCCCCTAAACCAATAGTAATTTGTCGCAGAGCACGATCATTCATATCTATAACACGTTTCCAAAGAATTGTCCTAGGATCAATGTTTAAATTGTTAACTTTACTTTGAAGGTTATTATCAATTAATGCTGATAGTAAATTATTTGCTTTTTCAATAGCATTAAAATCACCTGTAAAATGCAGGTTAATATCTTCCATAGGAACTACTTGTGAATAACCACCTCCTGCGGCCCCACCTTTTATTCCAAAAACAGAACCTAAAGATGGTTCACGTAAAACCACAGTTGCTTGTTTTCCTACTTTGTTTAGTCCCTCAGTTAAACCAATAGAAACAGTTGTTTTTCCTTCGCCAGCGGGTGTAGGTGTTAAAGCTGTAACTAAAACTAAGTTGTTCTGTTTTATTTTTTCGTCATCAATTAAATTTAGAGGAAGTTTAGCTTTATACTTTCCGTACATTTCCAAGTTATCTTCTTCTATATTAAGTTTTTGAGCAATATGCCTAATGTGTTGTAATTTTTTTCCTTGAGCAATCTCAATATCAGTTAAGTGTGCTGTTTTAGGAGCTTCAATGTCAGTTGTATGTGCCATTGTATATAAATTAAATTATTAAAGTTGTTTCTTTTGCTTGAAAAGCCTGTAAATATACATAATATAAATGCCAAAAAAGAAGGAATCCATTAGCAAGTATTTGTTAATTAGTAGCTAGAAACATAAATATGGCAAAAGAATTGTCAAATCTTTTTTGAAATACTATATTTGCACGTTTTAAAAAAAGTCGATTTAAATTATAAGAAGATGCAAAACAAAGGTCTTATTAAATTATTTGCTATTCTTTTTGGATTAGTAAGTTTATACCAATTATCATTTACATTTTTTGCCAACAAGGTAGAAAGTAGCGCAAAAGAATACGCTGAAAAAAATGTTAACGGAGGTAGTGGTAGAGAGTTAGCTAAACTAGAAAAGAAATACATTGATAGTGTAGCAAATAAAGAAGTAGTTAATTTAGGAGTTGCTAAATACACCTATAATGATATCAGGGATAAAGAAATGAACCTTGGTTTAGATTTAAAAGGAGGTATTAATGCAATTTTACAAGTGTCTGTTAAAGATATTTTAATAGGGTTGTCAAATGACTCTAAGAATTCTGTCTTTAATGAAGCTTTAGAAAAAGCTGATGAAGCACAAAAAGATAGCCAAGATGATTATATAGATTTATTTTATAGTCAATTTGAGGCTTTAAGCAACGGAAGTGTGAAATTAAGTGATCCATCTATTTTTGGAACTAAAGCACTGCGTGATAAAATAGACTTTAATAAAACCAACGAGCAAGTAAAATCGACTTTACAAGAGGAAATAAATACGTCTATAAATACAGCTTTTGAAGTATTACGTAGTCGTATTGATAAATTTGGGGTTGTTCAACCAAGTATTCAACGAATTGGAACTTCTGGAAGAATTCAAGTAGAGTTACCAGGAGCTAAAGATATTGAGCGTGTACAAAAATTATTACAAAGTACTGCTGAATTACAGTTTTGGGAAGTGTATACTAATGCTGATGTAATTCCATTTTTTGTACAAGCAAATGCGAAGTCAATAGAGTTATTAAAAGACAAAACGGCTAGTGCAACTGAGCAAGTAAAAGACACTGCAAAAAAAGGAGACGATATTGATGATTTATTAGGAGAATCAAAAGATTCAACAGACGTTGAGACTCAAAAAATGTTGTTTAACTTTTTAAGTCCAAATCAATCACAAGTTAGTCCTACTGTTGGGTATGCCAAAGTACAAGATACTGCTAAAGTGAATGAATTGCTTAACAATAAAGAGGTTAGAGCTTTGTTGCCAAGTAATTTAAGATATGCAAAGTTTTTGTGGGATTATAAGTCATTAACACCTCCTAAAGGAGCAGACGCTCCAGAAAATGAAGAAGTTGCTGCTATTATAGCATTATATGCTGTAAAATCTAATAGAAATGATAAAGCTCCTATTGAAGGAGATGTAATTGCTGATGCAAAACAAGATTATGATCAATTAAGTAAGCCTATAGTTTCTATGACTATGAATGCGTCTGGTACGAAGAAATGGGCTAAGATGACTGCGGAAAATGTTGGTAAATTTGTTGCTGTTGTTTTAGATGATTATGTTTATACTGCACCTTCAGTAAATGGAGAGATAGCAGGAGGAAGTACTCAAATTTCAGGAGGCCAAATGACCGTTTCTGAAGCACAAGATATTTCAACAGTATTAAAAGCTGGTAAGTTACCTGCACCTGCACGTATTATTCAGTCAGAAGTAGTTGGTCCATCATTAGGTAAAGAATCTATTAATGCAAGTATATGGTCATTTGCCTTAGCTATTTTATTAGTCTTAGTGTGGATGGTTTTATATTATGGTAAAGCTGGATTGTACGCAAATATTGCATTATTAGTAAATATATTATTTATTTTTGGTGTATTAGCCTCTTTTAATTCTGTATTAACATTACCTGGTATAGCAGGTATTATTTTAACAATAGGTATGTCGGTTGATGCCAACGTAATTATTTTTGAAAGAATCAAAGAAGGTCTGTTTGGTGGTAAAGGATTGGGTACCGCAGTGGATGAAGGTTTTAGTATTAAAGGTGCTTTATCAGCAATTATTGATGCAAATATTACAACATTATTAACAGGTGTAATTTTATATGCTTTCGGTACGGGGCCAATTAAAGGATTCGCATTAACATTAATGATTGGTATAGCAACATCATTATTTACGGCTATCTTTATAACACGTTTATTGGTTGATGGAGCTGTAACTAAAGGAACTAATTTAACATTCAATACAAATATTTCTAAAAATTGGTTTAAAAATATTAACATAGAGTTCTTAAAGAAACGTAAGTTAGCCTACATTGTTTCAGGAGCTATTATAGCATTTGGTTTAGTTTCTATTCTTACAATAGGATTAAAACAAGGTGTAGATTTTAAAGGAGGGCGTTCTTACATTGTTCGTTTTGATAAGCCAGTAAAAGCTAATGAAGTAGCTGCTACATTAAAAGATGCTTTTGGTACTGCTCCAGAAGCAAAAACATATGGTTCTGAAAATCAATTGAAAATAACTACCGTTTATAAAATTGATCAAGAGGGAAGACAAGTTGATGAGCAAGTTCAAAGTGAATTATACAAAGGATTAAAGTCTTACCTAGGTGATACTACTTATGAGAACTTTAAACCTGGTTTTGAAAAAGAGGGTAGCGGTATAATGAGTTATATGAAAGTTGAACCAACAATTGCGGATGATATTAAGCAAGCTGCATTATGGGCTGTAATAGGTTCTTTAATTGTAGTGTTTTTATATATCTTATTACGTTTTAGAAAAGTAGCTTTCTCTATAGGAGCAGTTGTAGCAGTATTTCATGATGTTTTAGTTGTATTAGGTGTGTTCTCAATTTTGTATAAGTTTATGCCTTTTGATATGGAAATAGGTCAATCGTTTATTGCGGCAATACTTACAGTAGTAGGTTATTCACTAAATGATACCGTGGTAATTTTTGATAGAATTAGAGAATATGCTAATAATAGTACTTCTTTTACCGCTGGTTTGGTTGATAAAGCATTAAGTAGTACTTTAGGAAGAACAATAAATACATCATTAACAACATTGTTAGTAATGTTAGCGATATTTTTCTTTGGAGGTGACAGTATTAAAGGATTTATGTTCGCATTAATTGTGGGGGTAGTCGTAGGTACTTATTCATCTTTATTTGTTGCAACTCCAATAATGTTTGATGTTGCCAAAAAAAGAGAAAAAAAATAAAAAAATAAGAGACAAAAATAAAACCGTTTTGAACAATATTCAAAACGGTTTTTTCATTTACTATCAAGCAACTATCTTTGCAATCTGATGAAAATAACAAAAATTCACGATTTATATTTTAAAGAATTCGTTTCTAAAAACGATATAGCTATAATTGTTAAACGATTAGCATTACAAGTAAAAAAAGACCTTCCTAAAGATGAAGTACCTCTTTTTATTGGTATTTTAAATGGTTGTTTTGTTTTTGCTGCTGATTTTGTTAGAGAGTTTAATGGAGATTGTGAGATTTCTTTTGTTAAGTTAGCTTCATATGAAGGAACAACCTCTTCCGAAAAAGTAAAGAAATTGATAGGGGTTAATGAAGATTTGTCTGGTCGTACCGTTATTATATTAGAAGATGTAATAGATACTGGAACTACATTACAAGAAATTTACGAAATATTCAAAACCAAAAACTTAAAAGAATTAAAAATAGCAACGCTTTTTTTTAAGCCAGATGTATATAAAAAAGAATTACCAATTAATTATATAGGTAAAAGTATCGATGATGCTTTTATTGTTGGTTATGGTCTTGATTATAAGGGTTATGGTAGAAATTTGCCTGCTGTTTATCAGTTAACAACAAAACCAAAAATGAAAAACATTGTATTATTTGGCCCTCCTGGTGCAGGAAAAGGAACACAAGCTGCTGTTTTAAAAGATAAGTATAATTTAGTACATATCTCAACAGGAGATGTTTTCCGTTATAATATTAAAAATGGAACTGATTTAGGACTATTAGCAAAAACGTATATGGACGCTGGAAATTTAGTTCCTGATGAAGTAACAATAAGTATGCTTAAAGCTGAGGTTGAAAAAAATACTGATGTAAATGGATTCATTTTTGATGGGTTCCCAAGAACTCAGTCACAAGCTGAAGTATTAGATGAGTTTTTAGCTGAAAAAGGTGAGCGAATTAATGGGATGGTTGCTTTAGAAGTTTCTGAAGATTTATTAGTTGAGCGTATCTTAGAAAGAGGTAAAACTAGTGGTAGATCTGATGATACTGATGAAGGTAAAATTAGAAATCGTTTTAACGAATACAATACAAAAACAGCTGTATTAAAAGACTTTTATGAAGATAAAGGTACATATTACGGGGTAAATGGAGTAGGTTCTATTGAAGAAATTACACAGCGTTTATCTGATGTTTTTGATACATTATAAAAAATATATTTAGCTATTATTTTAAGCTAAATGAATAAACAAAAACAATGACCGAAGGAAATTTTGTCGATTATATAAAAGTATATGCATCTTCAGGGAAAGGTGGTAAAGGTTCTGTTCATTTACACCGTGAGAAGTACATTACAAAAGGTGGTCCTGATGGAGGAGATGGTGGAAGAGGTGGTCACGTAATTGTACGTGGAGATAAAACTATGTGGACACTTTTTCACTTAAAATTTAAACGTCATTTTAAAGCAGAACATGGTGGTCATGGAAGTAGTAGTAGAAGTACCGGTGCTGATGGAGCTGATGTTGTAATACCTGTGCCATTGGGTACGGTTTTTAGAGATGCTGATACTGATGAAATACTATTCGAAGTTACTGAGCACGATAAAGATATTATCTTGTTAGAAGGTGGTAAAGGAGGAAGAGGGAATTGGCACTTTAAATCTTCAACAAACCAAGCACCTCGTTATGCACAGCCAGGGATTGATGGCGTTGAAGGCTGGTTCCGTATGGAACTTAAAATTTTAGCAGATGTAGGATTAGTGGGCTTTCCCAATGCTGGAAAATCTACCTTGCTTTCTGTGATAACAGCTGCTAAACCTAAAATTGCCGACTATGCCTTTACAACGTTAAAGCCTAATTTAGGTATTGTAGAATATAGAAATCACCAAAGTTTTGTGGTGGCTGATATTCCAGGTATTATTGAAGGAGCTTCAGAGGGTAAAGGATTAGGGCATTATTTCTTAAGACACATAGAGCGTAATTCTACTCTTTTATTTTTAATACCAGCCGATAGTGATGATATTAAGAAAGAATATGAAATTTTATTAAACGAACTTCGTAAACATAATCCAGAGCTTTTAGATAAACAACGATTATTGGCCATATCAAAATGTGATATGCTTGATGATGAATTAAAAGAAGAAATAAAAGAGGAGTTGCCAGAAGGTATTAAGACCTTATTTATTTCGTCTGTTGCTCAAGCCGGATTAATGGAATTAAAAGATACTCTTTGGAAAATGTTAAACTAAACAATATAGTTTTTATAAAAAAAAGCTGTGAATTTAAATTCACAGCTTTTTTGTTTTTAAGTTTAATCTTAGTTTTTCAAAAACTTTTTAGCTAACACACCAGTTGTTGTTGTTAATCGTAAAATATAAACTCCCATAGGAAGGTAGTTTAAGTTAATACTGTTATTGTTTTTTCCTTTAAAAACGATTCTACCAGAAATGTCTGAAATATTGATGTTAGTAATTTCTTCTTTATTAATACCAATGTTTAATATTTCTTTAACGGGTACAGGATATGTTTTTACAGTTGCTAATGAGTTTTTATTAATACTTGCTGTAGCACAATTTTCGCTAAAACTTGAAGCGCTATCAAAAGCAAAATTACTACCTGTCCAATTATTAGTACTGTAAGCAACATTATCTACTTGTATACAAGTAAGATTACTATTTCTAAGAGCTTCAATTTCTTTGAAATTAGTATTGGTACCGTTAGCTAAATTTAGGGAGGTTAAATTATTAATAGAACAGTAGAGTTTGGTTAATTTTGGACAGGTACTGATATCTATACTAGTAATTTTATTACCACCACAGTTTAACGAACTAAGTTCAGTGTTCTTACTTACGTCTAATGAAGATATGTCAGTATTATTATAGCAGAAAAATAAACGAAGATCAATGTTTTTTGATACATCAATTTCTGATAATTGATTAGTATGACAATAAATTTTTGAAAGTTTTGTGTTTTTACTTGTATCTAATGCGTTTATTTTATTTGAGCTACAATCAAAATAGACTAAAGATAAGTTGTTACTTATGTCGATGCTTGTTAGGTCGTTGTTATAGGAATATAACGTTTTTAGTTCAGTGTTTTTTGAAACATTTATACTTGTAAGTTTATTATTGTAAGAATAAAGATATTTTAGTTTTACATTTTTACTTAGGTCTAAGCTTGTTAATTGATTGCCATAACAAGATAAAGTTGTAAGGTTGATAAATGCTTCAATACCATTTAAAGTTGAAATGTTTTTATTTGAAACATCCATACTTCCATCAAAAGCATTAGCCTCACTAGTTTGAATTTCTGAATCATTATTGGTATTTATTGCTGTGTTGGCAACTAGAGCAGCTTTAAAATTTGTGTCAGGGATTGTAATGTTTTGTGCATTTACAATTATGCTGCTAAAAAATAAAAATAAAAATAAAAGTAGTTGTTTTTTCATAAAGTTGGGGTAATTAATGTTTATGTAAGTTTTTAAAAAGTAATATTTTACAAAAGAAACTATAACATTTCTTTGCATTATATGTGTGTATTATGTTTACAAAACTCTTTTAGCTTTGATAAAAGCGTTTTTCCAATATTTTTCACGTAAAGAGCTTATTAATACTCCTCGAGAACTTGTAGAATGAATAAAACGAATGGTTCCGTTCTTTACTGAGGTGATTAAGCCTACATGGTTAACTTTACCTCTTTTACGGGTAGTTTTGAAAAAAAGTAAGTCACCTCGTTTAACGCTGTTTAAAGGAATTGGATTTCCTTTTAAATACATCAATTTAGATGTTCTAGGTAATGAAATATTTCGTTTCTTGAAAGAAGTATAGATTAAGCCTGAGCAATCCATACCTTTTTTATTAGTTCCACCATATTTATAGGGCACTCCTTTGAAGGAAACAGCAGTCCAAACAATTTTATCTGCAGTTGTGATTTTTTTCTTAGATGCTTTTGAAATATGATGTTTAGTGGGTTTTTTAGAGCTAATTTTTTTTGATGAACCACAAGAGTACATGAAAAATAAAATACCAAAAAGAGGAAATAGTTTTTTAGTCACTTAATTAATTGTTTTTTAACCCATCGATAATCAATTTAGCTGTTTTTTCTGAAGCACCTTTGCCTCCTAAAACTTTTTCTAAATCAAAATAATCTAAGAATAATTGCTTTCTATGGGTTGGTTCTAATATACGAAATAATTCTTGCTTAAGTTTTTCTTTTGTGAAGTCATTCTGAATTAATTCAGTAACAACTTCCCTATTCATAATTAAATTAACTAAAGAAATGTAATCTAAAGTTATAATTCTTTTAGCTATTTGGTATTCAACATTACTGCCTTTGTAACAAACTACTTGTGGAACCTTAAATAGTGCTGCCTCTAAAGTCGCAGTCCCAGAAGTTACTATCGCTGCATAAGAAATACTTAATAAATCATAAGTTTTGTTTGCAACGAAAGAAATATTTTTATTTTTAAGAAATTCTTCATAGAACTCATAAGATTGGCTTGGAGCTCCAGCCACAACAAATTGATAGTTAGAAAAATCATCAGTTAATGACAACATTACAGCTAACATTTTAGATATCTCTTGTTTTCTGCTCCCTGGTAAAAGAGCAATAATATTTTTTGAGCCTAAATTGTGTTTTTTTCTAAACTTTTGTTCGTCCACTTGTTTTCTTCCGTCAATTCCATCAATGAGTGGGTGTCCTACAAAATGTACGTCATAATTAAATTTATTATAAAAATCTTTCTCAAAAGGGAGTATAACAAACATTTTATCAATGTCACGTTTAATACTTTTTACTCTTCCTGGTCTACTAGCCCAAACTTGAGGTGAAATATAGTAGTTAGTTTTAAAGCCATTTTTTTTAGCCCACTTAGCAATTCTTAAATTAAAACCGGAATTGTCTATAAAAATAATAACATTAGGGTTATTTTTTGCAATATCTTTCTTACAAGATTTAATAAAATTTAATGCTTTTTTTAGGTTTAGAAGAACCTCTACAAACCCCATGATAGCACGTTCTTTATAGTGTGTTACCAAGGTGCCTCCAACATTTTGCATTAAATCGCCGCCCCAAAAGCGAATATCAGCTTCGGGATCTTCTTTAAATAAAGCTTTCATTAAATTTGCTCCATGTAAATCTCCTGAAGCTTCTCCTGCAAGTATATAGTATTTCATAAATTTTTTAACGAATCTTGTTGAGATTTATATAAATTTCAAGATAAGAGTAAATATAGCAATTGTAATTGTTGCTATTAAAACACCTCTAGCCCTGTAATCTTGGTTCTTCTTTAAAAAAATAAAAAAAACAAATAAATTAGGTATCGCTGCTAAAGCAATTACAGCTCCTAATACTCCTCCCTCTCTAATTTTGTTAAGGGTTGAAGAAATATCTGTTTGAGATATATATTGAAGATAAATAAAAAAACCAGATACAGTTGCAAGTAAAGAGATTAAAAAACCAATGATGATTTCTTTTTTTATATATCCCATGAGTTTAGTTTTTGTATTGCATGATGAGCAGTCATGTCAAATTGAACGGGTACAACAGAAATGTATCCATTTTCTAAAGCCCAAATATCTGTATCTTGCCCTTTATCTTTATTAATAAATTCACCAGTTAACCAGTAATATTCTTTTCCATAAGGGCTTTTTCGTTTGTCAAAGGTTTCTTTCCAGTATCCATTTGCTTGGCGACAAATACGAATGCCTTTAATTTCATTTTCTTTAAGTTTAGGAATGTTTACATTTAAAACAACTCCTTCAGTAAGTCCATTTAAAAGAACATTTAAAGTTATTTTTTCTATAAATTTTTTAGCAGCTCTAAAATCTGCATGCCAATCAAAGTCTAATAAAGAAAAACCAATAGCAGGAATTCCTTCAATACCAGCTTCAACAGCAGCACTCATAGTACCAGAGTAAATAACATTTATAGAAGAATTTGAACCGTGATTTATACCAGAAACGCATAAGTCAGGAGTTCTATTTAAAATTTGATTTTTAGCCATTTTAACACAGTCTGCTGGAGTTCCAGAACAGCTGTATTCGATTTGAGGACCGTCATCAATAGTAATAGGGTTACAATGTAGCACATTATTCACGGTAATTGCATGTCCCATTCCACTTTGAGGACTGTCAGGAGCTACCACTACAACGTCTCCTATTTTATTCATGATTTCAATAAGCATTCTTATTCCAGGAGCAGTAATTCCATCGTCATTTGTAACTAAAATTAAGGGTCTTTCTTGCATAGTAGATTTAGTTTTACAACAAATGTAAGATAAAAAAAGGATACTTTTTTAACATTTCGTAAAGATAGAAGAGGTAAAATATTCCGTAAAATTGTAGTGATCAAATAGAAAGGTATGATATGTGTTGTTGTTTATGTGATTATTTTTGTTATTTCAACTTTTTTTTCAATAATTTAAATTCTAGTGAAAAAGCTATGTGTGTTTTTAAAGGAGTCACAATTTGGTTTTGAGTAGCTAATTGCGATGTGTACATAGTGAACATATTTTTTGTTAAAATACCAAATGTTTGTACGATTTAAGAAAATTAGACGTCTAAGTATTTGAAAAAACGTTATAGTAAATTACAATAACTACATACAATAAGAAGAGTTGAGTTTGAATTGATAATGTTTGTTTTTTATTATTTACTAAAGAAAAGTTTGAAAAAAGTAAAATGATTTTAGAAAACGACGTAATAAAAGTAAAAAAAGTAAGTTGTCGTATTCAAATTGTTTTGGAAAAGAAGAAAGTAAACTCTGTAGTTCAAATATGAAATCATCATTTAATGATGGTGGAAAGAGTATGAAGAAAGTGTTTGAAATAGGGGTACGAAAAAGGAAGAATAGTAAAAGTGGCATTATTTTAGTAGTTTAGCAATTAGTGGAGACTACGTATATTTTAAAAACCGAATATTTATGAAGACGAAATTCATTATTCATTTTTTTGCAATAATTATTTTATTTGCGAATTCAACACATGCATCAACGAATACAAAAGATGAAGATCCTGAAAAAGACAGAGTAATAGTATATGTTCTAAAAAATATATTAAGTAGGTATCATTACGTACAAAAAAAATTAGATGATAGTTTTTCGGAGCATGTTTACAATTCTTTTATAGAAGGGTTAAGATCCAAGTAAAAGATATTTTACTCAAGAAGACTTAAAAGAATTTTCTCAGTATAAATATTTAATTGATGATCAATTAAGAGATACTAATATCGATTTCTATAAACTAGTTTATGGAAGGTTTTTAGAAAAACTTGACGCTGCTAAAATTAATTATAGAACATTATTAAAACAATCTTTTAATTATAGCAAAAAGGAAACTATTAATGTTGATTATGAAAAAATACCCTTTGCAAAAGATGAAAAAGAGCTTTTAGATTATTGGAGAAGGCAATTAAAATTATCAATAATAGGAAGGATTGAAGAAGGAGAAAGGATTCAGAAAGATAAAATTGATAAAGGTGAAAAGGTTAAAAAGAAAACATTTTCAGAATTTGAAAGCGAAGCTAGAGCAGAAGTATTGAAAAGCATGAACGAATTATATATCAGAATTGATGAATTAGAAAGTTCAGATTGGTATTCAACATTTTTAAATAGTATAGTAAGCGGATTTGATCCACACACAACATACATGTCACCAAGAATTAAGTCTCGTTTTGATCAGGATATGTCTGGGAAGTTAGAAGGTATTGGAGCGCGTTTGCAAAAGAAAGGGATGTATACTCATGTTGTTGAGTTGATTTCTGGAGGACCAGCTTGGAAACAAAATGAATTAGAAGCTGGAGATATTATCTTAAAAGTAGCTCAAGCCGATGCTGAACCTGTAAATATCGTAGGAGTAAGATTAGATGATGCTATTAAATTTATAAAAGGAAAAAAAGGAACTGAAGTAAGACTAACGGTGAAGAAAAAATTTGATGGATCAACTCAAGTCATTTCTATCATAAGAGATGTTGTTGAGCTTGAAGAAACATTTGTTAAATCAAGCATAGTTGAAAAAGACGGTAAAAAGTACGGAATAATAAATTTACCTAAATTCTATATTGACTTTAGTGATGCAAGCAGTAGAGATGCGGCTAAAGATATGGAGAAAGAAATTGAAAGATTAAAAGCTGAAAATGTAAAAGGATTAATTGTTGATTTAAGAGACAATGGAGGTGGTTCGTTAAAAACAGCAATTGAAATCGGCGGTTTATTTATTGATAAAGGTCCAATAGTACAGGTGAAATATAGAGGGGAGGATCCGTTAGTTAAAAATGATACAGATAGTAAAATACAATGGAAAGGGCCTTTAGTAGTTATGGTGAATGAGTTTTCAGCATCAGCATCTGAAATTTTTGCTGCGGCTATGCAAGATTACAAAAGAGGGGTTATAATTGGAGGTAAACAAACGTATGGTAAAGGAACGGTTCAGAATGTCTTGCCAATAAATCGCTTTTATGAACAATATCCTAATGATTTAGGAGCACTAAAAATGACAATTCAAAAGTTTTATAGAATTAATGGAGGATCAACCCAAATAGAAGGTGTTTACTCAGATATTTCTTTACCAAGCAGATATAGCTATATGAAGTTTGGTGAGAGAGATTTAGAAGGAGCTTTAGCTTGGGATAAAGTGAAACAAGCAAATTATAAAACTACAAATTCGTATAGTAATTTTGCAGATGTTGTGTATAAAAGTAATCAAAGAGTTCTTAATGATAAGAAGTTTCAGAAGATTAATGAGTATGCAAAATGGTTGAAGAAAAATCAAGATCAAAATACTTATTCATTAAATTATAATGAATTTAAAAAAGAGTCTAATGAAAAATCACTGCAAGGGAAACAGTTTAAAGAAGTTTTCAAATTTAAATCAAATATTACGTTTAATGCTCCTAAATATGAATATGATTTGTTTAAAAAGGATTCTGTTTTAAAAGGGAAACGTTTAGCTTGGCATAAAAATCTTAAAAAAGATATTTATATGAACGAGGCTCTGAATGTTTTAAGTGAATTGAAAATGAAAAAAGAATATTCAATAGTAAAGCACTAGATAATTATTTTATTGTGGCTAAGTAAATTTAGAAAGAGATAATATTAAATATTGTATGTTTGTAGCCCAAAAAATACAATAATAAATGAAAGCATATATTTTTCCTGGTCAAGGAGCTCAGTTTACAGGAATGGGACTAGACTTATATGAAAAGTCTCCTATAGCTCAAGATTTATTTGAAAAAGCCAATGAAATATTAGGTTTTAGTATCACTGATATAATGTTTGAGGGAGATGCTGAAGAACTAAAGCAAACAAAGGTAACACAACCAGCTATTTTTTTACACTCGGTAATTTTAGCGAAAGTTTTAGGAGATGATTTTACTCCTGAAATGGTAGCAGGTCATTCTCTTGGAGAGTTGTCGGCATTAGTAGCTAATAAAGTGTTGTCTTTTGAAGACGGATTAAAATTAGTTTCTAAAAGAGCTTTAGCGATGCAGAAAGCTTGTGAAGTTCAACAATCAACAATGGCTGCTGTTCTTGGTTTAGAAGATGATGTAGTTGAAGAGGTATGTGATAGTATTGATGGAATTGTGGTTGCTGCGAATTATAATTGTCCTGGTCAACTTGTAATATCAGGTGAAATAGAAGCTATAAACAAGGCTTGTGAAGTTTTAAAAGAGAAAGGAGCTAGAAGAGCTTTAGTGTTGCCAGTTGGGGGAGGTTTTCATTCTCCGATGATGGAACCAGCAAGAGAAGAATTGGCTAAGGCAATTGAAGAAACAGAATTCAATAAGCCTATTTGTCCCGTTTATCAGAATGTAGTAGCTAAGGCTGTAACAAACCCAGATGAGATAAAAGAAAATTTAATGTTACAACTAACTGCCCCTGTAAAATGGACTCAGTGTATCAAAGCAATGATTGCAGATGGAGGAAATGAATTTGTAGAAGTTGGTCCTGGTAAAGTATTACAAGGTCTAATGAGGAAAATCGATAGAGCAGTCACAGCAAGTAAGGCTGAAATAGTGTAGAGGATAGATTTTTTTAAATTATACTAAAAAAGTAGGTTTTTACATAAGCCTACTTTTTTGTTTTATAACCTAAAGACAACCCTATCTAAAGATAGATTTGGTTGGTTTGCGTGAGCATGATTTTCGAAGAAACCCCATTGTTTATTAAAAGGCGAAAAGAATCTACAGTATAAAATATTGTTGATTAGTTGGTTAAGAAAAACTTCAGAAATAAGTTAAAAAAAGTCATTGCTATGTTAGAAAAGGGTTCTATATTTGCACCCGCAAACGGATAAGCGTATAGTTTAAAAGTAAGCAAAGTTCATTAAAATAGGGTTTAGAATATATTATTAAAGAGTTAAAAAATAAGTTGAAAAAAGCTTGTTTACAACAAATTAAAGTGAGTATATTTGCAGTCCAAATTTTACAGAGTAGTTCATTTATTTAGTCGGGTTTGCAAATTAGAAAAAAAACTTCAAAAAAGTTTTTGTCAGAATAAAAATAGTTTGTAGGTTTGCATCCGCTTAGCGAAAGCGGTAAGAGTTAAGAAATTTTGGAAAGGTTATTAAAAAGCCAGTTAGTTCGATTCTAGCGTTTCTACAAGAAGTTGATTGAGATTTTGGTTGAGAGATATCAAGTATTAAGATTAACAAAGTTCATTGAAAATATTGAAATTGACAGCGTAATTAAAGAGTAGAATTACCACGATCTAATTAGTTAGATTAAAAAAAATTCTTTTGAAACTTATTCATTCATAATATTAAAGATTATACAATGAAGAGTTTGATCCTGGCTCAGGATGAACGCTAGCGGCAGGCTTAACACATGCAAGTCGAGGGGTAACAGGGGAGCTTGCTTCCGCTGACGACCGGCGAACGGGTGCGTAACGCGTATAGAATCTGCCTTGTACAGGAGGATAGCCTTTAGAAATGAAGATTAATACTCCATAATACTGATATGTGGCATCACACTTTAGTTAAACATTTATGGGTACAAGATGACTATGCGTCCTATTAGCTAGATGGTAAGGTAACGGCTTACCATGGCAACGATAGGTAGGGGGTCTGAGAGGATTATCCCCCACACTGGTACTGAGACACGGACCAGACTCCTACGGGAGGCAGCAGTGAGGAATATTGGTCAATGGAGGCAACTCTGAACCAGCCATGCCGCGTGCAGGAAGACTGCCCTATGGGTTGTAAACTGCTTTTATACAGGAAGAAACAGATCTACGTGTAGGTCCCTTGACGGTACTGTAAGAATAAGCACCGGCTAACTCCGTGCCAGCAGCCGCGGTAATACGGAGGGTGCAAGCGTTATCCGGAATCATTGGGTTTAAAGGGTCCGCAGGCGGTCAATTAAGTCAGAGGTGAAATCCCATAGCTTAACTATGGAACTGCCTTTGATACTGGTTGACTTGAGTTATACGGAAGTAGATAGAATGTGTAGTGTAGCGGTGAAATGCATAGATATTACACAGAATACCGATTGCGAAGGCAGTCTACTACGTATATACTGACGCTCATGGACGAAAGCGTGGGGAGCGAACAGGATTAGATACCCTGGTAGTCCACGCCGTAAACGATGGACACTAGTTGTTGGGATTTATCTCAGTGACTAAGCGAAAGTGATAAGTGTCCCACCTGGGGAGTACGATCGCAAGATTGAAACTCAAAGGAATTGACGGGGGCCCGCACAAGCGGTGGAGCATGTGGTTTAATTCGATGATACGCGAGGAACCTTACCAGGGCTTAAATGTGGTCTGACAGCTTTAGAGATAGAGTTTTCTTCGGACAGATCACAAGGTGCTGCATGGTTGTCGTCAGCTCGTGCCGTGAGGTGTCAGGTTAAGTCCTATAACGAGCGCAACCCCTATCGTTAGTTGCAAACAGGTAAAGCTGTGGACTCTAGCGAGACTGCCGGTGCAAACCGTGAGGAAGGTGGGGATGACGTCAAATCATCACGGCCCTTACGTCCTGGGCTACACACGTGCTACAATGGTATGGACAATGAGCAGCCACTATGCGAATAGGAGCGAATCTATAAACCATATCACAGTTCGGAATCGGAGTCTGCAACTCGACTCCGTGAAGCTGGAATCGCTAGTAATCGGATATCAGCCATGATCCGGTGAATACGTTCCCGGGCCTTGTACACACCGCCCGTCAAGCCATGGAAGCTGGGGGTGCCTGAAGTCGGTTACCGCAAGGAACTGCCTAGGGTAAAACTGGTAACTAGGGCTAAGTCGTAACAAGGTAGCCGTACCGGAAGGTGCGGCTGGAACACCTCCTTTCTAGAGAAAGATGGTGAGTTACAAAAGAGGTACATTTTGCTCTTTGCTGTTAATTTTATAATACACTAATATATAGCTATTCTAGTCTCGTAGCTCAGCTGGTTAGAGCGCTACACTGATAATGTAGAGGTCGGCAGTTCGAGTCTGCCCGGGACTACAAAAAAGAAGAGGGTTATTTATTAGGAAGGAAATTCTGGAAGTTAGAGAATTCAACATTCATAATTGAGGATTCAAGTTCTGAATTTCAAAAATGGGGGATTAGCTCAGCTGGCTAGAGCGCTTGCCTTGCACGCAAGAGGTCATCGGTTCGACTCCGATATTCTCCACAATCAGATATAAGTCTGAAAACGTTCATTGACATATTGGTAAAAATGATATCGTAAAGAATCAAGATAGAGAGTTAGATTAATATCTAACGACATATTTTTATAAAAATAAAGAATTATAAAGAGCTCGTTGTAGTAGAGATACTACAGCAAAAAGTACAATAAGCTAAATAAGGGCGTATGGCGGATGCCTAGGCTTTCAGAGGCGATGAAGGACGCGATAAGCTGCGATAAGTTACGGGGAGTGGCACACACATTATGATCCGTAAATTTCCGAATGGGGCAACCCGGCATGTTGAAGACATGTCACCTATTTATAGGAGCAAACCCGGAGAACTGAAACATCTAAGTACCCGGAGGAAGAGAAAACAATAGTGATTCCGTTAGTAGCGGCGAGCGAACGCGGATTAGCCCAAACCAATGCTGTTACGGCAGTATTGGGGTTGTAGGGCTGCGACATTAGAATCTAAGTGAACTAGAATCGTTTGGAAAGACGGACCAAAGAGAGTGATAGTCTCGTATAGGTAAGCGAAGAAGATATAGCAGTACCCTGAGTAGTGCGGGACACGAGTAATCCTGTATGAATCTACCGGGACCATCCGGTAAGGCTAAATACTCCTGAAAGACCGATAGTGAACTAGTACCGTGAGGGAAAGGTGAAAAGAACCCTAAGTAAGGGAGTGAAATAGAACCTGAAACCGTACGCCTACAAGCGGTCGGAGCACATTTACTGTGTGACGGCGTGCCTTTTGCATAATGAGCCTACGAGTTACTGTTGCTAGCAAGGTTAAGGATTTAAGGTTCGGAGCCGAAGCGAAAGCGAGTCTGAATAGGGCGACCATAGTTAGTAGTAGTAGACGCGAAACCGAGTGATCTACCCATGGGCAGGTTGAAGCTGTGGTAACACACAGTGGAAGAGCCGAACCAGTTGACGTTGAAAAGTCTTTGGATGACCTGTGGGTAGGGGTGAAAGGCCAATCAAACTCGGAAATAGCTCGTACTCCCCGAAATGCATTTAGGTGCAGCGTTGAGCAAAAGTTTTATAGAGGTAGAGCTACTGATTGGATGCGGGGGCTTCACCGCCTACCAATTCCTGACAAACTCCGAATGCTATAAAATGTTACTCAGCAGTGAGGGCATGGGTGCTAAGGTCCATGTCCGAGAGGGAAAGAACCCAGACCATCAGCTAAGGTCCCCAAATATATGTTAAGTTGAAAAAACGAGGTGAAACTGCTTAGACAGCTAGGATGTTGGCTTGGAAGCAGCCATTCATTTAAAGAGTGCGTAACAGCTCACTAGTCGAGCGGTTTTGCATGGATAATAATCGGGCATAAACATATTACCGAAGCTATGGATTTTATACTAGATATAAAGTGGTAGGGGAGCATTCTATTTGCGCAGAAGGTGTACTGTAAGGTATGCTGGAGCGGATAGAAAAGAAAATGTAGGCATAAGTAACGATAAAGGGGGCGAGAAACCCCCTCACCGAAAGACTAAGGTTTCCTCAGCGATGCTAATCAGCTGAGGGTTAGTCGGGACCTAAGGCGAATCCGAAGGGAGTAGTCGATGGCCAACAGGTTAATATTCCTGTACTTCTTATAATTGCGATGGGGTGACGGAGTAATGAAAGCACCGCGAACTGACGGAATAGTTCGTTGAAACATGTAGGTATTAGACTTTTAGGTAAATCCGCTAGTCTAGCTGAAGTGTGATAGTACAACAAGTCTTCGGATGCGTTGATAGTGTGCCTAAGGGCTTCCAAGAAAAACCTCTAAGCTTCAGATTATGAGAACCCGTACCGTAAACCGACACAGGTAGTTGGGATGAGAATTCTAAGGTGCTCGAGAGATTCATGGCTAAGGAACTAGGCAAAATAGACCTGTAACTTCGGGAGAAAGGTCGCCAGCAGCAATGCTGGCCGCAGTGAAAAGATCCAGGCGACTGTTTATCAAAAACACAGGGCTTTGCTAAATTGAAAGATGATGTATAAGGCCTGACACCTGCCCGGTGCTGGAAGGTTAAGTGGAGGGTTTAGCTTCGGCGAAGATCTAAAATGAAGCCCCAGTAAACGGCGGCCGTAACTATAACGGTCCTAAGGTAGCGAAATTCCTTGTCGGGTAAGTTCCGACCTGCACGAATGGTGCAACGATCTGGATACTGTCTCAGCCATGAGCTCGGTGAAATTGTAGTATCGGTGAAGATGCCGATTACCCGCAGCGGGACGAAAAGACCCCGTGAACCTTTACTATAGCTTCGTATTGACTTTGGATAAGTAATGTGTAGGATAGGTGGGAGATAATGAAGCGGCGTCGCTAGGCGTTGTGGAATCATCCTTGAAATACCACCCTTTGCTTATCTAGAGCCTAACTCAGTGATGAGAACAGTGCGTGGTGGGTAGTTTGACTGGGGTGGTCGCCTCCAAAAGAGTAACGGAGGCTTCTAAAGGTTCCCTCAGCACGCTTGGTAACCGTGCGTAGAGTGCAATGGCATAAGGGAGCTTGACTGAGAGACATACAGGTCGATCAGGTACGAAAGTAGAGCATAGTGATCCGGTGGTTCCGCATGGAAGGGCCATCGCTCAAAGGATAAAAGGTACTCCGGGGATAACAGGCTGATTCTCCCAAGAGCTCACATCGACGGGGGGGTTTGGCACCTCGATGTCGGCTCGTCACATCCTGGGGCTGGAGAAGGTCCCAAGGGTTGGGCTGTTCGCCCATTAAAGTGGCACGCGAGCTGGGTTCAGAACGTCGTGAGACAGTTCGGTCTCTATCTGCTGTGGGCGTTAGAAATTTGAGTGGATTTGACTTTAGTACGAGAGGACCGAGTTGAACTGACCTCTAGTGTACCTGTTGTCACGCCAGTGGCACTGCAGGGTAGCTACGTCGGGAAGGGATAAGCGCTGAAAGCATATAAGCGCGAAACCCACCACAAGATGAGATTTCTTTAAAGGGTCGTGGGAGATTACCACGTTGATAGGCTATAGGTGTAAGTGCAGTAATGTATGTAGCCAAGTAGTACTAATAACCCATAGGCTTATGTACGTATCCCGACCTTCGGGTCGGGACAAACTCTTTGAAACTTTACAATATTATATTTATCAATATGTTAACTTATACAGTTGAAATATACTGAAACAATTTAAGGTGATTATTGCAATGGGGCTCACCTCTTACCATTCCGAACAGAGAAGTTAAGCCCATTAGCGCCGATGGTACTGCCACAGGTGGGAGAGTAGGTCGTTGCCTTTCTTTAACCGTTCTTTAGTAAAATAAAGAACGGTTTTTTTTTGTCCTTTACTTTTATCTAAATGTACTACACTTAACAAAATACTTACTTATAAGTTAGATCCTGTAATAAATGACAATAATGCTATTAGAACATAGCAAATCTGATTAATAATAGCTATCATTATGACGCCATATGTAGTGATTTAAGGTGTTATCTTCATAAAGCACTACTATTTGTAGTATTTAACTTTTTCAATTGTTTAAAACAATGGAAATAATCTTCAATTTATGATTGTAATTTTAGTTTTATTGTAGTTTTAAAAATTCTTTATGTAACTGCTATTTCTTTTAACACTATATCGTTTTGTAGGAATTTATTATTTCTTCAAAAGAAGTACTATAATTTATATTCTTTATCTTTAGTTTTCTCAAATCAGAACGTGATATTAATAATTATGATAGAATAAATTCTGAGTGTTGTAAATGTAAATTCTTATGACCTTTAAAAAAGAATTGTATATTTTATATAAGGAAGGGATGTTGAGTATTTATTGATTTTGCCTTAAATCATTCAATTTTTTTTAAATATAATTTTGATTCTAGCTTAGGATGTTTAATTATTATGAAAAAACTCAAAAACACCACCTATACACCTTTATAAGGTGACTCATTGGGGATGTTTTTGAGTTTTTTTAAATTATAAACTTTTTTATGTTTTAACATAAACTATAAATCATATAGTCTATTCCTGTTTTCTTTTTTGTTGCCATTTCCATGCAGATAATAATGCTTCTTCTAGGCTCTTTTCAGCCTTCCAGTTAAGTTCATCGTTGGCATTACTTGTACTCGCATAAGCACTGGTAATATCTCCTTCACGTCTACCAACTATCTTATAATTTAATTTCTCTCCAGAGCATTTTTCAAAGGTTTTGATTATTTCTAAAACTGAAGTGCCGATTCCTGTTCCTACATTATAGTATTCAAAACCTTTAGAGTTCTTATTTTGTAATAAACGGTTTAAACCAGCGATGTGAGCTTTTGCAAGATCTACTACATGAATATAATCACGAATTGCTGTTCCGTCTGGAGTATCATAATCATCTCCAAAAACAGATAGTTCTTCTCTTATTCCAGCAGCAGTTTGCGTTACGTAAGGAATTAAATTTTGAGGAACTCCAATTGGTAGTTCACCGATTTTAATACTATCATGAGCGCCTATTGGGTTAAAATACCTTAAGGCAATAGCATTCATATTATAGGCCTTACAGCTTTCTTTAATTATTTCTTCACCAATTTGTTTTGTATTTCCATACGGAGACTCTGCTGGTTTTGTGGGAGCGTTTTCAGTAATAGGTAAGCTATTTGCTTGCCCGTAAACAGTACAAGAGGAACTAAATATTAAGTTATCAATATTGTGATTACGCATTTCTTGTAGTAAATATACTAAACTACCAATGTTATTTTCGTAGTACTCTAATGGCTTTTGAACACTTTCTCCAACAGCTTTAAAAGCAGCAAAATGTATAACACCATCAACTTTATGCTTGCTAAAGAAATTTTGTACTTCTGTTTTTTCTCGTAAGTCAAGTTTTTGAAATTCAGGTTTGATACCAGTTATTTCAGTAATACTATCCAATACTTCAATTTTCGAGTTTGATAAGTCATCAATAATGACTACATCAAAACCAGATTTTTGAAGCTCTACAACCGTATGAGATCCGATGAAACCTAACCCGCCAGTGACTAAAATTTTTTTCATGTTTTCATTTATTATTTGTGAAATTTCTTTGTTGTTTTCACTTTTTCTTAGAAATATTTTTTAAACTATTCATTTTTCGAAATATTTAATTTCTAATTAAAAAACAGTGATATCCATAAAATTAAAGGAATTTATAACAAATTATATAATAATTATTTTAAAAATTCATTAATTGTAGTTGTAATGTATATTAATTGTTCTTCATTTAGCTCAGTATGCATTGGTAATGAAATAACTTCATTAACTAACTCATTAGTAATACTAAACTGATTTTCATTGTATTTTTTATTTTGGTAGGCTTTCTGAGAATGCAAAGGAACTGGGTAGTAGATAGCATTTGGAATTCCTTTGTCTAATAAATATTGATGTAATTCATTACGTTTACCGTTGGTTATTCTTAACGTATATTGATGAAAAACGTGTGTTGTAAAATTACGAGTTTTGGGTACAATTATATTGGGGTTACTGGCAAATTTTTCAGAATAATATTTTGCAGCTTTTCTTCGAGCATCACAGTAATTGTCTAATAAAGGTAATTTTGCTCTTAAAACAGCTGCTTGGATGCTGTCTAAACGCGAATTAACTCCAACCACGTCGTGATAATAACGTTTATACATTCCATGATTTACCATTCCTCTAAGTGTATGAGCTAACTCATCATCATTAGTGAAAATTGCTCCTCCATCACCATAGCAACCTAGGTTTTTTGAAGGAAAAAAGGAGGTAGTACCTATATGGCCCATGGTACCAGCTTTTTTTGTCGTTCCATTAGAGAATGTGTAATCGGCTCCAATTGCTTGTGCATTGTCTTCAATAACAAATAAATTGTGTTCTTTAGCAATTGTTAAAATTGCTTCCATATTAGCACACTGACCAAAAAGATGCACAGGTACGATTGCTTTAGTTTTAGGAGTAATAGCTTTTTTGAAAGCTTCTATGTTTATATTAAAAGTATCAGCATCGACATCAACTAAAACAGGTGTTAACTTTAATAACCCTATGACTTCAACAGTAGCTGCAAAGGTAAAGTCAGAAGTAATGACTTCATCACCAGGTTGTAAACCTAGTCCCATCATTGCAATTTGCAAAGCATCAGTACCGTTAGCACATGGAATTACATGTTTAACTCCAAGATAGTTTTCTAAGTCTGATTGAAACTCTTTAACATATGGTTAGATTTATATAGGCTGAGGAGTTCAAAACTTCTTGAATTGAGTCATCTACTATATTTTTAATTTGTTGATATTGACCTTGAAGGTCAACCATTTGTATTTTTTTCATTGTTTGAGTTTTATCGATTCAAAAATACGACTATAATTCGTTTTAATTTTAATATGCTTACTAATGAATTTAATGAAGATAATATGACATGTTGATAGATAGTGAGTTAGAGTAAAATAAGTCATGTTGAGATAATTCAGTATTTAAGCTTACATTAAAGTATTTTTTTAAAGGAAAATTTATTTTAGCTCTAAATCTAGTGAAACTTTTTGAATAGCTATCATAAAAATACATTGCATCCATAAGAATGAAAGTTTTGTCAATATCAGTGTTAAGCTGATATTGTACTCCTCCTCCTAAATATGATCTTTCTTTTACCATCCAATAAGGATTTCCATCAATATTGGCGCTACCAAATGAATGAGTTCCTTCTGAAGCAAATCTTATTATGTTTTTATTAAAGGTATAGAAAGGGTAATTTGCAGAAAGGGAAAGTGTAATATCTTTGTTATGATCAGTATAATAATTACTTTCAAGGTAAGTAGTGGCATTAATTTTATTTTTGAAATTTTTTTCAAAATAACAACTAAAGGTATTCATGTATAAGTATTTTTTTAATGCAATGTTATTTCTTACTGGAGAAGCTTTATAATTTAGTGATAATAGACTATTATCTTTATTATAGCTGGTTCCTACTTCAAGTGAAAAGAAGTATTTATTATTGTCTGTTTCTAGCCCAATTTTTGAGAAGTAGTTATGGGGCTTGTTAAATAAACTCGAATTTTTAAATTGATAACTTAAACCGAATAGGTTGCTGTTACCTGGCTGTTTGATTGAAACCTCATTTAACAATGAATGACTAAATGAAAAGCTATGAGTTTTATTGTCTTTAGTAATATGATTATAGGTGAAAATTTTATTAAACGTAACAATTTTATCTCTGTTGGTATTGATAACTGATTCTAATTTATAAGAATCATTATTCTCTAACATGAAAAAACGGCTAATGCTATCATTTATATTCTTATATAAGTACTGGTTATTATTTAGTAATTTCTTTTGTGTTTTTCTATTTTGATAAAGAAAAAATACATTTAATTTTTTTCTTATTTCTTCATAAAATTTATTTGATTTTGGGATGGACAAAGCTATTTGCCATGCATCCATAAATTTATTTCTCGCTAAATATAGGTTAATCATAGTTTTTTGAGCTAAAAACTTCTCTTCTTTAGATGAGTATTTATAGTTTCTAAAATACTCTTCAAGTTCTTTATACTTTTTAGCATCGAATAACCAATATAACTGAGTCTCAATAGGAACTGTCTTAGAAAAGGATGCCCACTGTAATGCTTTGTTAAGTTGATGATTTTCATAGAAGTACCAAGATAGTTCTTTTGCTATCGATTTATAATCTTTGTTCGTAGGAAGTCTATTTAGCATAGCAGGTTTAGCTTCATCTTCATTCCAAAGATAGGATGTTATATGAGCCATTTTATTTTCCTTAGAAGGTTGAATTTTAGCTATTTCATTTAGTTTTCTTCTTATTTGTGTTATGTTGTTATTATTGTTATAATTTTTAACATATTGCTTCAAAAGACCTAGTCTAAGTTTAGAGTTTTTAGCAGTTATGATTTGTCGTTCTAACCAAATTAGTTTACTTCGCTTTGTTGGATACCATATTGTTTTTGACATTTTATCAGCTAGCTTGGCAACTTCAAAGTTTTTATATTTATAATAATAAATTTCAAGATCCTGCCAAAACTGTTTTTCTAATTTAGCCCAAGAACAGTATTTAGCATATTCATTCCATAGCGATTGAGACACCTCTTTTCTATCAAATATCTTAGACCGTAAATCTTTTATTATTTTCTTCAAAGAACTGTTGTCGATTTCTTTATAACTAAGATAGTTTTCATATTCTAAATAGATGTTTTCCAGATTATAATTCTCAGAAGTACTATGTACAATTGGAACTGAAATGGAACCTTTCAATGTTTTTACATTTACTAAAAAACCATTTAGAATAGGGATTTTTGAAAAAGGAGTGTTGTTTTTATTTAAATATTTAAATAATTTCTTTGAATTTTCTTTAGTTATGTAAGTAAACCAATTTTGACTTTTTGTGCTTTCATTTAATTTGTCTACTTTATATAAGTATTTATTTGACGAATGTTTAAAATCACTTTTTCTTAATTTTGCAACTAAATCACCTCCAGAACGAACATCAGGAAAAGTTGAGAGAGGATAATTTTCTGCATGTTCTTTAATTAAATTTTCAAAACAATGATATAGCCCTGGAAGGTTTTTAGTATTAGTTTTTTTCCAATTTAACTCTTTTATATTCCTGTAACTAAATTCTCCCTTAGATTTAAGGTTACTTTTATCTGGAACTTGATATATATCATCGGGGTGGATAAAATGAGACCAAATACCTGTATATAAGTACATAGATTCTTTTAAATATTTTTTAAAGTTATTTAAATAAAATCCTGAGGTGTTTCTAGGGAAATCAAACATTTTATTGAGGTATGGCTCTGGGTTAAATTCTCGATCTCCACCTTTTACAAACTTACCAGTATATAAGCTACACATATATTTTATTGAAGGTAGCCCTTTGTTTAATGATAAGATTCCAAGTTTATCAATATAGTTTGAAGGAGGAATGTATGATGCTGGTAACCTATCATAATTGTTTATATCCCAATGTTTTTTCACAGTTTTGAATGCAATTTTTATGTTTTCAGCTTTCCAGTTCTTCTTAAGTAAGGAAACATGATTGTAACCATGTATACCAAGTTCATGGTCTTGTTTTAGAACATCAAGTGTTATTAAATGCGAAATAGGAATAAAATCTTCCCTGGAGGAATTCCATTGTTTGTATGAAAAAGGAGGTTCTACATTTTCAGTATAGTCAAAAATTATTGTTGTTGTATATTTAATCCCATATTTTTTGGCAAGGTGAAGCATATCCGGCCAAAACACATCCTTAACAAACTTTTGATTTGAAATGTTATATTCACTTAAAATAGGTTCTTTTATAAATGGATATACAGGACTAGGGAAATCATCTATAAAGATGGCGTTTAAATTTGCTATTGGATAAGGAATTCCCTCAATAGTTGAAAGTAAACATGGAAATAGCAAGCCTCTTTCGTATTTTGAAATTTCTAAAGTTGTGTTGAACACAATTACTTTACCTAAGCCTATATCGTTTTTTAAAATTACTGGGTAATTTTTTTCATTATCGGCAGAAAGAATAGTTTCTACGTTATCATTAAAACTTTTTTTATTTAAGCCGTAATGGAGCATCTCTTTGAATATAGTTAGTTTATTTAAGCCAGGAGTAAAATTATTTGTAATGAATATACCTTTAGCACTAGTATTATAGCTATGTAGAGAGGTGTTTTTTTTTAATCCAAGCAAGTAGTTTAGTCTAAAATCCTCAGGAAGTGTAGTTACAATTAAAGAGTCTCCTTTTGCAACAAAATCAATTAGTTTTTTAATTGTTTTTATGGATAATTTATCGGTTTTGTGTATGTATATAGTTTTTAAAGATGGTGGTAAATTAAAATGCTTTGAGTTGATGGATTTTGTTTTAATAATTTGAAAAGGTATTTTAGTATAATCACAAAGTTGTTTAACATGATTTAAAACATTCTCATTCTCATTTTCAGTTTGAAGAAATGCAACTATGGGGGTTTTGTTATTTAAAAAATAGCTACTTTTAGAAAAATAGTTGCTATCATCTGAATCAATTTTTTTACCATTTACGTTTGCACTTGAATAGAAGCCGTAAATAGAATAGAAAAACAAAATAATTACAAAACAAACTTTTGTTAATTGTTTAATTCTTTCTCTCATAATCGTTTATCATAGAACAACATATCATCAATATTGCTGCTGTTCTTTTTGTTAGTTATTTTATAGACTCTTAATTTATCAGTGTTTATATATAATTGGACCTCACGATCTCTTGACTTTAAGACATTAATGATATGTTCATTTTTTTTAAGTTGTTTTTTTGAAGTAAGAAATACTATTCTGCTTACATTTTTTTTGGCAGGAAGAGTTTCAAAGAGAAAAATTGAATTTGGAAGATTTCTATGGGGATTGTATTTAAAGAAGTCTTTACGGTTTTTGTTTTCATGATAAATGGAATCTCTAATTAGATATTCATTATTGAGTTCATTATAGTTGATGAAGAAATGGTTTTTCTTGCTAAACTCAACAGCTTTTTCATGGTTTATAATCGCATAACTGTATGGGAGATGATTTGTTATTATATTATCATAAGCTGACAAAATTTGTCTGTTTGTTTCATTTGTTATTTTTAAGTTTGATAAATCATCTTTTTGATAGTGAATTAAGTAGCTTGTTGAACATAAAATAATGCATAGAGCGAAATAGTTTACGTTCTTATAACTAATCCAATTTAGATTGTTAAAAAAAAATTCTACTATAAAAATCCCAAAAACTGTAGGAGTGAGAAAGGCAAAAATAAGTAAAGATAAATTTTCATCTATTAAATAGTATTTTGTATGATAAAAACCAGCAATAACTAGGTATATAGAGCATATTAATTTAGATATTATACTAATGTTATTTTTTAAAATATTCACAATAATTATTATTGTGCCTATAACTGAAGTGTATTTTATAATGTTTTCGTAAGGAAATTTTAAATTTTGAATTTTGTTAAAACTCGATATTTCAATGAAGCTATTTTTAAGAAAGAAATTAAGATTAAAATCACCGTGATTGAATAAACAGTATTGAAGTATAAGTGTAAAAAACATGACAAAAACCAAGAGCACTAAGGGAATTACTTTTAGTTTTTTCTTCTTTGTAGTATCGAAAATAAAAAAGAGTACACAAGCAGGTAAAATTACAATAAATAAAACAGAGTAATTTGTTAAGCTTAAGGACAAAATAGCTAGAAAAGTATAAATAAGGTTTTTTCTATAGGAGTAAAAATGTTGCTTTTTTGTTAGGGCGATTAAAACTGGCAAAAAAATGAATAAAGCGGTGAAAATTTTTCGGTGTTTAAAAGCTAAAGTAATATCAACAGGAGCTAGAGTGAATGCAGAGATAAAAATTAATGCGGATAATAAAGGAATCAAAATTTTATCTTTTGTACTCACTTTTCTTACAATCCAATAAATAAGGATAGAAAGAATAATGTTTTGCAATACACCGAATGTTTGTAAACTCATGCCTGAACTAACTTTAAAAAACAAACTAAAAATGCTTATTAATGCAAACTGTCCCTTTTCGATATATTCAACATTAAACCATTGTTGATCTAGTATTTCATTTATTTTTTGAAAGTGGTTAAACCAAAGCTCAGAAAATAAAAATAAATCGTTTGAATAGAAATATATTTTTACAATCATGGAAAAACAAATGATTAATATGATACTAATAAGATCATATATTTCATTTTTATTAATTTTTTTCTTTTTTAAAAAATCGGATATAATTTTTTGTTTGTTTTGTTTTTCTATAACATGAATAGCGTTGAGACTTAATTTTTCAAAAGAGTTCTTAAGTTTAAAATATATAACGCTTGGAGGATTAAAATTGTTTAAGTCATAAATTAAAAAAAAGAATAATAAAAATAAATAATTAAATAGATTGTATGCTTTAAAAAGTGTCAATAAAAACACAATAAGAATGCTAATTGATGAATATTTACTTACGTTAATAAGTAAAAAATCAGAGAAAATCAGCTCTTTTTTTTTGTTATATATTTTCTTTATAAAGTATAGTAAAACTAGTATTGTAACAAATTTTAATATAGCATAAAGAAAACTAGATTCATGTAGTTTCATTATTAGTTATTTAAACTTAGGCTTACTTTGTAAATCTATTTGTCCTATAAAAACATTCCATTTATATCTCCTTAATTTCCTTGCTATTTTTCTTTTGTCTTTAGTTTTATCAGTATATTCTATGATTATAAACGGTATGTTGTATTTCTTTTGAATGGCTTTTATTTGAAAAATTTTTTCTTTAGATTGTTGTTTCTCTCTAAAAAAATATTCTTTTGATTTAAAGTTATAGTTGGTTATTATTGATTCAATGGCAATAGAATTTATAAGGCTATTTGTTTTGTCAATTATTTCAAGACCTGCATTTTGCATTAGATAAATACTGGGGAATTTTTTCTTAATAAGTGTTAAGAAATCTAATAAGTCTTTTTGCTTATGTTTTTGTTTACCATATGTACAATAATTATCTATGTTGTCAAGAAATAGACCATCAAACCCTTTTTTTACAATTTTAGACGCTATATCTTTTAATAAAATTTTTTGTAATGATTTTTTACTTAAGTCCAAATAATAACTGTCCCATACTTCATTTTTACCTAGTAGTTTAAAGCTTTTTGCTTCATTGTAAAATGAGGTGTATTTATTAAACTCACCCAACGAAAGGTAGCATATTATATGTTTATTGTTTTTTTTTAAAACGCTAACTTCACTTATTGAATAATGACTTGCTTCTAAAATGACATAGTCATAGTTTATAATTTTATAAATGGGAACTTTACCATAACATAAAAATACGTTGCTTTGTTTTGATAAGTTTCTTGAAAAAAATAAGTTGATTAACAATAAAAAGCATTTAAATGGTAGCATAATAATCAATGTTTTTATAGATATCTATGTTTTGTTTAAAACTTAAAAAAGTAAATACTATAGATGCAATTAGCATCCCATAGACACTGTCTTCATAAGAGAATATTCGGCTAATAATAAATCCAGAAACTAGATTAACAAAACAAGCAAAAGCAAGTATTTTAAGTGCTTGTTTTTGTTTGCCTAGTGATAATAAATAAGATGAATTAAGCATTGCTAAACACAAGAATAAATACCCTATGACACCTATGTTTGTAATTTTTATATTTATGCTTTTAAGAGGTTCTGCAAAAAAATAATTGTAACCCCAACTACCATAAAAAATGTATAGAATAATTGTATAGATAGGAATTGATGAAATTAGAATTAAAACTGTATTTTTAATATATAGAGCCAAAACTTTTTTCTTATACTCTCTTATATTAATTAATGTGGTTTTATATTTTTCAGTATTAATCAAGTTAAATAGTGAAGTGTTACCTTGTTCTAAGGTTCCAGCTAATAGAAGAAAAAAAACTATTGATATATCCATTCCTATTTCATAATCTTTTTCATAGTATATGGGCATAAAAAAGTTTCCGATTTTATAACTTGACCAAGCAATAATACGATCAATAAAAAAGAAGGTATTAATTAATATACCGTATAAGAAAGGATACATATTTTTATAAAATATAGCTCCCCTTTGAAACTGTATTTCAGATGATTTACTAATTTTTCTTTTTTTTTTGAAAAAGAAAAAAAGAAAAATTAGTACTGTAGATATAGCTATGAATAATCCTAAAAAATGAAGAGTGTAAATATTAATATTTCGATTACTTATCAATGGTAAACAAACAACTGTAGCCATAAGAGTGGCAAGTAAAATAATTTTTTTGTGTTGAATAACATGTAGTGGAGCAAAGACTAAAAATAGAAGTCCTACCCAGAAAGCGTATGATGCTATTAGAAGAACTGTTTTAATCGTAAAAAGAGGAAATATTAAATTTAAAATAATGAGAAATGAAAGTCCTGATATAATAAAAAGTGCTCCCCTTTTTAAAAGTGAAAATGTTATTTGTTCAACTAGTTTGTAATCTTCTAAAAAGAAGTGTTTAGACACTTGATTGCCTATAACTTGAATGTAACCTCCGCCAAGTATCATTCCAATGATAATTCCTAATACTACTACGGTAGATTGTACATGGTTAAATCCTGTATATATATATATTGAAAATCCATAAATAATAATTGAAGTTAATTGAATAACAAAAGCTAACAAGTAAGAACTACTATATAAATATTGTTTAAAAAATAAATAAGCACTTAGAATTATTTTTTTTGGATTATTATTTGAAATGGATTTTTTATCAAGTTTATTTTGAGTTAAGGGGTCAACGTTCAGTGTTAGTTTTTTAAAAATATAGTTTGCTAAACCCCAAGAGTCTTCGTGTCCAAAATCATCGGGAACATTTTCGCTTTTTATCCCTAAAGATTCTAGTGTCGCAACAATGGCATCAACAGAAACAGGTGATCCCATTTTGTTTTCAATTGTGTCAAGTAATATTTTATTACTTTTCTCGAAATTATTTATCATTGTTTAACTAAAGGTTGTTCTTTTTTTTCTATTGGCATCAAATCACTATAAGTTTCTTCATATGATTGAATGATTTTTTTTAATGTAAAATGTTTAAGAACTCTTTTTCGTGATTCTATTCCCATTTGTTTTCTAGCCTCTTCATTTTTTAATAAGTAAATAACTTTTTCTCCCAGGGCTTTATAATCTTTAGGTTTACATACAAAGCCTGTTTTTTCAGTAATTGCTTCAGCAACACCGCCTACATCAGTCGCAACTACAGGAACTCCGCAACTCATAGATTCAATAACTGTATAGGGAAACCCTTCAGAGATAGATGTTAAAATTGATATGTCACCTTCTAAAAAAGCTTTATTAGGTTGACTGTGATGACCAGCAAGAACGAAATTATCCGTTATTTTTAATTCATCTATTAGTTTTTCACATTCATTCACATATTCAATATCAGCTTTTTTATCACCATAAACAATGAACTTTACATTTGGTATTTCGTTTTTAACATGATTACAAGTTTTTATCATTGTAATTACATCTTTTAAAGCAAATATTCTAGCAATTGCAACAACAGTAGGGGTATTAATTAAATGTTTTGGTTTTTCTCCAGTTCCAAACCTGTTTTCATCAACTCCATTATAAATAACCTTAGATTTAATTTTGCTTAAACCATAATGAAATTCCCATCTAGTATTAAATTTATTTACGGATGTGACTAAATCGGATCTGGTGTAGGCTAGTCTACTTAAAGACTCTGAGCATTTTATAATTAACTTTTTAACAAAAAAAGATAAAGATGAGCTACTGATGTTGATCATGTTTTCTCTTATAAACACACCATGTTCTGTAGCTATAATATTTGCATTATATTGTTTTTTAGCAATTAAAGCGGGTAAAATAGGTAAACCGGCAAGAGTAATATGAACAATATCAACAGGAGGAATTGGAACAGCCAACGTGATTAAAATTTTATTTACGTATTGAAGGGAAAAAGAAACATCATTTAATATTATGTTACTATCATTAGTACCATAATGTTCTTCAATAATTTTTTTAAACTCGTTCCAGATATTTATGTTTTTTAAGGTAATATCAAAGTCAAAATTTTGAAAATAATTCCATAAATCATAAACACTTTGCTCAAATGTATCTAAATTACAAGTGTTGCCAAGTAAATTAGAAACAAAAGCATTGAAAGGGGGTAAGAAATAATACTTGATATTAAAATCAGTTGTTTTTTTCTTCTTGTAAACAATATCTTTATAGGAAAAACCATAGTCCATAATATCAAATAAAGAATAAGGAGCCCATAACGGGACTTGGATAATACCCTTTACGTTATTATGAATGTCATATTTAGGTTTTTTTTCGTAATACGCGTTAAATGAGTATATTAAGTAATCTATATTCTTTGTTAGGTTGCATAAAGTATGAGACCAACTTGAAACTCCACCATAATTGAAAGGATAAGTACCTTCAGTTATAAGTAAAACTCTTTTATTTACAATCCCTCCCTTTGTTTTGTTTAAAAACATACAAAATTTTAACTTTAAAATAATATGTGGGGGGGGCGACAAAAGTACATCTTTTTTTAAACTAAAGAGTTAAGGGTAATCACCTAAATAAAACTAAGCGTTTCACTTAAATATCTACTTGTTTTCCATTAGTTTGTTTTTTGTATCTTATTTATTGTTTGTTGATACATAGCTTTGTTTATTATTGGCTATGAATGGTTTTCTTTTTTTTCGAGGAGGATGGTGTAAATCATCATTTATGATAGTAAAATGTGATTTATTAATTTTATTCTTTTGTAATTCAATTGTTCTCTAGTGTTATATTTATTTTTAAGTATGTGAGTCAGAATTTTATATTTACACTATATTTATTAAATATTAAATTAATTAGAAATAATGAGTCTCATAAAAAAGATATTAAAGATAGTTGTGGTTCTGATCATTTTACTTTTTGTAGGAGTATGGTTGTTTGTAAGAGCTTTAAAGCCTGTTTATGATGGGGAAATAGAGTTGTCTAATATAGCAGGAAAAGTAACAGTATATTATGATGAAGTAGGTGTGCCACATATTAATGCTGAAAACGAAGAAGATGCATATAGAGCTTTAGGATATGTGCATGCTCAAGATAGACTTTGGCAAATGGAGTTGGTAAGAAGGATAGCTGCGGGTAGATTGTCTGAAATTTTTGGAAAAGAATTGGTACGAGTTGATACGTTTTTTTCTGGTTTAGGAATTGAAGAGGCAACAGAAAAAACAATAGACAAATTAGATAAAAATTCACAGTCATACCAGTTGGCCCAATCTTATTTAGATGGAATAAACCAATTTATGGAAGAAGGTGCTACGCCTTTAGAGTTTTATATGCTAGGAGTGGAGAAGGAGAAGTATACATTAACCGATATTTATAATGTGTATGGGTACATGGCTTTTAGTTTTGCAGTTGCTCATAAAACAGTATCTTTTTTAACTGAGGTGAAAGAAAAGTTAGGGCTTGCTTATTTTAAGGAGCTTAATGGGGCTACATTTGATAATTTAACAGTAATTAAAAATGGGACAAAACCTGAATTGAAAGCTACGTTCGCAAAGGCTATTAACACTTTGTTAGAAAAGCTACCGGTGTCTCCATTTATAGGAAGTAATTCATGGGTAATCGGAGCTGATAAAACTAAGAATGGAAAAGTAATTTTTGCAAACGACCCGCATATTGCATTTTCCCAACCTTCTGTATGGTATCAATCACACATTAAAACCCCTAGTTATGAAATGTATGGTTTTAATTTAGCGCTAACTCCATTTCCTTTATTAGGGCATAATAAAAATTATGCTTACGGATTAACTATGTTTGAAAACGATGATATTGATTTTTACTATGAACAAAATAATCCTGATAATGCCTTAGAGTATAAAACACCTGTAGGTTATAAAAAATATAAGCTGATTAACAAAAAGATAAAGGTTAAAGGAGACAAAGATACAACGTATCAAGTGAAAGTTAGTAAGCATGGTCCAATTATGAATGGGTTAATTGAGTTTTTAGATGATAGTCGTCCTATTGCAATGCAGTGGATTTATACGAAATTAAATAATGAACTGTTAGACCTTTCTTATAAGATGTCTCATGCTAATTCTTTATCTGATTTTAAGAAAGGAGCCAGAAAGTTACATGCACCTGGATTAAATATTATGTATGGTGATGCAAAAAATAATATAGCATGGTTTGCATCAGGAAAGTTATATAAATATAGAGATAGTTTAAATACTAAATTAATTTTAGATGGCGCCTCTGGAAAAGATGAGATATTGAGTTACTTAGACTTTGAAGAAAACCCGCAATCTATAAATCCTAAAAATAATTATGTATATTCAGCAAATAATCAACCAGATTCTATTGCAGGAATGTTGTACCCAGGATATTATTTACCTGAGAATAGAGCTAGAAGAATAGAGAATTTATTAGATGCTAAAAATGATTTTACCAAAAAAGATGTAGCTAAAATGATTTATGATGTTACTTCAGTAACGGCTCCTGAAATTATTAGTCATTTGATAAAAAGTATCGATAAATCAAAATTCTCACCTAGTGAAAAGAAGGCTTTACAAATTTTAAAAACGTGGAATGGTTTGTTTGCAAAAGAGAGTGTAGCTCCTGTTGTTTATAATCGTGTATGGTATGAGTTTGTTAAAAATACTTTTAAGGATGAAATGGGAGTTGCTTTAGAGCAATTTGTAAGCACACCTCTTGAAGAAAAAGTGGTAGCAAGTCTAGTAAAAAGGGAAAAATCTGTTTGGTGGGATGATGTTACCACAAAAGATAAGAAAGAAACAAAGCAAGAAATAGTTACCAAATCTTTTAAAAATGCGATATTATTTTTACAGGGACAATTAGGAGAAAATGTTTACGATTGGAGGTGGGAAAGAGTAGCTTCAGTTGAGTATGAACATGCTATAGGTAAAGCAGGAGGTCTGTTACGTAAGTTGTTTAATGTTGGACCGTTTGAAACTGTTGGTGGTGATCAAGTGATTAATAATCAGATTTATAAGATTGATAGTACTGGGTATTATAAAATAACTGCAGGTCCTTCTACTAGAAGAGTTATTGATTTTTCAGATGTTGAAAATAGCATAGCTATAGTACCAACAGGACAATCAGGTAATGTATTTAGTACTTATTATAAAGATCAGACCCAGAGATATTTAGATGGTGAATTTGTGAAAATGAAACTGAATGAAAAAGAGATAAAAAAAACAGAAAATATATTGATTTTCTTGCCTAAAAATTAGTAAAAATTAAGGTTGGATTTTTTTCCAACCTTAATTTTAAATTTCTTTGTATACTTCTTCAAAAGGTATCCTAAAACGTTCTCCATAAATTCCTTCGGGCTTTCTAATTCCGCAAGAAACTATCATGTTAATTTCTGCGCTTGCAGGTAGTCCTAAAATACGTTTTACACGCCATGTATCTGATCCTTCCATAGGACATGTGTCATAACCTTCAGAGGCCATGGAAAGCATGAATGTTTGTGCTGCTAAGCCACAGGTTTTATGAGCAACAATGCGCATATCGCTATTTTTAACTTCACGATATATAGGTTTAAATAGCCCAGTGATTAAGGTGATTAAATATTTGAATATTCCTAAGATTCCAAAGAAATCGAAATATACAAATGGAATAAGTTTTCCATAGTAATTCCTTGCTACTTTCTCTCTACTACTTTGTTTTGATTTTGGGGTGTTTTTCCCAAAGGATTTGTCCATAAATGCTAGATTGGCTTTAGCGCGTTTTCGCCATAAATCTTTTCGAACAACAAAAACGACTAGTTGTTGAGCTGTTCTAGCTGCATTCTGATTAAAACATAAAGGTGCTATTTGTGAAATAACGTTTTTAGAGGTAATATGATAAAATTCCCATAGTTGCATATTGCTGCTAGTAGGGGCCAGGCTAGCTTGCTGGATACATTTTTTTACAATTGAAGAGTCAATTGTTTTGTTCTCATCATATACTCTTACTGAACGGCGATAATTAATAGCTTCAGATACTGTTTTTTGTGGTGTCATAATTGGGTTATCCAAGTTTCATTAAAGTTTTAAGTTGTTTTAGTTTTCCTTTGTATGGAGCATATCTAGTAGGGATATCTAGCCAAGTACCTCTTGTAACTATTCCTTTTTTATGAGAAAAAGTATCAAAAGTTTGTTTTCCATGGTAGCCTCCAATTCCGCTTTCACCAACTCCTCCAAAAGGTAATCTGTTGTTGGCAAAATGTACAGTTGTGTCATTTATAGTTCCTCCTCCAAATGAATAACGCTTTATAATTTTTTTAGCAAAAGAACTTCGGTTAGTAAATACATATAGTGCTAAGGGTTTATCATATTTAGAGGTTATTTGTTCAATGTCGTGTTCGTTCTCATAAGAAATAACTGGAAAAATAGGTCCGAAAATTTCTCCTTTCATAACCTCGCTATCTAAACTAGGTTCATTTAATAAAGTAGGTGATATATAGTTGCTATTCTTATCTGTTTGCCCGCCGATTAATACTTTTTCATTAGTTAACATTTTGACTAAACGGTCAAAGTTTTTTGTATTTACAATACGTGGGTAATCTGGAGATTCGTTAGGGTTTTTACCATAAGCTTTTGAGATTTCTTCTCTAAAATAATCAACAAAACTTTCTTTAACAGTTTTATGAATTAATAAGTAATCAGGAGCAATACAGGTTTGTCCTCCGTTAATAAATTTACCCCAAACAATTCGTTTAGCGGCTAATTTAATATTAGCAGTATTGTCTACAATACATGGACTTTTACCTCCTAATTCTAGTGTTACAGGAGTTAAATGTTCAGCAGCAGCTTTAGCAACAATTTTACCAACAGGGACACTACCGGTAAAAAAGATATAATCCCAACGTTGAGCTAGTAATTCCTGAGCAACAGTAACGCCACCTTCAATAACAGCAACATGGTTGGGGGCAAAAACTGTTTCAATAATTTGTTTTATTATTTTGCTAGTATTAGGTGTAAGCTCTGAGGGTTTAACTACAATTGTGTTTCCAGCGGCTATAGCTCCAATTAATGGAGAAAATGCTAATTGATATGGGTAATTCCAAGGAGCAATAATTAAAACTGTTCCATAGGGTTCTTTGTATATCTTAGCAGAAGAAGGAAAGTTTAAAATTGATGGTAAAACTCGTTTAGGTTTGCTCCAAGAACGAATGTTTTTAATGGTCATCTTTAATTCAGAAATCACAATAGATGTTTCTGTCATTACTGCTTCATATTCAGGTTTTTTAAAATCATCATATAATGCTTTAATAATTTCACTTTCTCTTTTAATTAATTCTTTTAATAAGCGGTTTAAGGTGTTTTTTCTGTAGTTAATATTTTTAGTTTCTTGATTTGCAAAGAATTTTCTCTGATGCTGAATAAGTTTAGGGATGTTCATTTTTGGTTAGAGTTCTTCTAGTTTTTTATTCATTAATTTGAACCACAATGGAGGAAATAGGGCTAGTAACATCATTCCAGGGTAGCCAGTTGGCATTTGTGGGCTTTCAGGTAACGATTTTAATAGTTGATAATGTTTGCTTCCGTTATAATGATGATCAGAATGTCGAGATAAGTTAAATAACATTGATTTTCCAATTATATGATCAGAGTTCCATGAATGTGTTATTTTAACACGTTCATATCTCCCCCTTTTGTTTTTCTTACGTACTAGTCCATAATGTTCAATGTAGTTTACAGTTTCAAGTAATAAAATTCCTATAATTGCTGTACTTAAAAAGGTAAGAAGCATTTTTAATCCTAAAAAAAAGAATAAGCTACCTAATAAAACAATATTACAAAAAGTATAGATTAACATTCTGTTTTGATAGTGAAACCAGCTTTTTTCACAATTTTTTAATCGTAGGTTTTCTGTTTTCCAAGCTTGATAATAGCTTTGAAAATGAGAGCGAAACCAAAACAGATAAATTATTTCGTTTTTTCTTGCAGTAGCTGCATCTTTTGGGGTTGCCACGTTAAAGTGATGGCCAGCATTATGGTAAGGTAAAAAGTGAGTGTTTAAAGAGGTTAGTAATAAAATTTCTCCTAATAATTCATCAAATCTATTGTTGCGATGACCAAGTTCATGGCCAACATTAATACCTATAACTCCACACATCAAGCCCATTGAGAAAACTCTACCAATAGTATCTGTAAGTGTAAGGTTAGGTTCTTGCATAATAACGAAGAACCATCCTAAAAATAATAACTGTAAAGGGACGGTGAAGTATAAGATACCAGTATATAACTTATTTTCTTTTTCTATGGCTTCTTGATCTTTTGTTAGGTTTCTTTTATCCGGAGAAAAAAAAAGCTCTAAAAAGGGGACAAGCCCGAAAAATGTAATTATAGGTAAAAAAGTTAATAAGCCATTTTGCGTAAAAGAAATATATACTGTTAGTGGTAAAACTAAAATAGATAAATACTTAAAGGCTTTCATTGTTTAAATTTGTATAAATATACAAATTACAGGCAAGCATCCCAAATTGAATCTGAAGGTGTGGGTGCTACAATTTTGATCAAATCGTTATTTACAGGATGGGTAAATTCAATTTTTCGTGCATGTAAATGAATGCTCCCATCTTTATTGCTTCTGTTAAAACCGTATTTTAAATCTCCTTTTATAGGACTTCCAATGTTTGAAAGTTGGACCCTAATTTGATGGTGTCTACCAGTTTCTAAATCAATTTCTAATAAAGAGTAATTGTCTAAACGCTTAATAGTCTTGTAATGTAGTATGGCTTTTTTACTTTCCTTAATTTCTTTATCGTAAGCTAAAGATTTATTGTTTTTAGGGTTTTTTTTAAGGTAATTAATTAAAGTGTTGCGTTCTTTTTGGGGCTGTTGTTTTACAACCGCCCAATATGTTTTTCTTATTGTTTTATCACGTAACATTTTATTTAGTCTTTCTAAAGCTTTCGAAGTACGAGCATAAACAATTACACCAGAAGTTGGTCTGTCCAAACGGTGTACCGTCCCTAAAAAAACATTGCCAGGTTTGTTGTATTTCTTTTTAATATATTCTTTAACAACATCACTTAAGGGTTTATCACCAGTTTTATCACCTTGAGTAATGTCTCCAGAGCGTTTATTAACAATTATTAAATGATTGTCTTCGTGTAAAACTTGAAGGCTTTCTTTAGTTGAATGCATTTTATTAATTGAGGTAGTTACGGGTTATTTAAAATCCTCAGCTACATCTTGGTTTACTTGTTCAATAAAACTTAAAAACTCATCACGTCCAAGTCCTGTAGAAGATGATGTTATGAAAGAAGTGGGAAGTGTTTCCCAAGTATTTAAAAGTTTCTTTTTGTAAGAAGTGATTTGCTTGTTTAATTTTGAGCTTCCTAACTTGTCTGCTTTTGTAAAAACAATACAAAAAGGAATTTGATTTTTACCAAGGAACTGCATAAACTCTAAGTCTATTTTTTGCGGATCATGACGACTATCAATCAAAACAAAGGTGCAAACCAATTGTTCTCTTTCTTTAAAATAATTTTCAATAAAATATTGAAAAATCGTTCTTTTCTTTTTAGAGACTTTTGCATAACCATACCCAGGTAAATCTACTAAAAACCATTCACCATTAATCTTGAAGTGATTAATAAGTTGAGTTTTTCCAGGTTTCCCCGATATTTTAGCTAAATCTTTACGCTCCATTAACATATTAATTAATGAAGATTTTCCAACATTAGAACGACCAATGAAAGCATATTCGGGAAGCCGATCTTTCGGGGCCTTGGTAACATTAGAGTTACTCATTATAAAATCAGCAGATTTGATTTTCATGTAAAAAGATAGCTTATTATATATTTCGTTTGGTTAACCATTCTTCTAAAAGACGATTAAATTCTTCGGGAGTTTCCATCATCGCGGCATGCCCACATTTATCAATCCAATATAAATCGGAGTTGGGTAATAATTTATGAAAGTCTTCAGCAACCTCAGGAGGTGTTACTGTGTCTTGTTTTCCCCAAATTAAACATGTAGGTTGGTTCATGTTGGGTAAATCATTAGCCATGTTATGTCTTACTGCACTTTTAGCAATAGCTAATGTTCTTATTAAAGTGTTTCTATCATTGATAACTTCATAAACTTGATCAACAAGCTCATCTGTGGCAATTTCAGGGTTGTAAAAAACATTACGGGTTTTGTTTCGAACAAATTCTTTGTCTCCTCGTCTAGGGTAATTGTTTCCCATTGAATTTTCGTATAAACCAGAACTACCAGTTAGCACTAGAGCTGCAATGTTTTTTGGGTAGTGTTTAATATAGTATAAAGCAATGTGTCCTCCTAATGAATTGCCTAATAAAACAACATCTTTTAAGTTCTTAAATTCAATAAACTCATGTAAAAAATTAGCTAAATTTTTAACATTTGTTTTTAGTAAGGGGAGAGAGTATAAAGGGAGTTCAGGCATAATAACCTTATATCCTTTTTTTGATAAATAGCTAAAAGTTGCGTCAAAATTACTCAATGCTCCCATGAGCCCGTGTAAAACAATGATTGGTGTTCCTTCTCCAGCTTCTGCGTATGTAAATTTGCCTTCTTTTTTTAAAAATTCAGTCATAAAAAAGTTTGATTTGACTTATCGACAAATGTAGTTTTTTTTTACCACATTTTCATTTTTATTATTTTCAATAGGATGGTTAGTGTAAATGTGTTTGTTATCAGTGTTTTAAGTGTTGTGGTAAAACTTATCAACAAAGTGGGTTAATGTGGTAAAAAGTGGTGTTTTTTTTGTATTTTTGATGCAAACTATCAATTTATTAAGTGGTAAACCTAATTGGGACATATGAGTGTAAGATGGACGCTAAAGGGCGGTTGATGATTTCGTCTGCTTTTAAAAAGCAATTGTCTTCGGTGTTGCAAGATGGTTTTGTGGTTAAACGATCTGTTTTTCAGTCGTGTTTGGAGTTGTATCCTTTGGAGGAGTGGAATTTGGTGATGAGTAAAGTGAATAAGTTGAATCGGTTTGTTAAGAAAAATAATGATTTCATAAGGAGGTTTACTGCAGGGGTAAAGATAGTGGAGGTTGATGCTTCTGGAAGAATTTTAATCCCGAAAGATTTGTGTCAGTTTGCAGGTTTGAGTAAAGAGCTCGTATTGTCTTCTGCTGTTAATATTATTGAGATTTGGGATAAAGGGGAGTACGAGAAAGTAATTGATGAAGCTGTTGTTGATTTTGCTGATTTGGCAGAAGAGGTGATGGGAAATACAGAGATAGATGAATTATCATAGTCCAGTGTTGTTAAAGGAAAGTGTTGATGCGCTTGGTATAAAAGAAGATGGGGTGTATGTAGATGTGACTTTTGGTGGAGGTGGTCACTCTCGTGAAATTTTAAGTCGTTTAGGGGAGAAAGGTCGGTTGTTTGCTTTTGATCAAGATCCAGATGCGCATGCTAATAAGATTGAGGATGATCGATTTGTGTTGATAGGAGAGAATTTTAGGTTTATATCAAGGTTTTTGAGATTTTATGGAGTTAGAAAGGTTGATGGTGTGTTGGCTGATTTAGGGGTGTCTTCTCATCAGTTTGATGCTGCAGAAAGAGGTTTTTCAACAAGATTTGATGCTGATTTAGATATGAGGATGGATCAAAAATCAAAGCTTTCGGCGAAAAAAATAATTAATAAATACGGTGAAAAAGAGCTGGCAGATGTGTTGTTTTTGTATGGGGAGCTTAGGAATGCAAAAACTCTGGCGAAGACAATTGTTGATGCAAGGGGTGAAGAAGAGATAAGAACTAGCTTTCAGTTAAAGGAGGTTTTGGAGAGGTTTCTGCCAAAAGCAAAAGAACATAAAATTTTAGCTCAAATTTTTCAAGCTATTCGTATTGAGGTGAATCAGGAGTTGGAAGTATTGAAAGAATTTTTGCAGCAAATGCCTCAGTTGTTGAATGAGGAGGGGAGATTAAGTGTTATAGCTTATCATTCATTAGAAGATAGGTTGGTGAAGCGCTTTATTAGAACAGGTTTGTTTAGTGGAGAGCCTGAGAAAGATTTTTTTGGGAATATTAGTGTTCCTCTTAAAAAAGTTGGGAAGATGATTGTTCCTTCAAGAGAGGAGATAAAAAAGAATAACAGGGCTAGGAGCGCTAAGTTAAGAATAGCAACGCTAAAATAGTTTTTATGTCTAGGGTTAGGAGTAGTATTTATGATGTTTTAAGAGGTAGTTTTCTTACTGATGAAAGTGCTTTTAAGAATTGGAGAATACTTGTTTTTATTGTAGCGCTGTTGCTTATTATGATCTCAAGTGCCCATAGTGCAGATGCGAAAGTGGTGAAGATAGCAGAGTTAAATAGGGAGAAGAGACGGTTAAGGGCAGAAAATGTTGATACGAGTACTATTTTAATGCGGATGAAGTTAGAAAGTAGTATTCGAAAAAAGGTGAAAGGAAAAAAACTTAAGCCGGCAAAAACTCCCCCAAAAAAAATTAAAGTAACCTTAAAAAAAGAATAAATAATAATGGTGGTAAAAAAAGGCATATTAAATAAACTCTATGTAGTTGTAGTTTTAATGACGCTTTTTTTTGTGGTTATTGTTTTTAGGGTTTTTAAACTTCAGTATATAGATGGGGATAAGTATAAAAGGTTGTCTCAGGAAAAAACAGTTAGAAACGATACAATATTTGCAAATAGAGGTAACGTGTATGCTTCAGATGGTAATTTATTGGCAACTTCAATGTCAAAATTTACCATAAGAATGGATGTAATGACGGTGAAATCTAGTGTTTTTGAAAAAAATATTAGAGGGTTGTCGGAGTCTTTGTCTGGATTGCTGGGGAAATCAGCAGATTATTATCAAAAAAAATTGCGAAATGCAAAAAAACGTAAAAACCGTTATTTGTTGATAGCTAGGAATATAGGGTATAATGATTATGCTAAAATAAAAACCTTTCCAATTTTGCGTTTGGGTATTTACAGGGGAGGATTTATTGCTGAACAGGAAACTGTAAGGGTGCACCCTATAGGTAAGATTGCTGAAAGAACTATAGGTTATGATGACTATAGGGGAGGGGCTGGAATAGAAGGAGCGTTTGCAGGTTATATGGAAGGAAAGAACGGGGTGAGGTTGAAACAGAAAATAGCGAAAGGGCAATGGAAGCCTATTAATGACGTGAATGAGAAAGAACCTGTTGATGGTCATGATGTAATAACAACAATAGATGTTAATATTCAAGATATAACTCATCATGCTTTATTGAAAAGGTTGGAGGATTTTGACGCGGAACATGGGTGTGCTGTTGTTATGGAGGTGGCAACAGGAAAAATTAAAGCAATTTCTAATTTAGGTAGAACGTCAAAAGGTAAGTATTATGAGAAAAGAAATTATGCAGTATGGGAAAGTCATGAGCCTGGGTCAACATTTAAATTGGCTAGTTTGATGGCTGCTTTGGATGATAAAGTAGCTGACACTTCTTCCATGGTTGACTGTGGTAAAGGGAAAATATTTATTAATAAGAGAAAGGTTGAGGATAGTAAGTATGGGGGGTATGGTAAGACTCATTGGCTAGAGTTTTTGAGGTTTCTTCTAATGTTGGAATTGTGAAGACAATAAGAAAGCATTATGATAAAAACCCTAAAAAGTTTATTAATAAGATTAAATCTTTTGGTTTAGATAGATTAACAGGGGTAAAAATAAAAGGAGAAGGAAAACCATATATACCGGACCCTAAAGAAAAAAGGTGGAGTCCTATTTCGTTAGAGTGGATGGCTTGGGGGTATGGTGTTTCGCTAACACCATTGCAAACCTTGGCTTTTTATAATGCAGTAGCTAATAATGGGAAGTTGGTTAAGCCTTATTTTGTTAAAGAGTTAAGAACAGGGAATAGAGTTGATAAGAGTTTTGGTACAGAAATTTTGAAAGAAAAAATAGCTTCTCAGAAAACATTAGATAAGGTTCGAAAAGTAATGGAGAATGTAGTTATAAAAGGAACTGCTAAAAAAATATATTCTTCCAATTTTTCGATGGCAGGAAAAACAGGTACTGCAAAAAAATACATTCCAAAACATAAGGATAGAAATGGGAAAGTAGTAGCAGGGCATTATTCAGATAAAAAATATGTAGCATCTTTTGCTGGGTTTTTTCCAGCTAAAGAGCCTAAGTATTCATGTATTGTAGTGGTTCATGAGCCTAAGAAAGAAAAGGGATACTATGGAGCGGATGTAGCTGCTCCAGTGTTTAAAGAGATTGCGCAGAAGATCTATACTACTACACCTATTAATAATCAATCAGTTTCAGATACTATTTCTTATGCGAAAATAGATAAGCAGTATCAGGATTATTATAAGAAGTTGGATAAGTATAAAACAATTATGCCAAAAGTAGTTAATATGAGTGGTATGGATGCTATTTCGTTGCTAGAGAATATGGGGTTGAAGGTTAAGTTTTCAGGGATGGGGAAAGTAATTGAGCAGTCTATAAAAAAGGGAGTAAAAGTATCAAAAGGAGCAACTGTTTATTTAAGATTATTATAGTTGAAAAGTTTAAAAGACATATTGTATAAGGTTTCTGTAAACTCAATTTTTGGGAGTACAGATGTAGGGGTTAATGAGATTAATTTTGATAGTAGGAAGGTTAAGAAAAATGGCCTTTTTGTTGCTCAGAGAGGAGTGTCGGTAGATGGACATTTGTTTATAAGTAATGCTGTTTTGTTAGGGGCGACTGTTGTTGTTTGTGAAGAAATACCAGAAGTAAAAGAAGAGAAGGTGACTTACGTTGAGGTAGATGATTCAAGTACTGCTTTGGCTATTATTTCTGCTAATTTTTATGAAAACCCTTCAAGAAAATTGAAATTAATAGGGGTAACTGGTACAAACGGTAAAACAACTATAGCTTCGCTTTTGTGTCAATTGTTTAAAAAAGCTGAATATAAAATAGGTTTATTGTCTACAGTTAAAGTTGTGGTTGATAATAAAGAATATAAAGCAACACATACTACACCAAATTCAGTGATGATTAATAAGTATTTGGCTGAAATGGTGGAAGAGGGTGTTGAATACTGTTTTATGGAGGTGAGTTCACATGGGATTCATCAAAAAAGAACAGAAGGATTAGATTTTGTTGGAGGGGTGTTTACAAATTTATCTCATGATCATTTAGATTATCATGAGACTTTTGCTGAGTATAGAGATGTTAAAAAAAGTTTTTTTGATTCATTGCCTAAGTCATCATTTGCCTTGGTGAATATTGATGATAAAAACGGACAAGTAATGTTACAGAATTGTAAGGCTCAAAAACATACGTATGCTTTAAAAACATTAGCTGATTTTAAAGCGAAAGTTTTAGAAAAAAGTTTTTCAGGAAGTCTGTTGACTATTAATGGAATTGAAGTTTGGACAAAGTTAATAGGTGTTTTCAATGCGTATAACTTGTTGGCTATATATGGGGTGGCAAATTTATTAGGCTTAGAGAATATTGAGACTTTAAGGTTGTTGAGTGATTTGGAGAGTGTTAGCGGGCGTTTTCAGTATGCGGTTTCAGAAGATAAGGTTACGGGAATTGTAGATTATGCACATACGCCAGATGCTTTAAAAAATGTTTTGCAAACGGTTAATGATATAAGAACAGGAAATGAGCAAGTAATAACTGTTATTGGATGTGGTGGAGATAGAGATAGGGCTAAGAGGCCTAAAATGGCAAATATAGCCTCTCAATTAAGTACGCAGGTAGTATTTACTTCAGATAATCCAAGAACTGAAGATCCGCAAGTAATAATTGATGAGATGGAGAATGGGGTTTCAGCTGAAAATTATAAAAAAACGGTATCTGTTTTAGATCGTAGACAGGCTATAAAAACAGCTTGCAAATTGTCAAAACCTGGTGATATAATTTTGATAGCTGGAAAAGGGCATGAAAATTATCAAGAGATAAATGGTGTAAGAAATCATTTTGATGATTTAGAAGAAGTGATAAGTTGTTTTAATCAATTAAAAAAATCATAACGAATGTTGTATTATATTTTTGAATATTTAGAAAAGGAATTCAATCTAACTGGTGCAAGTGTGTTTCAGTTTATAACATTTCGTGCTGCATCTGCATTTATTCTATCGTTATTGATATCAATGATTTTTGGAAAAAAAATCATAAACTTTTTAAGAAAACAACAAGTTGGAGAAACTGTTCGTGATCTAGGTTTGGAAGGTCAGGCTCAAAAGTCGGGAACTCCAACCATGGGAGGGATTATTATAATTTTAGCAACTTTAATACCGGTATTATTATTAGCTAAGCTAGAGAATATCTACATCATAATTTTACTCATAACTACTTTGTGGATGGGGTTTATTGGTTTTGCGGATGATTATATAAAAGTATTTAAAAAAGATAAAGGAGGGTTGAAAGGTAAGTTTAAGGTTTTAGGTCAGGTTGGTCTAGGTATAATTGTAGGGGCAATGCTTTATTTTCACCCAGATGTAACCATAAAAGAGCAGTTACCTGTAGAGGAGCAAATTGTCCAGGAAAATGGTAAAAAGAAAGTTTTTGGAGTGGCTCATAAATCTACAAAATCAACAGTTCCTTTTTTGAAAGATAATGAATTAGATTATGCAAAGGCATTAAGTTTTTTAGGGGAAGGTTATAGAAAATATGGTTGGATAGTATTCATTTTTGTTGTGGTTTTTATTGTAACAGGGATTTCTAACGGGGCAAATTTAACAGATGGTATTGATGGTTTAGCAGCAGGTACTTCGGCAATAATGGTTATAACATTGGCAATTTTTGCATGGGTGTCTGGGAATATAATTTTTGCAGACTATTTAGATGTGATGTATATACCGAAGTCAGGAGAAATGACAGTTTTTATTTTAGCTTTTGCTGGAGCTTTGATAGGTTTTTTATGGTACAATACTTATCCGGCTCAAGTATTTATGGGAGATACTGGTAGTTTAACTATTGGAGGTATTATTGCGGTAATTGCCATTGCTATTCGTAAGGAGTTACTACTACCTATTTTGGCAGGAGTTTTTGTGATTGAGAATTTATCAGTAATTCTTCAGGTATCTTATTTTAAATATACGAAGAAGAAATTTGGGGAGGGTAGAAGAATTTTTAAGATGTCACCCATTCATCATCATTACCAAAAGAGCGGGTTTCATGAAAGTAAGATTGTAACTCGATTTTGGATTGTAGGTATTTTGTTGGCAGTATTTGCTATTGTAACGTTGAAACTAAGATAGATGAAGAGATTAGTGGTTTTAGGCGGTGGAGAAAGTGGTGTTGGAACTGCTCTTTTGGGAAAGCTAAAAGGGTATGAGGTTTTTGTCACGGATAAAGGAACGATAGCTGAGAAATATAAAAGTGTTCTTTTAAATAATGTTATCGAATTTGAAGATGGTGAGCATACAAGGTCTAAAATTTTTTCTGCTGATGTGGTAATGAAAAGCCCTGGGATTCCTGACAATGTTCCTTTGGTTAAAGAATTAAAAGAAAAAAATATTTTGGTTATTTCTGAAATAGAATTTGCAAATGAGTTTACTCAAGCAATGATTGTTGGAATAACAGGTTCAAACGGAAAAACTACTACTACTTTGATTACGCATTACTTGTTGGAAAAGGCAGGTTTCAATGTTGGTGTAGCGGGTAATATTGGTGATAGTTTTGCAAAGCAACTAGTAGAGTATAATTATGATCAATATGTGCTAGAGTTGAGTAGTTTTCAATTAGATGGTGTTGATAAATTTAAGCCTCATATAGCTGTAATAACAAATATAACTCCTGATCATTTAGATAGGTACGATAATGATTTTGATAAGTACATAGCATCAAAGTTTAAAATAACAAAAAATCAAACAGAAAAAGATTTTTTAATATATGACGCTGATGATAAAGTAATCACTAATTGGTTGGATAATAACATAACAAAAGCAACATTAGTCCCTTTTTCTTTAAAAGAAAATTTGGATTACGGTGTTTTTTTAAGAAAAGATAAAATAATAATGAAATTAAATAAAGAAGAGGTTCTAATGAGTGTTACAGATTTGAAATTGCAAGGTAAGCATAATGCAAAAAACGCGATGGCTTCTGCTATGGCGGCAAGGTTGTTGAAAGTAAGAAAAGAAACCATTGCTGAAAGCTTATCAGATTTTGAAGGTGTTGAACATCGTTTAGAGAATGTGCAAAAAATTAATGGGGTTCAGTATGTAAATGATAGTAAAGCAACTAATGTGAATGCAACGTATTATGCCTTAGAGTGTATGGATGGTGCAACTGTTTGGATTGTAGGAGGGGTAGATAAAGGGAATGATTATGCGGATTTATTACCATTGGTAAGAGAGAAAGTAAAGGGTATTGTTTGTTTGGGATTAGATAACCAGAAGATTATTGAAACCTTTGAGAATGTAGTTGATGTTTTAGTGCAAACAGCCGGGGCAGAAGAAGCAGTTAAAGTAGCACATAAAATAGCTCAGAAAGGAGATACTGTTTTGTTATCGCCGGCATGCGCTAGTTTTGATTTATTTGATAGCTATGAAGATAGGGGAATAAAATTTAAAGAAGCAGTCAAGAGTTTATAGATTAAGAAAAATAAAGAGTTAAATAGTACAATGAAATCCATTTTTCAACATATAAAAGGAGATAGAGCAATTTGGGCTATCGTTACTGTACTGGCGATATTTTCATTCATGCCGGTTTACAGTGCTAGTACAAATTTAGTATATGTTGTTGGTAATGGTTCAACTATAGGGCATCTGATAAAGCATGTTGTTTTATTAATTACTGGTTTTGCTGTTATTTATGGAGTACATAAAGTTCCTTACAGGTATTTTAGTGGTGGTTCAGCATTAATGCTTCCAATAGTAATATTGTTGTTAATTTTTACAATGGCACAAGGTACTGTTATTGAGGGGGCAAATGCTAGTAGGTGGATTCATATACCTTTTGTTGGTATAGGGTTTCAAACTTCAACATTGGCAGGGTTGGTTTTGATGGTGTATGTTGCGAGGTATTTAGCTAGAAATAAAGAAAAACAAATACAGTTTAAAGATAGTTTGTTGCAGTTGTGGTTACCGGTTGGATTGGTTTTACTACTAGTGTTACCAGCAAATTTTTCAACTACAGCTATGTTTTTTACTATGATTCTGTTATTGGTATTCATAGGTGGGTACCCTTTAAGGTATATAGGTTATATCTTGGGGATGGGTTTGTTTTCTTTACTGTTTTTTATATTGGTAGCAAAAGCATTTCCTGATGCTATGCCTAACCGCGTGAATACGTGGCAAAGTAGGTTAGAGAGCTTTTCAAAGTCAGAAGGAGCTGAGAGTTATCAGGTTGAAAAAGCAAAAATAGCAATAGCTACTGGAGGAGCAATAGGGAAAGGGCCAGGTAAAAGTGTGCAGAAAAATTTTCTACCACAATCATCATCAGATTTTATTTATGCAATAATTGTAGAAGAATATGGTTTGTTGGGGGCGATTTTAGTGGTTTTTATTTACTTTTTATTGTTGTTTAGGATACTTATTACAGCAAAAAAAGCGACTACAATTTTTGCAACATTAATGGTGATTGGCGTTGGTGTTCCAATTGTATTTCAAGCCATGATTAATATGGCTGTAGCTGTAAATATTTTACCAGTAACTGGCCAAACATTACCTTTAATTAGTAGTGGAGGTACCTCAATATGGATGACTTGTTTTGCCTTAGGGATGATATTAAGTGTGAGTGCCTCAAAGAATGAGACTGAAGAAACAATATTAGATGATAATCCTTTAGATATTTTACATGAAACAATCGATTAAGGTTATAATAAGTGGAGGAGGAACAGGGGGGCATATTTACCCTGCTATTGCTATTGCTAATGAAATTAAGCTTAGGTATCCTGATGCTAGTATTTTGTTTGTAGGAGCTAAAGATAAAATGGAGATGGAAAAAGTCCCTCAAGCTGGTTATGAAATAAAAGGGTTGTGGATTTCTGGAATACAGCGTAAGTTGACTTTAAAAAATTTAATATTTCCTTTTAAGTTATTGAGTAGTTTATGGAAGGCAAATAGTATTGTAAGAAAATTTAAACCAGATGTTGCAATAGGTACTGGAGGGTTTGCGAGTGGTCCTACGTTAATAGTTGCTGCTAGGAAAGGGGTTCCTACATTAATTCAGGAGCAAAATTCTTATCCTGGGATAACAAATAAATTATTAGGTAAAAAAACACAAAGAATATGTGTAGCATATGATAATCTTGAGCGTTTTTTTCCATCTGATAAAATTATAAAAACAGGAAATCCTGTTAGACAAGATTTATTGTTTATTCACTCGAAAACCGAAAAAGGCAAAAAGTTTTTTAAGTTAAAAACAAACAAGAAAACACTATTGGTTTTAGGTGGGAGTTTGGGAGCGAGAAGAATAAATGAATTGATAAAATCTCAATTAGTTTTCCTTAAAGACAATAATATTCAGGTTATATGGCAATGTGGAAAATTGTATTATAATGAGTATAAAAAATATGATTCAAATGAGGATGTTCAGGTACATCAGTTCTTGAATAGGATGGATTTGGCATATGCTGCTTCTGATTTTATTGTTTCAAGAGCAGGGGCAAGTTCAGTTTCAGAGTTATGTATAGTAGGTAAGCCTACAGTTTTTGTACCTTCTCCAAATGTGGCTGAAGATCATCAAACCAAAAATGCTAAAGCTATTGTAGATAAACATGGAGCGATTTTGGTAAAAGAAAGTGAGTTAGATACATTTCCAATTGTATTGGAAACATTATTGAAAGATAAGGGGAAACAAGAAAGTTTAAGCGAGAATATTAAAACTCTAGCATTGCCTAATGCAACGAATGATATTGTAAACGAAATAGAGAAAATAATCCATTTTAAGGAGTAGATGAATTTAAATAAGATACATAATGTATATTTTATAGGAGTTGGTGGTATTGGAATGAGTGCTATTGCTCGTTATTTTTGTGCAAATGGTAAAATAGTAGCTGGTTATGATAAGGTAGATACCCCAATTACTAATTCATTGAAAAAGATAGGAGTACAAATTCATTTTGATGACGCTGTTAAAAATATTCCGTTGTCTTTTTTGGATAAGGAAAAAACAGTTGTGGTTTATACACCTGCAGTTTCTGATAAGCATAACGAGCTTACGTATTTTAAAAACAACGGTTTTGTTGTTTTAAAGAGGGCAGAGATATTAGGGGAAATTACAAGAAATTCTTTTTGTTTAGGTGTGGCTGGTACTCATGGGAAAACAACAACTTCTTCGATTTTGGGTCATATAATGCAACCAGTAAAGGCTACATCATTTTTAGGAGGAATGGCTGAGAATTATAATTCAAATTTGATTTTAGGAGGAGATGAGGTTTCTGTGGTAGAGGCAGATGAATTTGATAGATCATTTTTAAAGTTGTCACCAAATATAGCCTGTATAACTTCTATGGATGCAGATCATTTAGATATTTATGGTGAGGCTGATGCTTTAGAGCAGTCATTTAGAGAGTTTGCTAACAAAGTTACTGATACATTAATTGTAGCAAAAGGTTTACCTATTGAAGGGTTAACATATGCTGTAAATGAGGAGGCAGATTACATGGCTTTTAATGTTAAAATAAATGATGGTGTGTATGTTTTTAGTATAAAAACACCAACTAGTTTATTGGAGAATATAGAGTTTTATTTGCCTGGTAAGCATAACTTATTGAATGCTATAGCGGCATTAGCTATGGCAGATGTGTATGGTGTTCCTTTAGAAGTAATAAAGCAACAATTGAAAACATTCAAGGGAGTTCAAAGAAGATTTTCATATAAGTTAAAAACCAAAAGTGTTGTGTTGATTGATGACTATGCACATCATCCTACTGAAATAAATGCAGTAGAAGAATCTATAAGAGAAATGTATCCTACTGAAAAAGTATTAGCAGTTTTTCAGCCACACTTGTTCAGTAGAACACAAGATTTTTCAAGTGATTTTTCTAAGGCACTTTCTAAGTTTGATGAGGTTTTAATGTTAGATATATACCCTGCCAGAGAGTTGCCAATAAAGGGAGTTACATCATCATGGTTATTAGATAAAATGTCTCTTGAAAATAAAAAGTTAACAACAAAACAAAAGATTGTTCAAGACGTTCTAAAATCTGATGCAAAAATAATTGTAATGATTGGGGCCGGAGATATAGGTTTGTTAGTAAATGATGTTAAAATTAAATTAGAACAAAAGTATAAGATTTAAAAGGTGAAAAAAATACTACCCTACATATCATTAGTGATTTTAGTAGTGATTTTGTTTTTTTTGTACGGGTTTACTTCTAGTAGAAATGGTGCGAAAAAAGTAAAAAATACTATTGTTGAATTTGAGGCGGGAGATAATAACTTCTTGACGCACAAAGCAGTTGATAAATTGTTAATACAAAGTCAAGAATTTGTTAAAAATCAACCAAAAAGAATAGTAGATTTACACTTTCTAGAAACTAATGTTTCAGCAAGCCCATATGTAGAAAAAGCAACTGTTTTTTTAACTATAGATGGGATGTTGAAAACAATTATAAAACAACGAAAACCAATAGTTCGAGTTGTTGATAAAAGTACGGTCTATTATGTTGATAAGTATGGTGTTAAGATGCCTTTGTCAGCAAATTTTTCGGCTCGTGTACCTTTAGCTTCTGGTATTAAAAATACTGAAGAAATAAAAGAATTAATTCAGTTAATAACAACAATTTCAAAAGATGATTTTTTTACCAAAGAAATCATCGCTATTGAAAAAAATGCTCAAAACGAATTTGTTTTTACTGTTCGTACTGGAAGCTATAAAATAATTTTTGGGAAGCTTAAAGATGTAAAAGTTAAATTTAAAAAACTTAAAGCATTTTATAACAAAGCCTTAATAGATGGTTCTATAAAAAAGTATAAAGAAATAAATTTAAAATATCACAATCAAGTTGTGTGCACAAAACAAAATCAAGATGGAAAACAATAAAATAGCAGTTGGGTTAGATATTGGTACAACCAAAATTGTTGCCATGATTGGTCGTAAAAACGAATATGGAAAACTGGAAGTTTTAGGTATTGGTAAAGCGAAAAGTTTAGGTGTAAAACGAGGTGTGGTAAATAATATAACGCAAACAATTCAGTCTATTCAGCAAGCTGTAGACGAAGCTCAGAGTGTTTCTGGTCAACAAATAGAAGATGTTGTTGTTGGGATTGCTGGGCAGCATATTCGTAGTTTACATCATAGTGATTACATAACAAGAGAAAAGTCAGATGAAGTAATAGATGAATTAGATATAGAAAACTTAGTAGGGCAAGTACACAAATTGGTAATGTTACCTGGTGAGGAGATAATTCATGTATTACCTCAAGAATATAAAGTTGATAGCCAGTCAGACATTAAAGAGCCTATTGGCATGTACGGAGGAAGGCTGGAAGCTAACTTTCATGTTGTTGTTGGACAGGTGTCTTCTATAAGAAATATTGGAAGATGTGTAAAAAGTGCAGGGTTAAGTTTATCAGATATAACTCTTGAGCCATTAGCATCAGCGTCTGCCGTTTTAAGTCAGGAAGAAAAAGAAGCTGGAGTAGCTTTAATAGATATAGGTGGAGGAACAACTGATTTAGCTATTTTTAAAGATGGTATTATTAGGCATACAGCAGTAGTACCATTTGGAGGAAATGTGATTACTGAAGATATAAAAGAAGGTTGCTCAATTATAGAAAAGCAAGCCGAATTATTAAAAACTAAATTTGGGTCAGCATGGCCTGGAGAAAATAAAGAAACAGAAATTGTTTCTATTCCTGGTTTAAGAGGAAGAGAGCCTAAAGAAATCACATTAAAAAATCTATCCAAGATAATTCATGCTCGCGTTCAAGAAATTATAGAGCATGTATATCTGGAGATAAAAAATTATGGACACGAAACTCAAAAAGGAAAATTAATAGCAGGTATTGTTCTTACTGGTGGAGGTTCACAGTTAAAACATTTGCGTCAGTTAGTTGAGTATATCACAGGTATGGATGTACGAATAGGTTATCCTAATGAGCATTTAGCTGGTGATTCTGATGATGTTTTATCTAGTCCAGCTTATGCTACAGCTGTAGGTTTACTAATGGAAGGTCTAGAAAAACAAAGAAAAGAAGAAGAAGAAAAGGAGGAAGAAGAAATTGTTGAACAACCGATTTTTGAGAGAGAAATAATAAAAGACGAAGTAGAACAAGAGGAAGAACCTGTTGTAGAGAATAAAAGAAAGACACATAAATCTAAGTCCTTTTTTGAAAAGTTTACAGAACGATTCAAAGAGTTTTTAGATAATGCAGAATAATTAATTATATAAGAAATACTCCTATGCCCCTGAATAGGAGAGTAGTAAACAAAAATTTAATAAAAGGAAAGTTATTATGAGCGCAGAATTTGATAACATTTCATTCGACATGCCTAAAACACAATCGAATGCCATTAAAGTAATTGGTGTTGGTGGGGGAGGAAGTAATGCTGTAAATCACATGTATAGTAAACAAATTCACGGAGTAGATTTCGTAATTTGTAATACTGATTCTCAAGCCTTAGAAAACAGCCCAATACCGAATAAAATCCAGTTAGGGGCACACTTAACATCTGGTTTAGGAGCTGGAGCAAACCCTGAAGTAGGCGCACAAGCGGCTGCTGAAAGTATTCAAGAAATTCAACAAATGTTGAGCACACATACTAAAATGGTGTTTATTACCGCAGGTATGGGAGGAGGTACTGGTACTGGAGCAGCTCCAATTATAGCTAAAATTGCAAAAGACATGGATATATTAACGGTAGGAATCGTTACTATGCCATTTCAATTTGAAGGAAGAATGCGCTCAAAACAGGCTCAAATAGGTATTGATGAGTTACGAAAAAATGTAGATTCTTTAATTGTTATAAACAACAATAAATTACGTGAAGTTTATGGAAACTTAGGTTTTAAAGCTGGATTTTCTAAAGCGGATGAGGTGTTAGCAACAGCTGCTAAAGGTATAGCAGAAGTAATTACACACCACTATAAACAAAATATTGACTTACATGATGCCAAAACAGTGTTGTCTAACAGTGGTACTGCAATAATGGGGTCAGCTAAAGAAACAGGTGCTAATAGAGCTAAAAATGCTATTGTAAAGGCATTGGATTCTCCTTTATTAAATGATAATAAAATTACAGGAGCTAAAAATGTATTGTTGTTAATCGTTTCTGGAGCTAATGAGGTAACTTTAGATGAGATAGGTGAAATCAATGATCATATTCAAGAAGAAGCCGGGTTTGATGCTAATATTATTATGGGGATAGGAGAAGATGAGTCATTGGAAGACGGCATATCGTTAACAATTGTAGCAACAGGTTTTGCAGCTGATCAGCAAGGTAATATAACAAATACTGAGGTAAAAAAAATAGTTCATACTTTAGAAGATGAACAAAAAGCAACTTACACTTTTGAAGAAAAAAAAATAGAAAAAGCGGCAACGATAAATCAGCCGTTAACTCCTAAACCTGAGAAAAAAATTGTTCATATTTTAGAAGAAGAAAAAGAAGAGGTAAAACCAAATATAGATATAATAGACACTACTGATGTTATAAAAAATATTGATGTAGTATATGAAGAGATTGCCCTAGAGAATATTTCTGAAGAAGATTTTATTATCACAAATATTTCTGATGTAAAAGAAGAAACTAAAGAAGAGAAGCAACAGTATATTCAACAAGATTTATTGTTTGATTTACCCTTGAGCTCATATGAAGAAGTAAAACCAAATTCAACTTTTGTTGAAACAACTGAAAATATTAAAAATATTGAGGTAAAAGCAGAAGAGGTTGAGCCTAGAGTAAAAGAAATTCAAAAACGTTATGTTTTAGATGATTTTAGTGCTGAGCCTACAATTGGAAAAAGTTCCATACCTACAATTAAGAATGAAGTTGAAGAAGCGTTACGTTTTGAGGTAAAAACTAAAACAGAAGACAAAACTATTACTGATAGTTCAAATGACGAGGTAACTCCTTTAAGTTTAACAATCTCTGAGTTGCAAAAAAAAGCACAAGAGAGGCGTGAAAAAATGAAAGGATTCAACTATAAATTTGCTGATCAAGTTAGTAAAAACATAGATGAAATTGAGCGTCAACCAGCTTATAAAAGGTTAGGTGTAGATATTGAAACTAATAAAGATATCAGTAAGTCTGATACAGCATTGAATACCGATAATAATGATTTCTTACAATCTAATAACTCATTTTTACATGATAATGTAGATTAATCATAAAATTACTTTAAAAAAACTAAAATAAATGGGTGTACAGCAAGAGGTAATAAATAAAATGAAAGAAGCTATGAAGTCTAAAGACACAGTAGCTTTGGCAGCTTTAAGAGCTTTAAAATCAGCTTTTATGCTTGCAAACACACAAGGCGGAGCAAATGAATTGTCTTCTGAAGAAGAAATGAAAATAATTCAAAAACAAGTTAAGCAACGTAAAGACAGTGCGAAAGTTTTTACTGACCAAGATAGGCTAGATTTGGCTGAACCAGAATTAGCGGAAGCTAAAGTGTTAGAACAATTTTTACCAGAAGCCTTAAGTGAAGTTGAAATTGAAAAAGTGGTTGTAGCTACTATAAATCAAGTTGGTGCTGAAGGAATGAAAGATATGGGGAAAGTAATGGGAATTGTATCGCAAAAGTTAGCTGGGCAAGCTGACGGTAAAATTATATCAGGAATTGTAAAAACAAAACTTTCATAATTTTTTTGACCTTGTAGTTCAATTGGATAGAACATCAGATTTCGGCTCTGACGATGAGGGTTCGAGTCCTTCCTGGGTCACTATAAAAGCAACAGAATAGTTTCTGTTGCTTTTCTCTTTTTAATGAAGAATATATAGTATCACAAAACAGTCCTGTACACGGAATAAAACATTAATAATAATACATTCTTTGTCAAAGCTTTTACTCTTTATTTTTAACTTTTTATTATATATATAGAATCGTATATAAGTATTAGTTTTTCGGTTACATATGATTGTTAGGTGTTTTTGTGTTGAATTAAAAAATAAAATAATTTTCAGAGAAGGTTTAAAGCTGTTAATTTTCAAAATAAATAATCCATTGAATCATTAAATACGTTGTTTAAGATTCCCCAAATTAACTGGTAATTTATAAGCTTTCTGATAAGTGAACTTAGTAGTTGTTCTCTCTACAGAAGAACTAAGGAGAGTTTTATAATAATATTTTGAATTATTTAGAGACTTTTATTAAGAGATACTGATATGTGAATAGTGCTGACTAATTATTGACATGTATCTGATTCTTAATTTTCAGAGTGTTTTTTATTATTGCTCAGAATAGTTTTAGAAAGAAATAATTGTAATTTATATTAAATTTCAAGAATCTTTATTAGGTTTCGCTGTAGCTCAATTATTGATTGCTTTTCTAAAGATTTTAAAAGCCTTGAAATAACTACTCTAGAGGTATGAAGATCGTTGGCGATTTGTTGATGAGTGACACTTATTGTATCATTATGATTTACTAAAGCTTTATCTCGTAAATATTTTAGTAAGCGTTGATCCATGTTTAAAAATGCAATGGTATCAACGGCTTCTATAAATTCTTGTAATCTATTATGGTAGCTTTGTAAAATATATTCTTGCCAACTTTTATATTTACTTAGCCATTCTGACATTTTTTGTTTAGGAATCATTAATAATGTAACGTCAGTTTCAGAGACAGCTCTTATTTTACTTTTAGTTTGTCCCATACAACAAGATAATGTGGTTGCACAGGTATCTCCCTTTTCTAAATAATATAAAACTAATTCATCTCCATTTTCATCTTCCCTTAAAACTTTAATAGCACCACTTAATAATAGAGGAATCGAAACTATGTAGCTTTCTGTTTCAATGATGGTAACATCAGCTTTAAATTCTTTTAAAATAGCTATGTCATTTATTTCTTCTAATAAAGCTTCTTCAAATAAATAACCGTAATTGTTTTTTAATTCTTCTATCAAAATTTGTTGGCTTTTCCGTAAAAGTACTAATTTTTAAAATAAAAATATTTGAAAATATGTATCACTAACAAAAACTACTATAGATCCAGTACAATTTTATTAGAACAATATAATCAATAAAAAAGCGGTAAAAATTAATTTTACCGCTTTTTTACTAATTTAAAAATTAATTGACAATATTTTTTAAATTTCCAATAGTTTCTAACGGGGTTTCACTTTTAAACACAAAACTACCAGCAACAAGAACATCAGCACCAGCTTCAATAAGTTTATTGGCATTTTTATCAGTTACTCCTCCATCAATTTCAATTAAAGTTGAGGCGTTGTTAAATTCAATAAGATTTTTTAATTGTTGCACTTTTTTATATGTGTTTTCAATAAAAGATTGTCCACCAAACCCTGGGTTAACACTCATAATGCATACCAAATCTAAATCTTGAATGATGTCTTCCAAAACTGCAATAGGAGTATGTGGGTTTAAAGCTACTCCAGCTTTCATTCCAGTAGCTTTTATAGCTTGTACTGTTCTATGCAAATGAGTACAAGCTTCATAATGTACTGTAATTATATTGGCACCTAAATTTGCAAAAGTCTCAATATACCTATCTGGATCTACAATCATTAAATGTACATCAATCGTTTTTTTAGCATGCTGTACTATTGATTTTAGTACTGGCATTCCAAATGAAATATTTGGAACGAAAACTCCGTCCATAATATCTATATGAAACCAGTCAGCTTCGCTGTTGTTAACCATTTCTATATCACGCTGTAGGTTTCCAAAATCAGCGGCTAAAACTGAAGGAGCAATAAGTTTTTCCATTAAATGTATTTGTTAGTTGTGTTGTGATGCAAATATAGTTAAAACTGGCAAGCGCTATAACTAAAAAAGAAAACTCTTGATATTTCAAGAGTTTTCTTTTTTAATCAAAAACGAATAGTTGAAATAACTATTGGTTATTGTATGTATTATTAACCTAAGTAAGTCATTAAAATTTTACTACGAGACGTATGTTTTAACCTTCTAATTGCTTTTTCTTTAATTTGACGAACTCGCTCACGCGTTAAATCGAAAGTTTCACCAATCTCTTCTAATGTCATTGGTTGATGTTCACCCAAGCCGAAATACAATTTAACAACGTCAGCTTCACGAGGAGTTAAAGTTTCTAGGGCACGATTAATTTCGATACGTAATGATTCATGTAATAATGTTCTATCTGGGTTTGGAGATTCACCAGAATTTAATACATCATATAAATTAGAGTCTTCACCTTCAATTAAAGGAGCATCCATTGAAACGTGACGACCTGAATTCTTCATTGATTCTTTAACGTCATTAACCGTCATGTCTAATTTCTTAGCGATTTCTTCAGCACTTGGAGGGCGCTCATTTTCTTGCTCTAAGAAAGCATACATTTTATTAATTTTGTTAATAGACCCAATTTTATTTAAAGGTAAACGCACAATACGAGATTGTTCAGCTAGTGCTTGTAAGATAGATTGACGAATCCACCATACAGCATACGAGATAAATTTGAATCCTCTAGTTTCATCAAAACGTTTTGCCGCTTTAATTAAACCTAAATTACCTTCATTAATTAAATCAGGGAGAGTTAACCCTTGATTTTGATATTGTTTAGCTACAGACACCACAAAACGTAAATTTGCCTTTGTTAACTTTTCTAAAGCTCTTTGATCTCCAGCTTTAATACGTTGAGCTAATTCTACTTCTTCATCAGCAGTAATTAAATCTACTTTTCCTATTTCTTGTAAATATTTATCTAATGAGGCAGTTTCTCTATTGGTAACCTGCTTTGTAATCTTAAGTTGTCTCATGTAAAAAAACTATTTTTTTATAATTATCAATCACTCTACATATACTTATACGTAGCATTATTAAAAAATGTTACAAAAATTATTATTTTTTTTAAATTAAATCTTTTAACTGTTAAAGAATTGTTAATTTTGGTAAGATAAAAAACATGAAAGTGACTTGTTAAAAAAGAATGTGTCTTATTTAACTACAAGTCTAAACAAACAATAATCAAACTTAGCCTTTGAAAAGTATTGATGTTACAAAATTAAGTGACGAAGATCTGGTTAAAAAAATAGTGGAGAAAAATGATACTCATTTATTCGCTATTTTATATGACAGGTATGCTGGCGTTGTGTATAATAAATGCTATGGTTTCTCTAAGAGTAAAGAGGAGGCACAGGATTTAACGCACGACCTTTTCATTCGTTTATTTGTAAAATTACGTACTTTTAAAGGAAAATCTAAATTCTCTACTTGGTTATATTCATTTACATATAATTTTTGCGTAAATTATGTTCAAAGGAATAGTGCAAAGAAAAAGAAAAAGTTACAGTAGTAACTGACCAAATTAAAGAGGATGATAGTGGGTTTGATGAGATTGATGATGCCACATTATTTGAGTTAAAGTCTGAAAAATTGGCTAAAGTACTCGAAATGATACCACCTTCTGAAAAAATCATTTTATTAATGAAATATCAAGATGATATGAGTATAAAAGAAATATCAGGAGTGTTAGAGTTAGGCGAAAGCGCTGTTAAAATGCGTTTGAAGCGAGCTAAAGAGAAAGTCGTAAAAACGTATAATGAGTTGTAATTATTATGGATAATCCATTTAAGAAAATATTACATAACGAAGAATTGCCAGAGATACTTAAAGAAAAAGTACTCAATGATGTGGCAATGATTAAGCTTTCTATAGATGTAGCTGATTTATTTGTGGTTAAATACCCTAATGTTGTAGCTGATCTATTAAACGGAGGTGGTACTCCTGAAAAAACTGATAATAAAGAAACTGAATAACTTTTATAATTAAACTATTACTACTATGATTTTTTTACAAATGAATATCCTCAATCCTTTTAAAAAAATATTAAATGACCTGAATGAGTCTATACCTACTGTCTTAGGTTTCATTAGTTTTATAGTAATTGCATGGCTATTTATAAAAGTATTTTTATATGTCATACGAAAAGCATTAGCTAAAACTAAAATAGATGAATGGTCTAAAAAATTAAGCAAAACTGAAATTTTTGGAAATTCCACTATAAATATTGTTTTAACCAAAATTATCTTAGGAATACTTAAGTGGTTTTTAATTTTGATTTTTGTAATGGCTGGGTCAAGTATTTTCGGCATAGTAGCTGTTTCTGAAGGAATTAAAAGTTTCTTCGCTTATCTGCCAAAATTATTAACAGCACTTGGGATTTTTGTTGCTGGTGCATACTTAGGTACTATGGTTAAAAAAGCAGTTCAATCAATGTTTAAATCTCTTGAAATATCCGGTGGGAACTTGGTTGGTAATATTGCTTTTTATTTAATCGTGGTTTTCCTGTCTATTACAGCTCTAGATCAAGCAGGTGTTGATACTTCAGTTATAAAAAGTAATTTAACATTAGTAATTGGTTCTGTCTTACTAGCGTTTACAATCGCTTTTGGACTTGGTGCAAAAGATGTAATAACAAGATTACTGTTTGGCTATTATTCTAGGAAGAATATAGGAATAGGTCAAAGAGTAATTATTGATGATATAGAAGGAGTAGTTATAGCAATAGATAATATTTGTATGACTCTTAATACTTCAAATGGTAACATTGTATTGCCAATTAAAGATGTGGTTAACAGTAAAATAGTTTTTGTAAAATAATCGGATGTAAAAAAATAGTTATATATTTGTAAAGTATAAACTATTGTTATAGATAATGTTAATGATAGATTTCGGGGGACTTCTATCTAAATAGTAAAGTAAATCTTTACACTATAAAGACTATCAAATTTGGTAGTCTTTATTTTTTTTAAAAAAATATGTGACTTTATATAGTGTGACTGTGTCATATAATTGATAGATTTCGGGGGACTTCTATCTAATAAGGTTAAAAGAAAGAATTTTCTTTTAAAAAAATGGCTTCCATTGGAAGCCATTTATTTTTTATAGTAAAGTAAACTATTCGAATGATAAATGTAAAAATATACCTCTGGTTCCAAGAAAGTCAATAGGGTCAGTCCACTGACTAGGAGAGGTTTTATCATATTTAATTTCATTATTTATGGCGAATACACCACGAATAGAAGGTGAGAATTTAAAATAATTTAAATACAAATCTACTCCTATCCCTATTTCATACATGAAATTTCCAGTTGTAGTTCTAAATTTTCCAGCAAAATTATCATCATCACTAGTTTCGTTGCTTGAAAAGTTATAATCAAAAGAAAGGCCACCAAGTACATAAGGTCTTATATTATTAAGTCTATTAGCACTTAGTTTTAAAATCACTGGTAAGTGAAGGAATGTAGCTCCAACTTCTCTTGTTTTTGTATTTTCGTTAGTGCCACCAATGTGATTAAAAACTAAAGTTTTCGTGTTAGACATAAGTCCTGGTTCAAAACGCAAGTTGATGTTATTGTGTACTTTTAAGTCTGCTATTAAACCAACGTTAAAACCAACAGATGAGTTTACTGTTATGTCAGGTGAGTTTATAGTACTAGGTTTATATGAAACTTTATAACTGTTGTTATTTAGTCCTAAATAAAAACCATAATGAAATAAAGGTTTATCAAAACTAGGAAGGTTTAGCACTTTCTCTGATTGACTAAAAGCAGTTATAGGTGTTAATACTAAGACTACTAAAACGAATAATAAGATATTTTTAAACATATTATTTTAAAGCTGTATAAATTGATGCAACTCCAAAAGTTACAGGTAAATTCTTTGCATTCTTAAACCCATTTTTTCGTAAAATATTGTTGAAAGCTTCTCCAAAAGGAAAAGAATTTGCACTTTTTGATAAATAAGAGTATGCAACTTTGTCTTTGGAGAAAAGTTTACCAATTATAGGTAATATAAAGTTTGTATAAAATTTGTACCCTTGTTTAAATGGAAACTTCGTGGGATTTGAAGTTTCTAGAACAACAAATTTACCGCCTGGTTTCAAAACACGTAGTATTTCTTTTAAACCCTTGTCTAAGTTTTCAAAGTTACGGACCCCAAAAGAAACTGTTATAGCATCGAAAGTATTGTCGTCAAATGGAATGTTTTCACTATCACCTACTACCATTTTTATCTTTTTAGATAAGTTAACTTTCTTGATTTTTTGTTTACCTACATTCAGCATTCCTTCAGAAATATCTAACCCAACAATTCTTTCAGAATTTAATTCTGCCATCATTATTGCAAGGTCACCTGTTCCTGTAGCAATATCTAATATTTGTTTTGGATTATTTTCTCCGACTAACTTTACTACTTTTTTTCTCCAGCTAACATCAATACCCAAAGAAATTACACGATTTAAGCCGTCATAATCTTTAGATATATTATCAAACATTTGAGCTACTTGCTCTTTTTTTCCTAATTCGGAATTTTTATAAGGCTTTACTTGTTCAGACATAAAAAACTGATTGTTTTAAGTGTAAAATTATCCGTTAATAGCAATTACTTCATTAATTTGATTTGGCAACATTTCTTTTAGCATAGTTTCAATACCATTTTTTAATGTCACAGTAGAAGATGGACAACCACTACATGCTCCTTGTAAAATAACGCTCACTCGTTTGGAGTTTTCATCATAAGACTGAAAGGCAATGTTTCCTCCATCAGAAGCTACGGCTGGTTTTATATATTCATCTAATATATCAACAATTTTTGCTTCAGTATCAGATAAGTTTTCCTTAGGGATTTCAACATTTTGTTTAGTTTGTTTTTGAGGAAGTTCTGATATTATTTTTTTACCTTCTTGAAGATATCCACGAATAAAAGTTCGTACTTCTTGGTATACTTCATTCCATTCTACCATATCATATTTGGTAATCGAAATATAATTTTCAGAAATAAAGATTTCGTTTACAAAAGGAAAATTGAATAATGCTTGAGCTAAAGGTGAAGATTTACTTGCTTCATCAATGTTTTTAAATTCAACATCAGTTTGGGTTAGCGCTTTGTTTGTTCCAAATTTCATTACAGCTGGATTTGGTGTGACTTCAGCATAAACCTCGATAGCGTCTTTTTTAGTCGTCTCTTCCTCTTTAACTATTGGATTTCCCTGTTGAATGTAGTTTTGGATTTGTTCTTTAACTTCTTCCTCAACATCTTCCCATTGAACAATGTCGTATCGTTGAATAGCGATAAAATTTGCCGTAACTAATACTTTTTTTACAAAAGGAAGGTAAAATAGTTGTTGAACTAATGGTGAGTTTTTAGCTTCATCTATGTTGTTAAATTCATAGCTGCCTCCATTTACTAATATCTTGTTACTTATGAATTTAAGTATTGTTTCGTTGTTAGTTTCTTGTATGTTTATTTTAATCGAACTCATAGGTTGTAAAATGAAGTGCAAAATTACGGTAAAAAACTGATATATGTATATATAAAAAGTCCTGCCTAAGCAGGACTTTTCTGTTCTTTTATTTTTTTGAACTATAAACTAAAAGTAATAGTTCCAGAAATTCTAGTTGTATTGTTGTTTAATTCGATAGGATTAACGTTTACATTAGGGGAATTATATATATTGTATGGGCTGTTGTTTTCTGATTTGCGATAAGCTAAATCAAATTTCATAGCTCCAAAGTTATATCCTATACCTAAAGAGTATCCTGTGGTATTGTCTTTGTTTTGTGAGTTTTTAAATGGGTTTTGTTCAAAATGATACCCCCCTCTAATACTCATTTGATCAAAACGCCACTCTGTACCAATGTTTATTGCATGAACGTTTTTGAAATCATTTTTAAAATTTTGATTAACATTGATAAAAGCCATATCATCTTCTTGATATTTGGTTCCGCTGTAGTCTTTATAGGTATAGTCAGCACTAATTAAACCTTGCTTACCAAAAACTAAGGCAGCACTGGCAGTTAATCTGCTCGGGGTTCTTAATCTAAAAATATTGGTGTCAAATTGTTCTCCGCTATTAACATCGGTAGCCTGATTTGATGCAGAAATATCAGTATAGCCCAACCAATCATCGTATCTAGAGTTATTAGGATCAAAGACATTTAAATTACTTTCTTCAAAAATTTCAGGATACCATGTCGGAGTTTCGTAGGCTAAACCAAAGCGAAAAGCTTGATTCACCTTATAGATAAAACCAGCACTTAAAGAAAAACCATTCCCCTCAAAATAACTGTCTTGAACATTTAAAGCATTTAAAGTGTTTCCATTGGTGTCTTGATTGGTTTCTCGTAACCTAGTTATCTGACCAAATTTAAAACTGTGGAATTTTATACTGGCTCCCGCAAATAATTTATCTTGATGCACAGCAGAGAATCCCATTTCTAAAATTGAACTTTCTCCCCTAGTAGTATTCGTAAATCGTTGTTCTTGACCTTTATCAAATTGATTACTTGTGTCATCAGGATGTTCATTAAATAAAGCTTGCCCACTATTACCTCTTGAAGAAAATGAATCTTCAAAGTCACTCTTTAATCTGTAGTTAATGTTTAAAGAAAAGCGATTCCAATCTGAACTATGTGCAGTATCGAAAGATAAAATAGCTCCAGCTTGAGAAATATTTAAAAAATCATCTTGAGTACCAACTGTATTGCCATAATAAGATGCTAAATTTTCAGAATTTCGATTGTTTAATGTTGCAGAGAAAATACTGTTTTTTGCAACGGCACCACCAGCTGGGTTTATTCCTATAGCAGATACATCTGCTCCAAGAGCTCCAAAAGCTCCACTCATTGCTTCAAAACGAGCCGTCCCAAAATTATCATCTTTTGCAAAAAGAATACCTAAATCATTATATCCTAAAGATTGTGAAAAGGCATTATAAGCACTTGCGATAAGTATCGCATAAGTTAAAAGTTTTTTCATGTCTTTGTAATTAGTTTAAAAACTCATTTAATAAAGTTGGTTAAATTTATCTACGTCTACTTCTTGAACTCCTGCTACTTGAAGAGCTTCTATTAGAGCTGCTTCTAGAAGGAGCTGAATAACTACGAGTGCTTCTAGAAGGAGTTGAATAACTTCTTGAACTTCTAGTAGATCTTTTAACAGATGATGATCTTGTAGGTTTATGCCCACCAGTTTTGTAGCTTTTGTTATTACTTCTGGTATTGTAATTACTGCTACGAGTACTTCTTGAGCTTCTGTAGGTTCTATTTCCTCTAGTGTAACCATCCGTTCTTCTTGAGGTTCTTCGTGTGTTGTATCCTCTGGTGTTTCTAGTAGATCTTCTGTTCGTTGAATTGTATGTGCGACTACTACCTCTAGTGCTTCTGGTATTTCGGCGGCTATAAGAACTTCTATTGTTTCTTATATAAGAGTTAGATGCTCTTCTAGAAGTAACTAAAGCTCCTCTTCGTCTAGTGGTATACCCTCTGTAAGGATTTGCACCTCTACGTGTGTAATAGTTGTATGAACCGTAAAAGTTGTTTCTGTAATAAGGAGGACAATAAAAATTGTTGTTATTCCATCCTATATAAAAGCCTGAATTGTAAAAACCATAATCATATGGAGACCAAAATGAATTGTATCCCCAATTATTGTAGTAACGAGGACGCCACCAAGGTCTATAATTATACCCATAATACGTATCCCAACCCCAGTCATTATAAAACCCCCAGTTTGGATATGTGTTTACATTTATAACTACATCACTGCTATTACTATTATACCCCCAAGGATCGTTTGAATTATAAGTGATGCGAGTTTCAGGTGCTTCCTCATCAATAACATCTTCTTCATAATTATAATCACTAGTGTCAGATTTATAGTTATCAATGTCGGTAAAAACATCTGAGTTATTAAAATTTTCTAAACGTTCAACTTCTTTTCTAAAGTAGTTTTCTCTATTATCTGTGTTATCTGCAACAACAACTCTAGGTTGAGGTTTTTGAGTTTGAACACTTTCAACTTCATCATCATAAATACCATCACTACTACTTACAGTTTGCATTGTACCACAAGAAATAAGAGAGGTTATCAAAAATAATGATAAGATGAATATGTAAGGTTTTGTTTTAAAGTATTGTGGTTTCATGTCTATTATTTTTAAGTTAGAACAATAAAATTATGTAAATGATTTAGCAAAAAACTATTTTTTGTTGGGCTTGTAGGCTTTTTAATGTAGTTTTGCATGTACAATTTTACGCATAAAAGATAACAATATTTATGCCAAACTTTTGATTATGAGCAAACATTTAACAAAAAGAGCTGAAGACTACTCTAAATGGTATAACGAACTTATTGTAAAAGCTGATTTGGCTGAGAATTCAGCCGTAAGAGGTTGTATGGTTATTAAACCTTATGGATATGCAATTTGGGAAAATATGCAAGCAGAATTAGATAGAATGTTTAAGGAAACAGGACATGAAAATGCTTATTTTCCTCTTTTTGTTCCCAAAAGTTTATTTGAAGCAGAAGAAAAAAATGCTGAAGGATTCGCTAAAGAATGTGCTGTTGTTACTCATTATCGTTTGCAAAATGATCCTGATAATGAAGGTAAGTTACGGGTTGATCCTGAGGCTAAATTAGAAGAAGAGCTAATTGTTCGTCCTACTTCTGAAGCAATTATATGGAGTACTTATAAAAAATGGATTCAATCACATAGAGATTTACCTTTATTAATTAATCAATGGGCAAATGTTGTTCGTTGGGAAATGAGAACACGATTATTTTTACGTACTGCTGAATTTTTATGGCAAGAAGGTCATACCGCTCATGCTACAAAGGATGAAGCTGTTTTTGAATCCAAACAAATGCAAGAAGTGTATGCTAATTTTGCTGAGAACTTTATGGCAATGCCGGTTGTTAAAGGGGCAAAATCAGAAAGTGAGCGATTTGCTGGAGCAGAGGCAACCTATACTATTGAGGCATTAATGCAAGATGGTAAAGCTCTACAGGCAGGTACGTCACATTTTTTAGGGCAAAATTTTGCAAAAGCATTTGATGTTAAGTATACTTCTAAAGAGGGGAAGCAAGAATATGTTTGGGCTACTTCATGGGGCGTTTCTACACGTTTAATAGGTGGTTTAATAATGACACATTCTGATGATGCAGGTTTAGTTCTGCCTCCAAAATTAGCGCCAATTCAGGTAGTTATTGTACCTATATATAAAGGGGAAGAACAATTAAATGCTATTTCTGAAAAAGTTAATGAGTTTGTTAAAAAACTTAGGGAAAAAGGTGTTTCTGTAAAATTTGATACTAGAGATACAATGAGACCTGGTGCTAAATTTGCGGAGTATGAACTTAAAGGTGTTCCAGTAAGAGTTGCTATTGGGAATAGAGATCTAGAAAATGGAACTGTTGAGGTTGCTCGAAGGGATACTTTTGAAAAGCAAACAATTAATCAAGTAGATTTAGTTGAACATATAGCTAAATTATTAGATGAAATACAAGATAATTTATTTACCAAGGCATTAAATTATAGAGATGCGCACATTACAGAAGTAAACTCTTTTGAAGAGTTTAAAGAAGTTATTGAGAATAAAGGAGGTTTTGTTTCTGCGCACTGGGACGGTACAATTGAAACTGAAGATAAGATTAAAGAATTAACGAAAGCTACAATTCGTTGTATAGCAAATGACGCAAAGAAAGAGTCAGGGATATGTGTTTTTTCTGGTAAACCATCTACGGAAAGAGTTTTATTTGCCAAGGCGTATTAAAAAAAATAAAAAAGTTTTGGTGTATATAAAAAGAGTTTATATATTTGCACCCGCAATCGCAAAATAGATTGTTTTGGTCCGTTCGTCTAGGGGTTAGGACGCCAGGTTTTCATCCTGGTAACACGGGTTCGATTCCCGTACGGACTACAAAGTTTTTTGTAATGTTTGAGTAGAAAATCAAAAATTATAAAAAATAAAAAAAATAATTGTGTAGGTATAATAAAATATCTTATATTTGCACCCGCAATCACAAAGATTGTATTTGGTCCGTTCGTCTAGGGGTTAGGACGCCAGGTTTTCATCCTGGTAACACGGGTTCGATTCCCGTACGGACTACAAAGTTTTTTATAAACAATTAACGATTTTAGTATAATGGCAAATCATAAGTCAGCATTAAAGAGAATAAGAAGTAACGAAGCTAAGCGCTTAAGGAATAAATATCAGCATAAAACTACACGTAATGCTGTTAGAAAATTAAGAGCAAGTACTGATAAGAAAGAAGCTGAAGGGATGTTTTCATCTGTGGTTTCAATGTTAGATAAATTAGCAAAGAATAGTATTATTCATAAGAATAAGGCTGCTAATTTAAAGTCTAAGCTTGCTAAGCACGTAGCTACTTTATAAGAAAAAAATAACTTTTAGTTAAAGCGCTTTCATTTTTTGAAAGCGCTTTTCTTGTTAGATAATGCTTTATGATTAATTGGGTATGAGATTGTGATTAAAAGTTGTGTCTTTTAAAGTTAAATTAAGATGAAATAAAGGGCCTTATATTTATTAACTATTTAGAATCACCTCTAACTGCCTTTTTTGATGCTAGGACAGTTTTTAAATGTTATTTTAACCTTCTCTCTTTCTTTACAACAAATAAAACTTAGATTATCTTTTAATGTATCTGTTGTTAATTTTTATGAAAACTCTTTTTGTTATTTGTGAAGTTTTGCGAAAGAAAATTTTAATAATCTTTTTGATTAAATTACCAGTTAATTTCTTTGACTATATTTCAGTTTTTGAGTTAGGTATTTTAATAAATAGTCTATTTCTAGTACTAAATATAGTTCTTACCAGTCATATTTCTTATGGGCATCTAGTCTAATAAAAATGAATAGAAGCAAAGTGAATCCCCATAATGAGGAACCTCCATAACTAAAAAATGGTAGAGGTATACCTATTGTAGGTAAAATTCCTATAACCATTCCTATGTTAACTAAAACATGAAAAAAAAGAATAGACGCAATGCCGTAGCCGTAAATTCTTCCAAATTTATTGGTGTGAGTTTCTGCCAAAAAGATAATTCGGTATAAGAGCAAGGTAAAAAGAATGATAACAAGTGAGCCACCCAAAAAGCCCCATTCTTCGCTAACGGTACTAAAAATGTAATCAGTATCTTGTTCAGGAACGAAATTACCTTGTGTTCTATCTCCTTGTAAAAATCCTTTTCCAGTTAAACCTCCAGAGCTAATTGTTAGTTCTGATTGATAGGTGTTGTATCCAACGCCTCTATTATCCTTTATTTTTCCTAATAGAATGTCAAACCTGTCCTTTTGATGCTGTTCTAGGACATTATTATAGGTGTAGCCTATGATAACAATAAATATACTAGTAAACACGTATAAAAGAAGAACTTTAAGTATGTTAAACCTAAGAAAGCGTTTGTTTTTATAAACTGCGTATAAAGTATAAAGAGTAATTATAAGAAGGCAGGTTGTTAATACCCATTTAACGCCAAAATATATTGTTAGCAAGAAAAGTATTATTGATAACGCCCCAATAATAAAATAAGCTAAGGTGAGTCCTTCTCTGTTAAGAACAAATAAAAAAGAAAAATAAATTAAAACCGACCCCATGTCTGGCTGTAACGCAATAAAAAAAGCAGGGGTAAAAATAATTACAAAAGCTTTTAATTGATTCTTTATAAGGTCCAGATTATACTGCCTATCACTCATTAATTTAGCAAGAGCCAATGCTGTAAAGGCTTTTGCAAATTCTGAAGGTTGAAGTCCTATACCACCAAAATTATACCACGATGTAGCTCCGTTTATTTTTTTACCAAATACAAGCACACCAGCTAGTATGATAATTGAAATTAAATATAGTAAGCTAGAGAACTTTTCGTAAAACTTTGCGTTAAAAAATAAAACAAAAATTATGATAGGTAAGCTTAAAGCTATCCATATGAGTTGTTTTCCATATCTTGTTGAAAGATTAAAAACTTCACGAGTTTCTTCATTAGAGGAGGCAGCATAAATATTTATCCAGCCAAAACTTACTAATAAGATGTATAGCAGGATTAAAACCCAATCAATTTCGGCAAATATATTATTTCGTTCCTGTCTCAATAGTATCTTTTTTGGGGATTAGTTTGTCGTATACATTTTTAAGACTCAAGTTAAGCATTCTTTTTTCTATATGTTTTCGCTTAATTTCACCTGTCAAATATTTTTCTATTAATAAACTTGTAATGGGCGCAGCAATAGTAGAACCATATCCTCCATTCTCAATATATACTGCTAAAGCAATTTGTGGATTATTTTTAGGAGCAAAAGCAATTAAAATCGAATGATCGTCTAATTGTTCTCTTTTGCCATCAATTCGAATGAAGTTTTCTGCAGTACCCGTTTTTCCACAAATATCAAGCCCTTTTACTTGGCTTGATTTAGCTGTTCCTTTAGTAAAGACCTCGTACATCGCTTCAATAGCAATAGGGAAATGTTCAGAGGAAATGGTGGTGTGTTTTTTAACGGTATATATAGAATCTTTAATCGGTATAGAGTTTACTTTTTTTACAATATGAGGCGTGTAGAAGTAGCCTTTGTTAGCTATTGCAGCAGTCATGTTAGCTAATTGCATAGGAGTTGTTTCTACCTCTCCTTGTCCAATTGCATTTGAAATAGTTGTTGTAGCTCCCCATCTAAATTTATTACGAGCATCATAAAATTTTGAATTAGGTACTCTGCCTTTTTGTCCTGTGGGTAAATCATATCCTAAATAATTACCTAGACCAAAACTTTTGACGTGTTTATTCCAGTTGTCTAAACCAATTTTAGGATTTTCTGCTTTGTCAATAATTCTCCTATATGCAGTAGCAAAATAGCTATTACACGATTTAGAGATGGCAGTTTTTAATCTAATAGGGCGGCCTACAATACGACAATGGCAACCCATAAATTCATTTTTCCGTTTTCCGTACCTGTAACCATGGTAACAACGTACGGAGAAGTTTTCGTCAATAACACCTTCTTCCAATCCTATAAGACCATTAATAATTTTAAAAGGTGATCCTGGAGCATACATGGCTTGAAGACCTCTATCAAATGTTGGCATGTTAATTTTGTCGTTAAATAATTTAACTGAATTAGGTGAGCGTTTTCTTCCTACTAGTAAATTAGGGTCATAAGAGGGCGCGGTAATAAGTGCTAAAATTTCTCCGGTTTTAGGTTCTAAAGCAACAATTCCCCCCCTTTTACCTTGCATTAATAATTCGCCATACTGTTGAAGGTCACTGTCAATGGTTAAAGTTAAATCTTTACCAGTAACTGCTAAGGTGTCGTATTGGCCGTTTTTATAAGGTCCAGTAATTTTATTAAGATTGTTTCTTTTAAAATATTTTTTCCCTTTTATTCCTCTAAGAGTTTTTTCATACTGTTTTTCAACTCCTAGTTTACCAATTAATTCACCTTGCTCGTAATAATCACTTGTTTTTGCTATGTATTCATTTACTTCACTGATAAAGCCCAAAACATTTGCTGCAGATTTTAAAGGATAATTACGAATAATACGTTTCTGAATGTAAAAACCTTTGAATTTTTGAAGTTTTTCTTGTAGATAAGCAAAATCTTCTTTTGCAAGTTGTTTAAGGAATACCGAAGGTAGCCACCTAGCATATTTTTCAGCTTTTTTAAACCTATAATTAAAATTTTCTTTTGATATTTTTAGAAGAGAGCAAAACTGAAGCGTATCTAAAGGTTTTACATCTTTAGGCACTATCATCACATCATAAGAAAGCTGATTTGCTACTAAAAGTTTGTCGTTTCTGTCATAAACATAGCCTCTTTCAGGATAGTCATACTCAACCTTAACGGTAGAGCTTAAGGTGGGGTTAGATTTCTTCCCATGAATAACTTGCAACTGAAAAAGCCTAACAATATAAACTACGCCAACTATTGTTATTAAAAAGAGTAATAAAAAACTTCGTTTCATGATAGCTTTTTTCTAAAGATAAAACTTCCTAAAAAATATAGTACCAACGTAAATGTTGTTGATAATAATGTGTTGATAATAATATTTGAAAAATTATAAAAGCTAAAATTAATAAAACTGTATAATATAAATTGATGAATAATAGTTAAAATAGCAATGTAATTAAAAGTTTTATCAAATGTTTCTAGTTTTAAATCGAATAAGAGGTAATCGGATTCTGTTTTTTTGAAAATTGCTCTAACTAAAAATAAGCGTATATAAGCAATGAAAAGTGTAGCAAATGCATGAATTCCTCCAGAGTTAGAAAATAAATCTATGCAAAGCCCAAGGAAAAAGCTAATTGTTAAAAATGCTATGCGCTTTTGATTTAATGGGAATATAAAGATGTAAGCAATGTATATGTAGGGGTTTATGTGGCCAAATAAATGAATGTTGTTTAATATTAATGTTTGTAGTAATACAAAAAATATGAATAAAAATATAAGATAAAGTGTTTTGTTCATTTTAGTTCTCCACTTTTTTTATTTCGTTCTTATGAAAATTTGTAACTATATATATGCTTCCTAAATTACTCATGTCATTGAATAATTTAATGTTAATAGTGTTTAAGGCCGTTATTTTTTCAGGGAGACTATTTACAGTGCCAACAGGAATTCCTTCAGGAAATATGGTCGATTTACCACCAGTGATAATTGTGTCTCCAATTTTATAAACAGCTTGACGAGGAATGTCTATTAATTGAACAGTATTATAATCTTTAGCATCCCAAATAAGCGTCCCAAAGTGATGACTGTTTTTAAAACGAACATTTATTTTGCTGTTTTTATTTAAAATTGACTGTACTCTAGCGTATTTATTATTAACATTTTCAGTTATACCAATTATTCCTTTGCTATTCATTACAGCCATTTCAGGGGTAACATCATTGTTTTTACCTCTGTTTATTGTTATGAAATTATAGGGTGTATGATAATCATTACTAGTAATCTTACCATTGATGTAGTAGTATTTTTGGTTGAATTCTAAAGTGTCTACTATGCTATTTGTTTTTACAGTATCAATTAAAGAATAAAGCTTTTCAAGTTTGTTTTGTAGTAAAGTATTTTCCTCTAAAAGTAAAGTGTTTTCATGCTTTAAGTTAAGATACTCATTGATGTTACTTACTTTATGTAACAAACCGCCAGATATAAAATTAGCAGAACTAATAAATTTACTCTTATGAAAAGAGTGATTGTTTATTATTAATGCAACAGCTATAATTTCTAGAAACAAAAAATACAAAAAGTTTTTATACTTTCTAAAAAAATAAATAAGCTGTTGCATAAATAATCAACTGATTTTATTTGATTAATACAGATTTGTATTTTTCAAGATTTTTTAAAGCAATTCCAGTACCACGAACAACAGCTCTTAAAGGGTCTTCAGCAACATAAACAGGGAGGTCTGTTTTTCTAGATAAACGTTTGTCTAGACCTCTTAGCATTGAGCCCCCTCCAGCTAAATAGATACCTGTATTATAAATATCAGCAGCTAGCTCAGGAGGAGTTTTTGATAAGGTTTCCATGACAGCATCTTCTATACGAAGTATAGATTTATCTAGCGCTTTCGCTATCTCACGATAAGAAACTTGTACTTGTTTTGGTTTTCCACTTAATAAATCACGTCCTTGCACCATAATATCTTCAGGAGGTGTGTCTAAATCTTCAGTGGCAGATCCTATTTGAATTTTTATTTTTTCAGCTGTAGTTTCACCAACATACAAGTTGTGTTGAGTACGCATGTAATACATAATATCACTAGTAAATAAATCACCTGCAACTTTCACTGATTGATCACAAACTATACCTGCTAATGCTATAACAGCAATTTCAGTGGTACCTCCACCTATATCAATGATCATATTTCCTTTAGGCTCCATAATATCAATACCAACACCAATAGCCGCTGCCATTGGTTCGTAAATTAAATAAATTTCTTTGGCATTCATATGGCGAGCCGAATCGATTACCGCACGTTTTTCAACTTCTGTAATACCAGAAGGAATACAAATTACCATCCTTAAAGATGGAGGGAAAAGCTTTTTTTTGATAGCTGGAATTTTTTTTACGAATTCCTTTATCATTTCTTCAGAAGCTTGAAAATCTGCAATTACTCCGTCTTTTAAAGGGCGGATAGTTTTTATGTTTTCATGAGTTTTTCCCTGCATTCTATTAGCTTCGTGACCAGTAGCTATAATTTTACCAGTCAATCTATTTCTAGCAACAATAGAAGGGCTATCTATAACTACTTTGCCATTGTGTATTATAAGTGTGTTTGCAGTACCTAAGTCTACTGCAATGTCTTCAGTCATAAAGTCGAAAAACCCCATAAAGTTTTGATGTTTTATCTAAAAATTGATGTATTCTCACAAATTTATAAAAAAAATGAGTCGTTATTACATCAATTGTAATATTAATGTTTAAAATGTCTTGTTCCTGTAAAAACCATAGCAACATTGTTTTCATTGCAATAGTCAATACTTAATTGATCTTTTATTGATCCACCAGGTTGTATTACACTTTTTACTCCTGCTTTATTTGCAATTTCTACACAATCAGGAAATGGGAAAAAAGCATCACTAGCCATAACAGATCCATTTAAATCAAATCCGAAATTAGTTGCTTTTTCAATGGCTTGTTTTAAAGCATCAACTCTACTTGTTTGTCCCGTTCCACTGGCGCATAATTGGTTGTTTTTAACTAAAACAATAGTATTGGACTTTGTGTGTTTACATATTTTAGACGCAAATAATAAATCCTTTAACTCGTTTTCAGAGGGTTTATTGTTAGTGGCATAAGATAAACCGTCAAGAGAATCAGTGATATTATCTCTATCTTGAACTAAAGCTCCATTTAAACAAGTTCTAACCGTTGTTTTTGGCAGTTCTATTTCTTTTTGAATTAGTAGAACTCTGTTTTTCTTTCCTTTTAAAATATTTAAAGCTTCATCAGTAAATGAAGGTGCAATTACTACTTCACAAAACAATTTATGAATTTCTTCTGCGGTTACTTTATCAATTTCAGTGTTGGATATCAAAATCCCTCCAAAAGCAGAGACAGGATCGCCAGCTAAAGCGTCAAGATATGCTTGATGTATAGTTTCTCTTTGAGCAAAACCACAAGCGTTATTATGTTTTAAAACAGCAAACGTAGGAGCTTCTCCTTTAAACTCACTCATTAAATTAACAGCGGCATCTACATCTAATAAATTATTGTAGCTTAATTCTTTTCCGTGAAGTTTATCAAACATGGCATCTAGATTCCCAAAGAAAAAACCTTTTTGATGTGGGTTTTCTCCATAGCGTAAAATTTTACCTTCAGTTTCACTAATCTTTAGAGCGGCTTCTTCATGATCAGTATTAAAATAATTAAAAATAGCAGTGTCGTAATGAGAAGAAATATTAAAAGCTTTTGCAGAAAATTGTTTTCTTTCAGAGATAGATGTTTTTCCATCATTGTTTGTTATTATTGATAAAAAATCATCATATTGCTCCATAGAAGAAACAATTACAGTGTCTTTAAAGTTTTTTGCTGCAGCTCTGATTAACGAAATACCACCAATATCTATTTTTTCTATAATATCCTGTTCAGGTGCTCCTGAAGCTACTGTTTTTTCAAAAGGGTATAAGTCAACAATAACTAAGTCTAATTGAGGAATTTGGTATTCTTCCATTTCGGCTACATCACCTTCGTGGTCTTGTCTGTTTAAAATACCACCAAAAACTTTTGGGTGAAGTGTTTTTACTCTTCCTCCTAAGATAGAAGGGTAAGATGTAACATCTTCAACAGGTATTACTTTTATACCTAAATCTTTAATAAATTTTTCTGTTCCTCCTGTAGAATAAATAGTAACGTTTAACTCATTTAGCTTTTTTACTATAGGTTCTAATCCATCTTTATGAAAAACAGATATTAGTGCAGATTTAATAGCTTTTGTATTGTTCATTTTGTTGTGTTGTGTTAAACTCGCGAAATTACTAAAAGCTAGGTGCTTTTACAATAAATGTATTTAACTTTTTTAATTAAAAAAAGCGCTATCGAAAGTTAATATCTTTAGATAGCGCTTTTAAACAACAAAATGAAGAATAGAAGTAAGTTTACTATTCTGCATTTTCCAGAAAATTCCTAAACCAGTTAGTAAATTTTTCTATAAATGTTTGTTGTGGTCTTGTTTGAGTGTTATTGTCACTCAAAGCAGCATAAGAGGGGAAATCTCTATTACTCATAATTTAAGGGGTTAAGAATGTTAATAAAGTTGTTAATAAAATTTCCTCAAAGAAAGGAAAAAAAACTTTAATAATCAAATATTTAAAAGCTTTTATACAAAATCAGCTACTTTTTTACAAGTAAATTCTAATAATTCTTCGTCTTTGGCGGTGAAAGGGTTAACTGTATGAGAATCAATATCTATTTGTCCGATGTTTTCATTGTTAACAAATATGGGAATTACAATTTCCGATTTGACCTTCCATCCACAAGAAATATAGTTCGTTTGTTTATTTACATCTTGAACGACGAAATTTTGGTTACTAACTGCTACTTGCCCACAGATTCCTTTTCCAAAAGGTATAATTGTGTGTTCAGTTTCTTCTCCGTTATATTGAGCTAGTTTTAGTTCGTCTTTGTCTCCGTTTTTGAAGTAAAACCCAACCCAGTCATAATATGATATTTCAGATGCTAAGAAGTCACAAATTTCCTGTAGTTTTTCTTCTCTTGTTGAATTTCCTCCTGAAATTTCTGTAATTTTATCTTTTAGGTTTTCTAAATTTCCCATGTTGTATAGTTATTTTGTACTTTATTCGAAAATAGGGTTAAAATCTTACAAAAATAGGTTTATGAAATGTTTTTGAAAAATATTTCTAATTTTTTGTAAATTTGCACTTTATATGAAATCTGTATTACACAAAATATCATCATTGTTCCTAGCTTTATTGTTAGTGTTTTCTACTACTTCTTTTACAGTAGAAAAGCATTTTTGTGGTGATTTTTTGATTGATGTTTCATTTTTGGGGAATGCTGATTCATGTAAAGGAGAGACTAAAAAAAACTGTGACGGACAAGCAGTTGTTGTTAAAAAGAAATGTTGTAAAGACGAATTAGCTCATATAAAAGGGCAAGACGACATTAAAAAAACTACAGATGAAAAAATAACTTTTCAGCAACAAAAATTTATTTTAGCTTTTAATATTTCTTTCAAGTTACTTTTTGGAAGTTTAGAAAAGCAGTTTATTCCCCACAAAAATTATTCCCCACCCAAAATAATTCAAGATATTCAAGTATTGAATGAGGTTTTTATCATATGATTTTGTGATTTTTTTTAGCATAGAGAAAATTATTACAAAATTTTAATGATATAAAACAATGAAAAAATATATATTCAGTATTTGTATACTGTACACAATGTTTTCATTCTCTCAAAGTACTTTTAGGGGAATGATTATGGATAAAAACAATCCAAAAGATAATTTAGGAATTTATGGTGCTTCTGTATATTGGCTTAATACAAATATTGGGGCTACTACAAATGAAAAGGGATGGTTTACAATTCCTTATAATAAAGAACATAAAAAGTTAGTAGTAAGTTTTGTAGGTTATAAGACTGATACTATAGTGATTGATGGGATAAAACCAATTCATCATTTTTTAAAAGAAGAAAATGTTTTAGAAGAAGTTTCTATTAATTCAAAGAAACAAGCTACACAAAAATCTTATTTACAAGCGCAAAACTTGATAACGGTTAATAGTGAAGAGTTGTTGAAAGCTGCTTGTTGTAATTTAGCAGAGAGTTTTGAAACGAATCCGTCTATTGATGTGAACTTTTCAGATGCTCTTACTGGTACTAAGCAAATACAAATGTTAGGCTTGACAAGTCCTTATTTGTTAATTACTCAAGAAAATATCCCATCAATTAGAGGAGCTTCTCAAGCTTTTGGACTTACGTTCACGCCTGGTACTTGGGTAGAAAGTATTCAAATAACAAAAGGTGCTGGTAGTGTGGTTAATGGATTTGAGAGTATTTCAGGGCAAATTAATGCCGAGTTAGTAAAACCTTATTCAGATAATAAGTTTTTTATTAATGCTTACGGTACATTAATGGGGAGATTAGAGTTAAATTCTCACTACAATCAAAAGGTTAATGACAAGTGGCAAACAGGTTTGTATGTTCATGCTGATCATAGGGGAAAAAAATTTGATACAAATGAAGACGGTTTTCTTGACAATCCATTGTCAAACCAAATTAATTTAATGAACCGGTGGCAGTATACCGATCCAGAAAAAGGATGGGTGAGTTTTACGAATTTGAGGTATTTAAATGATACTAAACAATTAGGACAAGTTGATTTTATACCTGAATTAGATAAGGGAACTACAAATGCTTGGGGAAGTGAAATAACCACGAAACGATTTGAAGTTTCTACGAAATTAGGGTATGTTTTTCCAGAGTTACCTTTTCAAAGTTTTGGGTTTCAAATGTCATATAGCAACCATAATCAAGAGTCTTATTTTGGCTTGAGAGATTATGATATTAAACATCAAAGTTTTTATAGTAGTTTGTTGTTTAGCTCGATTATTGGAGATACCCGACATAAATTTAAAACTGGACTTAATTTTATGTATGACGATTATGATGAGTTGGTTGGGAATTATAATGGATTAGTAAGTGTTGCGAATAATTATGGAAGAAGTGAAAATGCGATAGGAGCTTTTTTTGAATATGCTTATGATAATTCTGATGATATTAGTATTACTGCCGGTGTTAGAGTTGATAGGCATAATTTATTAGGAACATTTTTAACACCAAGATTACACGTAAGGTATACACCCTGGGAAAAAGGTGTGCTAAGAGGTTCAATAGGAAGAGGAAAAAGAAGTGCTAATATTTTTGCTGAAAATCAACAGATGTTTGCATCCTCTAGACGTATAAACATAGGAAGTAGTGATGGTGAAATTTATGGTTTAAACCCTGAGGTAGCCTGGAATTATGGTTTTTCTTTTTTACAAGGATATAAGTTGTTTGGAAGAAAAGGAGATGTTACTTTAGATTTCTATCAAACAAGTTTTGATAATCAGGTAGTGGTTGATTGGGAAAATCCACAAGAAATATCATTTTATAATTTAGAAGGAAGAAGTGTTGCAAACAGTGTTCAGTTAGAAGTGAACCAGAATATAATACCTTATTTTAATATAAGAGTAGCTTATAAAATATACGATGTTACTACTGATTATAAAAAGGGGAATTTGACGAAACCATTACAAGCAGAAAACCGTTTTTTTACCAATGTTTCTTATGAAACTCTTGAGAATAATAAGGGAGCGAAATGGAAATTTGATGTAACTTATAATTGGTTAGGAAAACAACGGTTACCGAGTACGCAAAGTAATCCTTTGCAGTATCAATTGCCAAAATATGCTAAAAGTTATAATTTATTAAATGCTCAAATAACTAAAGTCTTTTCAAAAAGATTTGAGGTATATGCGGGTGCTGAAAACATAACAAATTATAAGCAAAAAAATCCTATAATAGGTAATGATAATCCTTTTGGAGCAAATTTTGATACGACAATAGTGTATGCTCCTATTTTTGGAAGTAATTATTATACAGGTTTTCGATTTAAAATTAATTAAACAATAATATTTTATAAATTTAAATTAATACAGATGAAAAAAATATTTTTAATCCTTACAGTTTTATTTTTAAGTGTGCCGATGTCAGGGCAAAAAAAGAAGAGGAATGCAAAAGCTACCTTTAAAGTAGATGGAGTTTGTATGATGTGTAAAAAGCGTATAGAGAAAGCTGCATTGAGTACAAAAGGTGTAAAGTACGCTCAATGGAATGTTAAATCGCATGATTTAAGTTTGATTTTTGATGAACGTAAAGTTGATGTGAAAACAATTAAACAACGAGTAGCTAAAGTAGGTCACGATACTAAAGAAATAAAATCTACTAAAGAGGATTACGATAATCTACACCCTTGCTGTAAGTACAGGGAAAAAGAGGTTATAGAAGATCATAAAAACTAAGACCGTACATTTTTTTGATTACACTCGGCTATTTTACTATTAACTTGAAGTCTTTAGTGATTGTTCCTTTTGTTTGTAGTATTATAGAAATGAAGTTCGCAATAGTGTGATATTGTTTTTCTGTTTGTATGGAAAAATAATACCACTATTGCGTTTTATTCTTATAACCATTCTTTTTTATTTTTCAATTGGAAAGGATTAGAATCTTGTTAGCTATATTACAATTCTAGATTTGATTTAGAGTAGTGATTAGCTTGCTTCAAATTTTATGCTTTGCATTTGGTTTTATATTATTATTAAAACTTGTCTGGTGTTCACCAAAACTATTTAGGTGTACTTTGGGCTTTTTGGGTTATCATAATTATGATATAAAGCGATGCGTTTTCTTTGAGAGTTTAAATGGAACGAGGAAAGTATTACGTTTTCAATAACGAGCGAATTAGTTTGTTGTATGACTGTCATTAAAAAAATAAAAGTGTTGAAGTTTAAATTTCAACACTTTTAATGATTAGTTTATAGCATTTGTAAGTTGTTAACTTCTAACTGGGTTAATTCGCGCCATCTTCCACGAGGTAAATTCTTTTTTGTCATACCAGCAAAAACAACACGATCTAACTTTGTAACGGTATATCCAAAGTGCTCAAATATTTTACGAACAATTCGGTTTCTTCCTGAATGAATTTCAATACCTACTTCGGTTTTCTTTTCTCCTTGAACATAAGAAACTGCATCAATAAAAACCTTTCTGCCTTCAATAATAACATCTCCTCTTAATTTTTCTAAATCAGACATGGTTAATTTTTTATCTAAGGATGCATGATAAAGTTTACGAACATTATGTTTTGGATGTGTAAGTTTTTTAGCTAATTCACCATCATTAGTGAAAAGTAGTAACCCTGTAGTGTTTCTATCTAGCCTACCAACTGGGTAAATTCGTTCTTTAGTTGCGTTATTTATTAATTCCATTACCGTTTTTCTACCACGGTCATCTTCCATAGTAGTTATGTAATTTTTTGGCTTATTTAGTATAATATAACGCTTCTTTTCCATAGAAATAAGTGTCCCATCAAAACGAACTTCGTCATTAGGCTGTACTTTATACCCCATTTCAGTTACTAGTTTACCGTTTATAGTAACACTACCATGTTCAATATATGTGTCAGCTTCTCTACGAGAACAAATACCAGAATTGGAAATGTATTTGTTTAATCGGATACCAGTATTTTCAGTCTTTTGCTGTGAAGGTTTATTTGAAGGTTTAGGTTTTCTAAAATCTCTTTTAAATTGACCTTTATTTTGAGGATTGCTGTTGCTTCCAGCTTGTCGTCCTCTCGACGAGTTTTTTGAATTCATAATTGTTTTTTAAAATGCGGGCAAATGTACGTTAATTATTTGATTTTTAATCAAGAACATTAACCACTTTATCTAGTATTAATGTTTTATCAATGAAAAGTAAGCTGAAAACACCTACTAATAATAAGATTTTCAAAATGTTGTGTAATAATCTGTATTGATTCTTTTTGGTGGCTCTAAATGTGTAAAAGCCAACAAAAATTAAAATGAAAGAAGCAAAATAAAAGTAGTATTTCATATAAGTTATTGCAGGATAGTTATATAAAATAGCAACTGGTATTAATGTTAGAACTAGAAGTACGTTTATTGTTTTCTTTGCATTATGTTCTCCGTATTTTACAGGAAAGGTATTGTAATTATTTACGATTGCCCCTTTAATATTTTCTAAATCTTTAATAATTTCTCGAACCATGATAACCAAAAAAAGAAAAAAGGCATGTATGAATATTACTTTTGAAAAATTTTTAAAATGAATAAAGATTGCAAAAAAAGGGAGTATTGTTAAAATAGTAGCTGTGATTAAGCCAATTAAAGGATGTTTTTTTAGCTTATGAGAATATAACCATATAGCAAAAATATAGAATGCAAAAAAGAAAGCTGCCCGCCATGAAACAAGCCAACCAGAACAGAAACCGATAAAGTTCAGTAAGAAATACAAAGAAAGTTTAGTCTCTTGCTTTACATAGGAATCCAGCCCAGTTTTAATAGGTCTATTAATTATATCAGCTTTAACATCGTAAAAATTATTGATAATATACCCAGAGGCTACAATACAGATGGTGGCAAGTACTAAATAAAATAAATGAGAGTCAAAAATAACAACTTTAAGAGATTTTTTTTCAGAAAAAATAAAAATAGCAGCCAAATATTGGGCTGCTACTAGTACTAATATGTTATATCCTCTAATAACAGATAATAGACTCAATAGTTTTAAAAAAAGTGAGTTTGCTTTGTGAGTACTCATCGCAAATAATCATTTAAAAACGATACACTAATTCTAATTTATAATCGTTTAAACTGCTTTTAGCTTTTTCAAAATCTTTAGTAAAACCTAAAATATAACCACCTCCACCTGATCCGCAAAGTTTAAGATAATAGTCGTTTGTTTGAATACCTTTCTCCCAAACTCTATGAAAGGCTGAAGGTATCATTGGTTTAAAGTTTGCAAATACGACCTTAGATAACTTTTTTACGTTTCCAAATAAAGATTTAATATTTCCTTGTAAAAAATCATCTATGCAGGCATCAGTATGAATAGAGAATTCCTCACTTAACATTTTTCTAAACCCTTCATTTTTCATTTTATTCATAAAAATGTTAACCATAGGCTCAGTCTCACCTATCTGTTCAGAATCTAATAAGAAAACGGCTCCTTTACCCTCTTTCTGAGATGGGATTCCAGTTGCCTCTATGTTTTCTTTAGAGTTTATTAAAATAGGTAGGCTTAAATAAGAGTTTAAAGGATCTAAGCCTGAACTTTTTCCATGGAAAAAAGATTCCATTAAAGAGAAAGTTTGTTTTAAGGTTAAAAGTTTATCTCTGGTTAAGTTTTCTAAAACCGTAATTTTGTTATTTGCATATTTGTCATAAATAGAAGCGACTAGTGCCCCAGAGCTTCCAACCCCATATCCTTGTGGGATTGAGGAGTCGAAATACATTCCATTGTCAATGTCGCTTTTAAGACTTTCAATATCAAAAGAAACATCATCTGAAGTTATATCAACCAAGTAATTATAGAAATTAGCTAAGCTTTCATTTGACTTCTTTGCTTCTCCTGTTAAGTTTTTTGCAGATTTTAAAGCACCTTTGTAGGAGTTAAAAGGAATAGCTAATCCTTTAGAATCCTTGATGATACCATACTCTCCGAAGAGTAAAATCTTTGCATAAAATAAAGGTCCTTTCATAGATGTTTAATTATAATGCAAAAGTACAAGTAAAAGCGCTATTTTACAATTTATTAGTAAATGTTTTTGTAAAAAGTTTTCCAAACGCCTGCTTTCTTGTTGTTTTTGTACTTACCTTTTTCCTTTATTTTTCCGTTTTTGTAAAAAGTTTTCCAAATACCTTCTCTTTTGCCTTCTTTGTATTTACCTTGTTCTTTAAGTTCTCCAGTTTTATAAAAAACTTTACGAACTCCATGAAGCTTACCGTCTTTATAATTGGCTTTATGCCATGTTTTACCATTTGAATGAAAATATGTAACTAATCCATCAAAATGTTCTTCTCCCGACTCTTTAGTTGTGCTAAATCCTTCCATTTGCACTTGGCCGCTTTCAAAGTAATCTACAATCCAATAACCATTTTTAATTTTTTTTGGTGTTGGACGATAGTACTCGCCTTTGTCCTTAGTTGTTTTTTGCCAATTGGCATCAAACCATACTGTTTCTTGGGCTGTTAATGATAAAGTAAAAAACCCAACAAACACTACAATAAGTAATGTTGAAGTTTTCATAATATTAAGGGAATTAAATTTATGAGGTTTGTGCACCTAACCCCGTACTATCACAAATATACTGATTTTTTTGGCAATATTTTAACAAATCTGTTTTTATAAAATGTTCAACTGCTTGTTTTTCAGCTTTTGGGTATAGAATATGCACGTTTGCACCAGCATCTAAGGTGAAGCAAATATTACTATTTGTTGTTGTTCTGAATTCCCATATTTTATTAATTATTTCTAAAGTATTAGGCTTCATTAATATAAAATAAGGATTGCTTGTGAGCATCATTCCATGTAGTGCTAATGCTTCACTTTCTACCAAATTAATGAATTCTTTAATGTTTCCTTCTTGTAATATTGTAGATAATTTATCTAAGTTCTCATTTGCTTGCTTAAATCGTTGCTCGGCATATGGGTGATTATGCATTAAGTTGTGTCCAACGGTACTAGATACTTGTTTTTCTCCTTTATCTACTAACAAAATACTGTCTTGATAATCTTTAAAAATAGGATGCACTTCATAAGGGAATTTTATGCCGAATAAATCAGAGCTCCCTTTTATTTTTGGATGTTCACCCCATACAACCAAAGGTCCTTCAATACTTCTACTAGCACTTCCAGATCCTAAACGAGCTAAAAAAGAAGCTTTTTTAGTTAAGAATTCGAGCGATAAATCAGAATTTAACTCTTTTTCTAAATTCATTAAACACATTGCTATAGCACTCATACCACTTGCAGATGAAGCAATTCCACTACTGTGAGGAAATGAATTTTCTGAATTGATAATCATGGAATATTCCAAAATGTAAGGGCAATATTCTTCAATTCTATTGAAAAACTTAGCTATTTTTGGTTTAAAGTCATCTTTTTTATTTCCTTCAAAATACAACTCAAAGTTAGTTTCGTTAACTTTTTTTGTTTTTTTAAATTCTATAGTAGTAATCGTATGACAATTATTTAATGTAAAACTAATAGAAGCATTTTTAGGTAGTTGAGGTTCTGTTTTTCCCCAATATTTAACTAAAGCTATGTTACTAGGCGTTTTCCATGTGTAAGTCGCCTTTTCTATTGTTTTTGTATTCTCCTTAAAAATAAAATCAGATATGTTCAATGTCAAAAATTTTGACAAAGATAATTGTTTAACACTAAATAGAGTTTAATTTATTTAAGACCTCTTCTTTATAACTTCGACTAATTGGAATTGTTTTTTTATTGATTTCTATGTACTCATTTGTATAAGAATTGATAGAAGAAATTGAAATGATAAAAGAGCGATGTATTCTTAAAAAAGAAGTGGTAGGTAATTTGGTTTGGATGTTAGTAATGGTTTCTCTAGTAACTATAGTCTTTTTTAGGGTGTGTATTTTTATGTAATCGCTTAAGCTTTCTATGTAAAGGATAGCGTCAAAATTTATTTTAAGCATTTTTCTATCTACTCGAACAAATATAAAATTGTTATTTGTAGAAAGTTTATTTTCTGTAGTTAGATTATCCAAAGCAGCGGGAGCTGGTATTTCAAGGTACTTGTTAATTGCCTGAAGAAATCTGTCAAAGGCTATTGGTTTTAATAAGTAATCAATAGCTTGAAGGTCAAATCCATCAGCGGCATATTCGCGATAAGCAGTTGTGAAAATTATTTTTGTTTTTTTATGAGTAGACTTAGCTAATGATAGTCCAGATATTTCCGGCATATTTATGTCTAAAAAAATAAGATCAATATTTTCACTGTTAATTACTTCCAATGCTTCTATAGCGCAGGAACAATTTTTAATTAGATTTAAATTGGGTATTTTAGAAATATAAGTAGTTAATATTTCTCTTGCCATAGGCTCATCATCTACAATAATACAATCAATGTTCCTGTTCATCTTTAAGTAGTATTTTTAATTTGGCTGTAAAGAAATTATTTAAGTAAGAAGTTGATAAATAAAAACGATTGTCATAAACCATTTTTAATCTTTTTCTCATGTTATTTAATCCAATGCCCCCTTTTTTTATATTCTCACATTTTGCTGTGTTATGAATATCAAAAATCAATTCTGAATTGGTGGTTTTTAAAAATATAGTTATTTTTAATACACCATTTTTTTGACGTCCATGTTTAAAAGCATTTTCAACAAATGGTAATAAAAGCATTGGAGAAATTTGTACATTGTTATTGTATACTTCTTTTTGAAAATTAACAATTAAACGATCTTGAAAGCGCATTTTTTCAAGAGAAACATAATCTTCAATGTGCTGAATTTCATCTGATAGCAATACTTTAGGCTTTTCTACTTGATATAAAATATAATCTAATAAATTTGATAGTTTTAAAATCATATCTGGAGCCTCATCAGCTTTTTTTAGGGCAAAACCATAAAGGGTGTTTAATGTGTTAAATAAAAAATGTGGATGAATTTGCATTTTTAAGAACTTTAACTCTTGTTCTTTAAGTTGTAATTGTGTTTCTAAAAATTTATTTTTTAAATCTTCACTTTTTAAAATGGACCTGTAATTATGTTTTACTAATTTTATAGCAATAACAACAAGGGCAACAAAAAATACACTAAAAATAATTATTGGTAATGATTTAGTGATTGCTATTGTGTGTTTTGCTTTTACATCTGATAAGAAAGTTAATCCATATAAAATTGAGAGTACGATTCCATAGACAGAAATAATAATCGAATAAATACTGTACAAAACAAAGGCCTTGTATTTTTTAGATAATAAGTATTTAGGAATTAAGTAATAAATAAAAAAATTACTGAGTAAAATTGTGATGGGCATTAAAAAAATCGCAAATAAATTTACATATTTAGTTTCTTGACTTCCATAGCCTAAAAAATAAATATAAAAGAAGTATATAATTATCCAGAATACGAGATGACTACTTATCCTAAAAAAATAACTTAATATTTTGTTTTTTACCAGCATTTATGTGCAATATCTTAATTTTTAAAGAAACTTGATTATTTTAGAGGCAAAATTCTAAAATCAATCCTTATTTAACTGGTTTAAGTTGGTTTTTGTTGTAAAGCAGCTTCAAATGGTTAAAACAATTGCTTTTTGAGTATAGTGTCGTAAAAAATAATACGGAGTCATAATTGAATATACATTTGATAAAAGTTTTTTAAAAGCATAATACACTATGAGTTTTAAGTATATTTTATTAGTTAACAATACAATTAAATTTATAACTCAAAGAATGTATGAGGGTGGAGCATTTTTTATGTACACACTATTAATAATATTGTTTTTTATTGTTTGTTTAATTTTTAACACTCTATTGAAAAAAGTAGTTACTGAAAAACAAATTTCATTAATTAATTCAATCAGTTTATTTGCTTTAGTTTTTGGTTTTTTAGGTCAAATAATAGGAATGATTGAGGTGTTTGATGCGATAGAATTTGAAGGAAGAATCTCACCCGACTCTTTAGGGAGTGGAGTCAAAGCCTCTTCTTTATCCCCAGCTTTTGGTATGCTTGTTTTTTTAGTTGGAAGATTTGGAACCATAGTTATTACTGCTTTAAAAAAATAACGTTCAAAACTTATTTTAAATTTTCATCGAATGAAAAAAGCATTTTTTATCATAGGGCTATATGTGTACCTAGTATTAAACATACAAACTACTTATTCTCAGGGTAAATATTTAACAAAAATAGGAGAGTTAGATTCTATTTACTCCAATACATTAAATGAGCAACGAAAATTTTGGGTGCAATTGCCACAAAATTTTAATTCAAAAAGGAAATATCCAGTCGTTTATATTTTAGATGGTGAAATTCACTTGCAAACAGTTTCTGTATTCCAAAATTACTATTCTGGAGGGTTTACTCCGGAGATGATATTGATAGGCATTTCTAACCAAAGAAATAGAACAAGAGATTTAACAATTTCTAAAATTACCAACAGGCAAGGAGGTGCATTTAATCAAGAAACTGGTGGGGCTGAAAAATTCACTAAATTTTTAAAAAATGAATTAATCCCCCATATTGATAAAAAATATTCAACAACTAAATATAGAACTCTAATTGGTCATTCTTTTGGAGGATTATTTACTATTAATACACTCTTATACCATTCAGAATTATTTAATAATTATTTAGCCATTGACCCTAGTTTGGATTGGGATAATCAAAAGCTGGTGAAAGCAGCTTCTAGTATTTTTCAAAATAAGAGATTCGAAAATAAATCACTATTTATATCCTTAAATGGGCAGTTACATATGCAAAGGAACGATATCACACTTCAAAATATAATGGAAGATAATAGTGACTATACATTGTTTGGAAGGTCTAACATAGAATTTAATGAGGTTATTAATAGAACAAAAAAAAATGGACTTAAGACTACATGGAAATATTACAAGCAAGATTTTCATGGTACAATAGCTTTTCCATCTATTAGAGATGGATTAATTTCTTTTTTCAGATGGTATCAAATAAAAGATACTTATAAGTTTAATACTCCTGAAACACCTACCAATGAGTTAGTAACTATAATTAAAGATCAAGAGAAAAGATATTTTAAAAATTTTGGGTATAAAATAGCACCTATGGATGAGCAATTATTGATAATGTCAGGATATTTGTTTATGGATATGAAGCAAGCTGAGAAAGCTTTAACCTTTTTTAAATTTGCACTAAAATATTATCCAACGAGTGCTAATGTATTTAATGCTGTTACTGATTATTATTTGGATCAAAAGAATTATCCTAAAGCTTTGGAGAACATAATGAAAGCATATGAAATTAGTAAGAGTGCTTATCATTTAAAAAGATTAGAGGAGATTAAGATAAAAACTGAATAAAAGTAGTGTAAATCCTGCTATTCGTCGCAAATAAAATTTCTTTGAAGTTTTAGCATCTATTTTTAGTGTATTAATTATTAAATATTTGATATTATGAAAAAAAGATTTTTAGTACTTCTTACGATTATTTCTTCTTTTGTAGGTTGTTCACAAGACCAGAGTTTAAATGAGTTATTAGAAGGCTTTGAAAAACAAAATAAGGCAATGGGTACCGTTTCTATTTTAAAAAATGGAAATAATTTTTATACCAAGTCAATTGGGTATGCTAATATTGAATTAAATAAAAAGAATAATTCTGCAACTAAGTATAGAATTGGTTCTATCAGTAAAACGTTTACAGCTACCATTATTTTACAATTATTAGATGAAGGGAAATTATCATTATCAAACTCTTTAAGTCAATATTTCCCAGAGGTTCCAAATTCAGAAAACATTACAATTTCTGATATGTTGTATCATAGAAGTGGTATTTATAATATTTCAAAAGCTAAAGGTTTTGAAGTTTGGATTAGTGAACCTAGGAATAGAGAAGAAATGATAACTAAAATAAAGAGTAAGCCTAGTATGTTTAAACCAAATTCTAAATTAGAATATTCTAATTCCAATTATATCTTACTAGCTTATATTGCAGAATACATAGATAAAAAAACATTTGGTGAAATTGTTAACTATAGAATAATAGAGAAGTTAAATTTAAGAAGGACAGGTTTTGGAAAAGATATTGATTTTTCTAAAAATGAAGCAATGTGTTATTATCCTGAAAATGGTAAATGGCATCCAATTACTTATCATACTAATTTAACAGGAACAATGGGTGCTGGTGGTATCATTTCTAATGCAAAAGAAGTAAGTGTTTTTTATAATGCCCTTTTTACAGGTAAATTGATTTCAAAAGAAAGTTTAAAGTTAATGACTTCTCCCAAAGAAGAAATGGGCATGGGGATTTCAGTTAATGAATTCAATGGAATACTGGTTTATGGGCATGATGGAGCAATTGATGGTTTTCGTTCAATAGCTGCGTATATGCCAAAATTAAAACTTACGATTTGCTTTACCTTTAATGCATCTTCAGGCTCTCAGAGCCAAAAGTTAATTAAAATTTTTAAAGCTTATAAGCATGCAATAACTCAAAAAAAGTAGGTAGTATTTAATTAGTTACTATGATTGCATACCTAATTCAATTTAGAATTAGGTATTTTTGCATTTTAAATTATAATTGTGAGTAGAAAAATAAAACTTATATGGGATTTTAAGGGCCTGACGGATTAGAAACTGCTAAACATCATTGTATTCATTTAAAAGAATTTGCCCAAATTGATAGTTTGGATTATGATGAGGTAGCTTATAAAGAACTAAATGATTTTCATACTATAGCTTTTATTATAGTTAATGAATTAGATATGAAAACGTATAGAGATGCCTTAAAACCTCATAGAGGTGAGATAGCTTAACATAATAAAAATAAATAGTATGTATTTAATAAATGCCTTAGCTAAACCTAAAAAATCATCAGAGCATTATGATAAAGTGATTGGTGCGTATGTAAGTTTGTATATTGATTATAAAGATATTCAAGGTGCATTGAAATTAGCAAATTTTTATATTAAAGATGAAGGTTGGAAAGTGACTGAAATAGAAGATGAATACTTTACACTTGATTCTCTTGATGATGTAGACGAAGAACAGAAAGAATTGTATACAGAAGCTTTAGAGTATGGTTATTCTATCGTTTTTAATTGTTATGAAGAGGAAGATTAAAAGAAAAAGGTCGAAATAATTTTATTTCGACCTTTTTTTAGAGTATTTTTTTAAAGCTGTATTTATCACATAATTTGTTTACGTATTATAAAAGTTAAATTCTTTAGTACCGGCATTTATATTTAAGAATGTTCTACAAAAAATATATTGTTGTAAGAATTAGTATAGATGTAACAAAAACTAATGGGAATATCCACTTAAAGTTAATTGATGATTTTTTTTCTTTTAAGGTGTTTTTATAAACAAGTAATATAATAGAGCTAGTAATAGATATGTAGCTAAGAATAATTACAGATTCTAAGAATGTGTTGTAAGGAAGTTTTGGTAGTAGAGAATTAGAAAAAAAATTGAAGGCAACTACGGTTAAAAGCAAGGTAAAACCAATATTTAGTTGGTCTGTATATGATTTGATCCAAAAAATGACCCAAGAAGAAAATACGATTAAAAATAAAGGAAAAAGTACTTGCCATAAATAATACCCTGCTTTTCTTTTAAATTTAAATACAAAAGATGTTCTGGAGTAAATATCCTCTTTATTATTTGTGTCTTCAAAGAACCCTCCTTTGTATTTCATGACTTTTATTTCTGCATACTGCTCTTTTACTTTCCATTCGGGATCAATATCGCTGAATGATTTGTCATAAAATAAGTTTGGATTAACAAAAGTAAGTTCATGATTTTTGTATAGGAAAGATTCAAAATTTATAACAAAAGTCTGGGTATCAAAAGGAAACTTGGTTAAGTCCATTTTAGAATGGAAATGACAATTAAAACGCTTTCTATAAACAACCAAACCATCGTCAAAAATTGTTAAGACGCTTTTATCTATAATAATGTCATCTAATTTATTGATGAATTCTATGTTGGGTATCCAAAAAAAATTCTTTTTTAATTTTTCAATTTGACCATCATAATATATAGATTTTCCTTTTATGAAGTTTTTGTTTTTTATTTCAGCTCTGCTAATTTTCCATTTTAAAATTAAATAACCATCAACTTGAAAAGTAGAATTTACAGTTTCTATGTCGTATATTTTATTGACATAAAGTTCAATGGTTACTTGCTTTGTTTTAGCAATTGAAAAATGTAAAAAAAAGAAACAAATTCCAGTAAAAATTAAATTTCTTTTTTTTAGGATGTTATGTTTGGATATTTGTTTTTGATGTTTACACACAATTCTTGAATAACTAATAGTTGTTAGGTTTAAAAAGGCCTATTTTTATTTACTTTGAAGAAGTTTATTGTATTATACGAGTACGAGGTATGATTCAATAGTAGCCTACTAATTTGAAAATTTTAAGGTTTTTCAATAAGTTATCGATTAATTTTAAATTGGATGTAGTACATAGCCAAGGATTAACGCTTTATTATTTTGATGTATTATAATTACTTGGTTTATTAGAAATCTTTTTTCTTTGTTCTGTTTGTTTTTAGTATTATTTTGAATCATTGATAAGATTCCGTATTCGAACCATGGACGAATAACCCTAAGAATTGAATATTTTATTTTATGGTTTTTATGGTGTATTGTTTTAGCATCAGTCTTAATTGAGAAATTCGTTAATAAGTTAATATTTGTTTCTCCAACAAATGTTTCTACTTTGTTTAAAGACTGGTTAGCCAGTACTTTGTTTATTAATTTGCACTTCGAAAGATGATCAAAGGAATTTATTGTACAGTCATAAGTAGACAATTCATTAAAATAAAAGTCATCTAATTCTTGAGTTAAAGGATAAAATTTAGATTTATCTCTTTTATAAATAGTATTAAATATTTTGTTAAATGAGTATAGTTTGTTTAACTGCATTCTAGCAGTATCAGCATTCACTGATTTTGAAAATAAAAATGATAGTGAATTGTTATCAATATTAAAAAGTACTCGTTCCTGAAATAGCTGTTTTTTTTCATAATCAGATAGCTCAATTTCGGATATGTGAGTTAAAATTTCAGAATAAGATTGTGCATTATCATCTACAAAATCACTTTTGTAATGATGAGTTGCTTTACATCCTAAACATAGTAATATACTACAAATTATAAGTCGTCGTACATATAGTTTGTTTTTTGAACGTATTAATAGGTTCATAAGGTGAAGTATTCTATATTTTTTCAGGTTTATCTTTATTCTCTATGTACTTTAATTCTTTTTCTTCTTCAATGTTTGATCCTGTAATTAGAACTCCTAATGATGATGTAATTCGTTCGATAAGACTATAAAGTATTCCAGAAACCATACCTCCAAAAAAAGCAAAAAGAAACTTTCCAAAATGTGTATTTGAAGTTTGGATTTCTGGAATATTAAGATATAGAATTTCAGAGAGTATAAATCCAGAAAATATTCCTTCAATTAAATATTCGACTCTAAAAAACTTCATTTTTTCACTAATTAAAGAATGTAATAATCGAAAAGATGTACCTAATCCGGCAATAACAATAGAAAACATTAAACTATAAAGCAGCATATAACCAGAACTATCTAAGATAGTTACTTTACTACTTTTTTCATTAATACTTTCTAAAACAGCTAAAGACACAAATAATAGTAAAAATATAGCAGCGATTATAGAGGCTTTGGTTGTTTCTTGTGTTTTGAACAATCCATTAGCGTTGCCAAAAATTGACTTTCTATTGGTATCAACTATATTCTCTAGCTTACCTTTTATAAGTACTAATCTGTTTAAGGGGAAAGACTCTCCTAAGTTTAAAGCTTGAACATCTTCTACTATTTCGTTGGGAAGTTCAACACTTTTAATTTTTATGGCCTTGGAGAATGTACGATTAATACGTTTTAGTAAGTAGTCTCTATATTTTTTATTTGTATCTTTTATCATTTTATTAATAGCTTTTTTAGTATTTCTTCTAATGACTTTTTCTACAACTAAAACAGCACTTTGTTTATAGTTTAAGAGTTTTTAGTCAGATGATTATTACATTCTAAAATTTCTGAAAATAAGGGTTATGTAAAGTCAGTGATGTTAGGATTCGTATTAGGAATTGGTGGGTTCTTTTCACATACAAATCCAATTAGTTGCATTCCTTTAATTTCTACAGCACCCTCACTAATATTCATTTTTAATTTACTGTCAGATTCTTCTCTACCATAATTTGCTGATATAGATATAGGGCCAAACCCTGCCTGTGTTTTTGTGTCTAACTTACTAGAGCTTTCTTTTATGGCTTTGGCCAGAGAAGACGATTCTATAGTTACATCTTTAACAAAAACGGCAGATCTTGAAAGAAAAGGGAATTTACCATTTGGAGGATTTTGATCATCTGAAAACAAAGTTACTGGTGAGTTTTTTGAAAATCTCCAACCAGAACTTCTAAGAAACTCAGGAGAAAACCAAGGTCTAGATATAGGAGCTTGAGCAAGTGAAAAAGAAATTTTGAATTTTTCTTCATTAAGGTCTAGTGAATGATTTTTAGATGAATAACTGGTTTCGTTTGAACCTGAATATAATCCCCAGCGTGCTTTCACCCCAACTTCTAATGATTGTGAAATACTATTTTCGTGCTTGTCTACTTCTTCTTTATTAAAGGTAAATTTGGTCCAGTTATTTTCTGTAAGAAAAGTTGCAGGATACAGGGTTGTTTGGAAGAAATCGGAACCCGAAGTTGGGTTGGTAAGTTTTGCACTTTCAAACCTATTTAATAAATCTCTTTTATAAACCTCTAAATTTCTTCGGGTAATCGAGTCAATTGTAGCCACAATTTGTTGGTATTCATTTTTGTACCCTTGAGAAACCCATGCATCATAAGCAGCTCTAACTTTTTGACTTAAAACTTTGCCATTTAAAGCAAACTCTTGCACGGCTCTAGATTCATTACTATTCAAAGCATCTAACTTTAATGAATTAAAAGCAATTAAAGCATCTCTGTATAAGCTTTCATACTCTAAATACGCCTTTTTTAATTTGCCATCAACAACTTTGGTTTTTTTCTCACCAGTTAGTATGTCTTCGTATTCAACTGTTTCAGACAGAAGGTTTCTAAACCTATCTATTTTTTTCTGTTGGTCTTCTGTTAATTCTTCATGTGCTACTTCTGAAAATCTTAAAAAAATATCATAAAGTTCATTAATACTTTCACTTTTTGGTGAATATATTAACTGAGTTTGTGCTTCATTTATAAAGTTTCCGCCTGCTGGAACAGCATTGACTAGATTTGAGAAATTTTCAGCAGCAATGTACCTTTCTCTAACGATGTCTGCCTTTTCTCTTCCCTCTCGGTTTCCTAAACCTTGTTGGCTTCCAAAACCATAAAGATTAAAATCTAAGTCTTCAAATGAAAAAGGAATTCCTGGCATTACCCAAGATACCGCGAAATCATCTGAAGATAATTTTTCTGTTTCAGCTGTTAGGGTATTGAAAATTTTTGATAATAAAGACTGAACAACTTGTTCGGGTTTATAATCCATAATAGTTACTTTTTTAATTTAATAAATAATTTTATTTTTTGTTTTACTAAAGACACCTTAAAAGCTTATGTTTAATATTTTAAAGTGGTTTTGATTTTAGTATATATTTATAAAGAAAAAAGTTTTAAACACTAAAAACTGCTTCTTCAGAAAATAAGGATGTTGGTAAGCCATGATCAAACGCATTTGAAATAAATGATTCGCCTAAAGAAAGATGAGGGAAACTTTTAGTGAATTCAACCGCAATTAATGTTGCAATAAGTTTGTAAGCAGCTTCAGTAGGGTGTGCTTTATCTGATGTTGCAAAAAAACCAAACTTTTGAGCGATAACCAACGTTAATAATTTTTTAAAAGAACTATCCTTGTCTGTTCTTGTTAGTATATCCGATAATGTATTATATAATTTTACATCTTGGTTATATAAATCTTTACTTAATGCTGTTAATAGGTTTTTTTGTGATATTTCATCAATTACAGTTTGAATTTTGTGAATATCGTCAACATGTTTTTTCTTTTGTGTTGCATAATATTTTATAGCAAATTCTATACGATTAATGAACAATCCAGATGTTAAAAGAATTAATTTTAATGCTTTGGTGAATTTTTTATTAGTTTTTTGAATTTTTGGTAGAGCATCTAACAACATTTTTGAAACAGCCTTATGCAAAACTATTTCATTATCAGTTTTTAAAGCTTTTTTAATTTGATTGTTAATGTTTTCTGTTAACTCTGTCAATACTGAAGTGTCTTTTCCTTTTGATAAATCTACAGAATTTAAAAAGTTTCTTAAAGCTTTTGATAGTGTTACAGGTTCAATAGAATCAGAATAATACTGAATAGGAACACCAGCAGCCTGGTCTATTTTAATGATATCTAAATTATATAAATTTTGTTTTAAAAATGTAAAAGCATCGAGTACTGTAAATCTATTATCATTTTTAGCTATAAAAGATTCTTTAAGAAGTCTGTTAAATTCTATTGTAGCATTGCGTAAGTTTGTAACCTCTTCAGACTTTGGGTTTTCAATATACCTCACAGCACCTGAAGGGTCAGGGTTGTTAACAATTATAAAAGAATTTTCACTGGCATTATTATGTGCTTTTGTTATATTATCTACCTCCTGACATAATTCTGTTAAACGTTGCACAGTTTCTTGCATTAATTCAATGCCTTTTTTATTTGTCACAATATCATTTAACCCAAACCAAATAATAAATAAATTGTTATTTGGTTTATCGGTAGCTGTTTTTTCTAGGTCTTTTTTGTAGTCATTAACCTGCTCTTCAAAAGTTGTAAGAGCAACTTTATGAGTTAATCCTTGAGGTGTATTAGCAACAGCACCACCGGTAGCATAATTACAATAGGAAAGACTATTGTTTTTTGAACCATTTCTAGAGTTTTCTAATGATAAATGGTTTGATGTAAGTTCATTTGTTTGTTCTGGAGAAAAACCGTCAACTAAACTTTGGCCACCTGACCATTCCCATATAAAATCTGTCCAGTTTTTATTATCACTGAATCTTCTAATTTCATTAACTCTTACTTCACCGATTAATCTACCAAGAATCCCTGTTGATGTGTTTGCTTTTACACCGATGTCAGAGAGACTATCTCCGAATACAACTATTCGTTCTATTTTTTTCATTTTTAATTTACTTAGATTTTTTTTAAAATATTTAAAAGCAAAGCTATTAGGAATATTATATCTTTATTTGACTAGCGTCACAGTTTAACTCAGGTCACAATTTAGCTTGAGTCACAGTTTAACTCAGATCACATTTTGTTTTTTTCAAAACTCTGCAGTTTATTGTAAGATTGCTGTGTAAATGTTGTTCTTGATTTAGCTATCAAGAATAATACATTGTAAATAAATGTGGTGTTGAAGAATATCATAAACCATGGCTATTCAAAAGGTTTTTTCTATCCTAATAGAAACTGGTTAAGCAATAAAGGGATTATGAAAAAATTATTCAAAGAAGTATTATTTTCTAGACTTTTAATTCTAATAAGTTGAGGTTATACTTGGTTTTAGATAAAGAATTTAACGATTAAACATTGATTAGCTACGCAAGGCTTTATTCTAACTTCTTAAAAAGACATTAAGGCAATGCTGAAGTTTTTAAATAAATACGTTCAGATATACATGAAAGTACTGGAAACTATAATTGTTTTTAAAAAGCTTGTAAATAAATGGGTTAAAAAATGTTAAGGAAAAACAAACTATGTAGATGCTATAGCATGGGCACATATGTATCCTCCAGTCCAAGCATTTTGAAAATTAAATCCACCAGTAACAGCATCAATATTTAATGCTTCTCCAACAAAAAATAAATTTTGGTGCAATTTACTTTCAAAACGTTTAAAGTCAATTTGTTTTAAATCAATACCACCAGCGGTAACAAACTCCTCTTTGAAAGTAGTACGTCCATTTGCATTAAATAATCCATTGGTTAATTGATTTGTTAAGTTCTGGATATGCTTATTACTTATATCTGCCCAGTTTTGATTGGTTTTAATTTCTGAGGCTATAACTAATCGTTCCCATAAACGACGGGGAATATCTGGAAAGGGAGATTTTAAAGCGATTTGTTTTTTTGTATTAGTTTTCTTTAATTCAAGTAGTTTTTCAAAAACAGTATTGGAATTAATACCTAACCAATTTACCACAACATTGTACTGATAGTTTTTGTCAGCTAAAATACGAGCACCAAAAGCAGATAGTTTTAATATAGCAGGACCGCTTAATCCCCAGTGGGTTATTAATAAAGGACCCGAACTTTCTAATTTTGTTTTGGAAATACTAACTTCAGCATTTGGGACAGCAACACCACCTAAATCTAGTATTCTAGGGTCTTTAATATTAAAAGTAAATAGAGAGGGAACAGTGTTGATTATTGTATGCCCTAAGGTTTGAGATATTTCCCATATTTTTTTACTACTACCAGCTGCGATCACTAAAAAATCAGCGTCAAACTGATGTTCTTTAGTATTGATAGTCCATGTAGATTTTTGTTTTTGAATTGAAATTACACCATGGTTTTTTAATACCTTAATGCCAAGGTTGTCAACAGTTTTAGAGAAGCAATCGATAATGGCTTGAGATGTATTTGCTTCAGGAAAAACACGATTGTCGTTTTCTATTTTTAAAGGAACACCATGATTTTCAAACCACTCAAATGTATCACCCGTCATAAACTTATGGAAAGGACCTAATAGTTCTTTTTCTCCTCTAGGGTAGAATTTGGTTAGTTCTTTTGGATCAAAACAAGCATGGGTAACATTACAACGCCCGCCACCAGATATTTTTACCTTTTGTAAAACCTCTTTACCTTTTTCTAAAATAGTAATCTCTAAATCAGGATTCAGTTCCTTGGTATTTATAGCAGTAAAAAACCCCGCAGCCCCTCCACCTATAATTATTACTTTTTTCATAAGGCCATTTCTTTAAAGGGAACAATTATATCGAATCCTTTATTTTTAAAATACTTAGGTGTATTTTTATTTCCTGTAGCTAAAACAAAATCACCTCCCCAAGCTCCTAAGCTTTTAATTTCTCCAAAATAATCAGAAAATAGTCGTTTTTTAACCGGTTCTTGTTTAGTAATAGAACTTATAAGATGCTCGTGTTCAGTAATAATGCTGTTTATTTTTTGAGTAGAAGAAGCTTTTAAAAATTCTTGAGTTAGCTTGTTGATTTCAGGTATTAGAAGTTTTGCTTCTTCTTTATATTGTTTATATTGAGCAATGCCTTCTCTGCTGTTTTGTTTTTGATTAAGGTATACAAAAAATAATTCATCAGCATAGCTAGGTGTGAATTGAACTTCCCTAATTGAAGGTGTTGTGTTGTTAAGGGTATATATAATTGGAGTATCATGCTTGGCACAAGCAATATCATAGCCGCTCCCAGAAAAAGCATTCCATAACAACTTGAAAGGGTCTACATTTGCCCAAGAAGCAATGTTGTTAATTAGTGTTGAAGAGCTACCTAGCCCCCAGTTTTTAGGAAATGTTAAGTTTGTTTTTACAATCAAACCTTTTTCGGTATTTAAAAAATCAGGGTTTAACTTTTTAGCTTCTTTTAAAATATTTAGAAGTGTTTCTGCTATGAATTCAGCGCCTCCTTCTTTAGTTGAATTAAAAGTAGCTGAAGTTAAGCGTAATTTAGAGATATTAAATGAAGCTTCAAACCAACAGTTACCTTCATTTGTAAAACTGCCCCAAATAAGTTGAGGTTCGTTAATTGGTTGTATTGTTAAATCTTGGCCAAATTTTGTAGGAATAGCTAATGCATCAGCGCCGTCCAAAACAAGATATTCACCAGTTAATAATAATTTTCCGTTTGAGTAAAATTTTTTCAAAACAAATCATTAGGTCGAGCGGAGTCGATACCTTTTTACATTATTAATATATGACTTCTCGACTCCACTCGAGTTGACATATTTCTCTATTCTCTTAATTCATTGAATGCTTCCACTACCGCACTGTGAGATACGGTTACGTTTTCAAACTTTTTAGCAATCGTGTTTTTTTCTTCAGTAGTAGCTCCTAACTGATTTAGAATATTCATCAAGTGCATTTTCATATGACCATGCTGAATTCCTTTAGTTGTAAGAGCTCTTAGGGCTGCAAAATTTTGTGCTAAACCAGCGGTTGCCATTATTTCCATTAACTCACGTGCAGAGGGCCTGTTTAACATGTCTAATGAAAGTTTAGCCATAGGATGTAAGGCTGTTAACCCTCCAACTGTACCAACAGCTATAGGAATTTCTATCCAAAATTTAAAAACACCATCTTTTACTTCACAGTGAGTTAAACTTTTGTAATGTCCATCTTTAGAAGCATACGCATGAGCCCCAGCTTCAATGGCTCTAAAATCATTTCCGGTAGCCAAAACAACTGAATCAATACCATTCATAATCCCCTTGTTATGAGTTACAGCTCTAAAGGGTTCTATTTCTGCTATTTTAACTGCTTGTTCAAATTTTTTAGCAAATTTTTCAGGATGCTCTCCTCCTAAGTCAGAAACGAGACATGAAACTTCAGATTTAACTATACATTCAGGAACATAATTAGATAGAATACTCATGACAATTTCAATATCATTTCGTTTAAATTGATTTGCCATAGCTTCTAAACAAGAGTTAATGAAATTAGCTCCCATTGAGTCTTTAGTTTCAAAAGTAACATGCAATTGATAGTAATTATCTAATTGGATAGTTTTATCAATTAATTTAATATCTAAAATACCACCGCCTCTTTTTTCCATATTTCTGGTAATTGAGGCAGTAACTTCTCTTAACTTAGATTTTTGTTCGTTAAAATAATTAGTAAGTTTTTTTTTATCACCAGCAAACATAAAATGAACTTGACCAATTTTAGTAGTTGAAATTACAGTTGTTTTAAAACCTCCACGAGTACTCCAAAATTTTGCAACAAGAGAAGCTGCGGCGACAACAGAACTTTCTTCAACTACCATCGGTATTACATATTCTTTATTGTTGATAATAAAGTTAGGAGCAATACCATAGGGCATATAAAAGTTAGTGATTGTGTTTTCTATAAAATCATCATGAAGTTGTTGTAATTTAGAATCGTCATTCCAATACTGTTTTATTACATTTATAGTTTCATTTTGATTGTTAAAAAATTTTTCAGCTAACCAATCTATTTTGTCTTCTTTAGAAAGTTTAGAAAATCCAGAAATAACTTTAGGCATTCTTTGTTTTTGTTTTTTTATGGGGTCAAAGATAAATGAATCCTATTAAAATAGCTTTCATTATGTATATTTCTAAGGTTTTTAACCTAGAATTTAATGAATTTTCCGTAAACTTGGCAAACTTTTTACTTAAACAACAACTAAATATGAAAAGACTGCTAATATTTTTTATTGGAGTTTCTGCGTTCGTACAAGCTCAAACAAAAGATATTTCTTTAGAGGATATATGGAAAAAAGGCACGTTTAGAGCTGATTATATGAATTCTTTAAATTCAATGAATGGTGATTTTTACTCCCTTTTAAACTATTCAAAAGAAAGTTCAACCGTAGATAAATACAGTTATGAAACACTGGAAAAAATAGCAACTATTGTTGATAGTAAAGATTTAAATGAATTAAAATATATTCAATCTTATAAATTTAATAACGACGAAACTAAATTGATTTTAGGTACCAACTTTAAACCAATATTTCGTCGTTCTTTTTTAGGGACATTTTACTTATATGATATAGATTCTAAAAAAATATCGTTAATAGGAGAAGATATTCAAAGACCTACTTTTTCACCTGATAGTAAAAAAATAGCCTATGCCAAGGATAATAACTTATATATCAAAGATTTTTCTGAAAATGAAACTGTTTTTAAAATAACAAGTAGTGGTAAGAAAAATGAAATTATTAATGGTATTACTGATTGGGTGTATGAAGAAGAGTTTGGTTTTGTAAAAGCCTTTGAATGGAGTTCAGATAGTAAAAACCTAGCCTACTTGCGTTTTGATGAAAGTAAAGTGAAAACGTTTTCAATGGATGTATATGGTAAAGGTAAGTACCCAACACAACATGTTTTTAAATACCCGAAAGCTGGTGAAAAAAATGCAAAAGTTTCATTACATATTTTTTCATTAAACACGAATAAAACAGCTGAAATAGTTTTTGGAGAATATGAATACATTCCAAGAATTAATTGGACTAAAGATTCAAATTTATTAGCTGTACGTACATTAAACCGTCATCAAAATGATTTGAAAATGTATTTTGTTAATGCTAACACATTTGCAAGTACATTAATACTTAATGAAACAGATAAGGCTTATGTTAATGTTACTGATGATTTAACTTTTTTAGATGATAATAGCTTTATTTGGACTAGTGAAAAAGATGGATATAACCATATCTACCACTACAACAATAAAGGAGAGTTAATAAATCAAGTAACTAAAGGTAATTGGGAGGTAACTTCTTATTATGGATATAATTCTAATGAAAAAACTATTTATTATCAATCTGTTGAAAACGGCTCAATTAATAGAGGAGTATATAGTATTTCATTAAAAGGTGATAGTAAAAAGTTACTAAGTAATCCTTCAGGGACTAATAGTGCGTCTTTTAGTAAAAATATGAACTACTTTATAAATACGTTTTCTGATGCTAATACTCCACAGGTGTATACGTTAAGGAATAAAGGAGGTACGGTTTTAAAAACAATTAAAGACAATGCAGATTTAAAGAAGACCATAACTCAATACAAGCTGAGTAAAAAAGAATTCTCAACAATTGAAGTAAATGGGAATAATTTAAATATGTATACAATTAAGCCGTCTAATTTTGATGCAAATAAAAAATATCCTGTTTTAATGTATCAATATTCAGGACCAGGGTCTCAAAATGTAGCTAATAGATGGAATGGCTCAAATGATTACTGGCACCAAATGCTAGCTCAGAGTGGATACATTATTGTTTGCGTTGATGGAAGAGGAACAGGTTATAAAGGTAGAGACTTTAAGAAAGTTACCTATATGAATTTAGTAAAGCATGAAACTGAAGATCAGATTGCTGTAGCTAAAGAACTGGCGAAGCTCTCATATGTAGATCCTGCTAGAATAGGGATTTGGGGATGGTCATTTGGAGGCCATATGAGTACTAATTGTATTTTAAAAGGGAATGATGTTTTTGCAGCAGCGATAGCAGTGGCTCCAGTAACAACATGGCGTTTTTATGATACTATATATACTGAACGTTATATGCGTACTCCTGAAGAAAATCCAGCAGGATATGATGATAACTCACCATTAAACTACCCGGAATTATTAAAAGGTAAATATTTATTAGTTCATGGTACAGGAGACGATAATGTACATGTACAAAATGCTACGCGAATGGCGGAAGCTTTAATTCAAGTTAATAAACAATTTGAATGGGCAATGTATCCAGACAAAAACCACGGAATTTATGGTGGTAATACTCGTTTACATTTATATACTAAAATGACAAATTTTATTAAAAACAACTTATAAAAATATATCAAACATGAGTACAGTAAAACAACCGCATGAAAAAGAATTATTTGGGCAACCCGTTGGGTTATATATCCTGTTTCTAACAGAAATGTGGGAACGTTTTTCATATTATGGAATGAGAGCTTTGTTAGTTTTATATATGACCACTTCAGCAATGGGAGAGGATGCTAGAGGTGCTGGATTAGGTTGGACAAGTAAAGAAGCTTTAGCTTTATATGGTTGGTATACAATGTTGGTGTATGTAATGTCTATACCTGGAGGTATGATTGCTGATAAATTGCTTGGGCAAAAAAAATCAGTTTTATTAGGAGCTATTATTTTGTGTTTAGGACATGGTGTTTTAGTAATGACTGATATTTGGGCTTTTTATGCAGGATTAGGACTAGTAATTTTAGGGGTTGGGTTGTTAAAACCTAATATTTCTACCATGGTAGGTGGATTATATAAGGAAGGAGATATTAGGAGAGATAAGGGATTTAGCATCTTTTATATTGGTATTAATTTAGGGTCTTTATTAGCCACTATGATTGTTGGATTGGTAGTAGCTAAGTGGGGATGGCACGCTGGATTTGGTTTAGCTGGTATTGTAATGGTGTTAGGATTGATTAATTATATTTTTGGACAAAAATATTTAAAGGAGGTAGGTGATTTTATTCCAAGTAAAAATGATGAAAATTCTATTTCTTATGGTAAACTATATTCAAAGTTATTTAGTTCTCCTATACAATTAGTTTTTACTGTATGTTTAATAATTGCATCTGGATTTGGATGGTATAAGTTAGGATGGGGTTATGGATTATTATTTTTATTTTTAACTGCTATTACAGCATTACTAATGATGATATATAAAGAATTAGAAACACAGGTTTTTAAAGATCGATTTTTAGTTCTTTTATTATCTTTTATTATGGTTATTATTTTTTGGGGAGCATTTGAGCAAGCAGGAGGATTGATGAACTTGTATACAGATACTAAGACAGATAGAAACTTATTAGGGTGGCAAATACCTACAGTAATGTTTCAAAGTTTAAATGCTGGTTTTATTATTTTGTTTGCGACTGGGGTTGCTGGTTTCTGGGCTAAAAGAAAATTGAAATCAAAAGAAGCTTCTTCTCTATTTAAAATGGCATTAGGTATTATTATTATGGGATTTGGATTCCTTTTTATGGTGTTTGCAGCCATGGAGTTTGAGAAATCAGGTACGTCTAGTATGCTATGGTTAGTGTTAGCATATTTATTTCATACAATAGGTGAATTATGTATTTCACCGGTTGCACTTTCTTTTATTACAAAGTTAGCACCGGTAAAGTATGCGGCTTTAATGATGGGAGTGTATTTTGCAGCAACAGGTTTAGGTAACAAAGTAGCAGGGATAGTTGGAGAGTCTGCTTCTGATTATGGAGAGCTAACTATTTTTTCAGGAATTTTAATTTTTACCGTTTTAATTGGTGGTCTATTTATTCTAATTTTAAAACCCTTAAAACGTTTAACTCACGGTGCTGAAGAGAAAGAAAGAGATTTAAAGTTAGAAGAATCAGAAGGATTTGAATTAGCAGATAATTAATAGTAAAATATTTAACAGCCTCATAATATAAATGTTATGAGGTTTGTTTTGTTTATAAACTAAATATAAAAACATGAATACAGATATTGAAAACCTATTTAAAGACAAAGTTTTAGGGCATCCAGCAGGGTTGTTTGTTTTGTTTTTTACAGAAATGTGGGAGCGCTTTTCTTATTATGGAATGCGTGCATTGTTAATTTTATTTTTCACAGCTTCATTAATGGATGAAGGTTGGGGATGGCCAAGAGAATGGGCGTATGCAATTTTTGGAACCTATACCTCATTAGTATATTTATCTACTATGGTAGGAGGGTATTTTGCGGATAATGTTATTGGTATTCGTAAAGCAGTTGTTTTGGGAGCTATTTTAATGACTTTGGGTCATGGTTGTATGGCAGTTGAAACACCATTTTTTATCTATGTAGGTTTAGGACTGTTAGTTATTGGAAGTGGTTTTTTTAAACCGAATATTACATCTATTATTTCTGAAATGTATGAAGGTAAAGCCGAAAAGAAAGATGGAGCTTATACCATTTTTTATATGGGGGTGAATGCTGGTGCATTTTTAGGGATTCTTCTATGTGGTTATTTAGGTGAAAAAATAGGATGGTCCTTGGGATTTGGAGTAGCAGGTATATTCATGTTATTTGGAATGTTACAATTTTGGTTTGCTCAAGGTATCTTTGGGAAAATTGGAGATGGGCCTAAAAATAAAAATATTGATTTAATTGATGATGTAACCGCTACAGAAAGTACTGTAGTTGAGGGGAGAAATCATTTTACTGGAACTCAAAAAATAATGATTGCTATTTCTTCATTATTAGGGTTGGCTTGGGTATTTAATGACCCAATATCTAAAATATCAGAAGGGAAGTATAATTTATTTCCTTTCGAATTTGCAGGCTTATCAGGTTCTAACGTTGCAATATTAACAGCTTTAGTTCTTTTTCTTGTGATACTAGTAATTAGAATTCCAAAATATACACCTGTATTACGAGATAGAATGTTAGCTGTAATTTTCTTTGCTTTTGTTACTATTTTCTTTTGGGCAATTTTTGAACAATCACCAAGTTCATTAACAGTTTTTGCAAAAGATTATACGCAGCGAAACCTAGAAGGAAGCGCAGGGATGATATTTAAAATTGTAAATTCATTAATGACCATTGTTCCTTTAGGAATTATAACTTGGGTATTATATTTATTATTTAAAAAGACTTTTGGCAAATATGCTTTATCAAATATTTTCTTAGCATTAAGTTTTGTAATTGTTTGGGGAATAGCTGTTTGGATGTTGAATGAAGAATTTCAAAAAAATACAACTGAAGTTCCTGCTTCTTGGTTCTCAATATTAAATTCTTTATTTATTATTACGCTAGCTCCGTTATTTTCTGAGTGGTGGGAAAGTAAATATAATCCGAATGCTAACATGAAATGGGCAATAGGTATGGGGTTATTAGGTTTAGGTATGGCTTGTGTAGCAATAGGTTCTTCAGGTATTCCGGTAGGAGCTAAAACTGCTTCAGTAAGTATGATTTGGTTAATTTTGGTATACTTCTTTCATACAATGGGAGAATTATGTGTATCACCTGTAGCTCTTTCATATGTTTCAAAACTAGTGCCAGGTCGGATGATTGCTTTCATGTTTGGTATCTGGTATTTGGCGGTTGCAATAGGTATGAAATTAGCAGGTGTTTTTGCTGAATCATCTGAAGCCATTGCTAAAGAGAGTGGACTAAGCTCTTTTTTCTGGATTTTAACAGCTGTTTCTTTTGGGTTAGCAATATTGTCTGCAGTGTTATATCCAGTAATTAAAAAATTAATGCACGGTGTTAAATAACATCTATATGAAATGCTAATAAAAATATATAACCTGTTAGTTTGAAAAAATTAACAGGTTTTTTTGTAAATTTGGAATACTTATTGAGACAAACGGAGTATGAGAAATTTTATAATAGTAGTAGTTTTAGTGGTAGCTTCTATCAGTGTTAAGGCACAAGACAAGGTTAAATGGTTAACTTTTGAAGAAGCTATAGAGAAGAATGAGAAAAATCCGAAGCCTATTTTAATAGATATTTATACCGATTGGTGTGGGTGGTGTAAGAAAATGGATAAAACTACCTACAAGAATGAGGTAATTGTAAAATATATTAATGAAAATTATTATGCTGTAAAGTTAAATGGAGAAGAAAAAAAAGATATAAATTATCAAGGAAGAAAATTTACTTACAAAACTCAGGGTAGGAGAGGATACCATGAATTGGCGGCTGCAATAATGAACGGAAAACTTAGTTACCCTTCAACAGCCTTTTTAAATAAAGATAAGCAATTAATACAAAATGTTCCTGGATATTTAACCGAACAACGTTTTGAAAAGATATTAGCTTTTTTTTCAAGTGAGAATTATAAAAAAGTAAAATGGAAAGATTTTTCTGCAAACTTTAAAAGCTCTATTTAGTCAACCAATTAATTTAAAATATAGGCACCCTTTCGGTAAGTATTCCAAAAGGGTGTTTTTTGTTTATTACAGGTTAGTTCACATTGATTAGTATAACTTTTATAATTACTCCCATCTGCTATAATTAATTTAGGTTCTATTTGTTTAATTAAACGAGATAAATTAATTTTTGGACTTCCAATTAATAAAATAATACATTTTTTGATATTTTTTATCTTATAAACACCTAGGTTATCAATTATCAAAATAGTATCTTTTTTTGTTAAGAAGATTGAAGGGATAGTATTTTTATAAACAGTTTTAACGTTTTTGCTAATTTGATATGCCTTTATACCTTTTTCGTTTGTAATATTTATACCTTTTAAAGAATCTTGGTAAATGGTAAGTTTCGATTTTACTTGCTGTCCAATGATTGAGTTTTTATGTTTATGAAAAATGATAAATTCGTTTTGCGATTCACTTTTATACCTCTTTATTAAATAGCTAGATTGTAGTAAAATAATTGAAAGTAACGTGTAAATTACTTTTCTTTTAGAAGTATTTAAAAATAGTTGAAAGGCAATAACTATAAATATATACCATAAAATGGTTTGTAAAAGAGACATCGAAATATCTTTTATTAAAAAACTTTCTTGATTTGCAATCCATTCCATAAAATTATTCATGTACTGAATAATGTAGTTGTACATTTTAGCCACGAAATTTGGAAGTAAGTTTAGTGTAGATAGAAGTATAATTATAATTCCAAACAATAAAATACTTCCAAGAATTGGCAGTATAATTAAATTAGTGAGGATAAATAAAGTAGGGAATTGATGAAAATAATATAAACTAATTGGCAAAACGGCTAGTTGTGCAGCAATAGATACTGTAAATAATTTCCATAATTTATTTATTATAATGGTTTTAGGCTGCCAAAGGGTGTAAAGAGATGGTTGAATCCAAACAATTCCAAAAACAGCAATGTAACTTAATTGGAAACCAACATCGAATAAAAACAAAGGTTTTATAAGAAGTAATAAAAACATCGAACTTATAAGTGAATGCTCTATGGTGTTTTGTTTTTTAAAGAATCCAGTAATTGCAATAAAAGTAAACATAGTAACAGCTCTAACTACTGATGCAGATAAACCTGCGATGAAAGCGAACCACCATAAAAATAGCAGTATACTAAGAGTTTGAATATGATTGCCGTATTTGAAATACTGTAAAGGTTTTAGTAAATTTAGGAGAATTAATAAAATGATACCAACATGCAATCCTGATATAGCTAGTATATGTATGGCACCAGCATTTGTGTAATTTCTTATAATCTTTTTTGAAATATCTTGACGTTGACCAAGTAATAAGGCATTCATAATGGCATATACATCTTTTGAAAATCTTTGCTTTTTCAGAGAATCTCTAATCTTTTCTCGAAAACTATTGGAATGCCCAATCAATGAAGACTTTTTATTGGTTGTTATTTTATAGTCTTTATTACTGATAAATATTTGATGATATACATATTGTTTTGAAAGGTATTTTTTATAGTCAAACTCATAAGGATTTAATGAAGAGGGTAACTCTTTATAAATAAGTTTTGTTACTATCTGATCGTTGACTTTTAAATAATTGTATATGTCATTCTTTTTAATGTTTATGAGAATATTTCCTCTTACATTTTTTTTACCTATCTTGTTAAATGTGCCAATATATTTATCAAAAAATGAATTAGACTTTAATTTTTGGGTAATTGTTATTGTAGAATAATAATTATTGTCATGTTTAATAAAGAAATCTGAATAATTTTTTGGATTTTTAATGTATACAGAAGTAATTCCTATGAATATGAAAGTTAAAAGAGTTATAATTTTGTATCCAATAGTATACTTGTGTCTTTTTAAAATAAGTAAAATTGAGCTTAAGAAGATAGAACTTAAAAATAGCTCAAGAAAGCTATAATTCCATATTTTAAAACAAAATTGTAAAATTATTCCAAGAACCAAGCATAATAGCAAGTAAAATGGTAGATAACCAAGTAGTTTTTTCATAGCAAGGTAAAGTTAAAGTTTTCTTTTTAAATCAACAACCCCCTTTTGGACTCTACTATTTAATGACTTTTATCTGTTTTCATTAGCGAAGTATTTTATTATTGTGAAAGTGTCATATTTATAGATAACAGTTTTTTAAGGTCTAATTATTTAAAAAAAACAGTAATAGTTTAAAATTATTTAGGTTTTAGTTGATATGTTATAATTAATTGGATCATTTTTCATAAGAAAAGAAGAGCCAAGAATCATAACACAAACTAACTTAACTTATAAAACGAAAATAAAATAATTGTAGTTAAAGAGTGCATTATTGTGCTTTGTTAACGAAAGTAATTTTTAGTTAATAAAGCTGTAAATAGTAGATAGAATGTTCGTGTGTAATTATATGACACTTATTAAAGTGTCATTTTTTATTTGTTTAATAACAAATGAACTTTGGATATTGGATATAATTTCTAATTGCGACATTTCTTTCAAAACAAAATTTTGATATTCATTCATATCTTCAAGAATGATTTTTAAAAGAATATCGAAACTTCCTGCTATATATGAGACTTCAAGGATTTTCGAAATTGAATTTACATAGTCTTCAAATTTTTTAAAAGCATTATCTTCATGCTGAACTAATGTAACTTGGCAATAAACTATTAAATTTTTTCCAAGTAATTCAGGATTTACAATGGCAACATACTTATCTATAATTCCACTGGCTTCAATTTTTTTTATTCGTTCATGAGTTGGAGTAATAGAAAGATTTATTTTTTGAGAAAGTTGTTTTATAGATTGTTTGCCATCTTTTTGTAACTCTTCTATTATTTTTAAGTCTATTGGATCTAGCTGAATCATAGAATTATTTTTTATGTAAGCTTATATATTAGATTGCAAAAGTAAATATTTTCTATTTATAAATAATTATTTAGTAAAAAATACTTATAAAATAATCTTGTTATGGTTTTTTATTCTTTGTTTGTACTTTTGTATTAGAAATTAATTACAATGAAAGATTTAAAAGATATATACAAAAGAATTAAGGATAGTTCTGATAATTTTTTAGGGTATCCATTGGCAAAAGATTTTACATTTAGTGAGTTTGCTCCGTTTTTAGATCTTTGCATTAATAATGTAGGAGATCCAGAAGCTAAATCTACATTGACTATTGACACGAAAGAAGTAGAACAAAAGTGTATTTCGTTCTTTGCTGATATATTATCAACAACGATGAAAGATGTTTGGGGATATGTAACCAATGGTGGAACAGAAGGAAACTTATATGGTTTATATTTAGCTAGAGAATGTTATCCTGACGCTGTTGTTTATTACAGTGAGTCTACACATTATAGTGTGAAGAAGAACCTTCACTTATTAAATATGCGCAATATTGTTGTTCGAAGCCAAGAGAATGGAGAAATAGATTACCAGGATTTAGAACAAATTCTTACCATTCATAGAGACAAACCTGCTGTTTTTTTCTTGAATGTAGGAACAACAATGACTGAAGCTGTAGACGATTTGCAAAGAATAAAAGCTATAATAAGGAAATACGCTATAAAGGATTATTATATCCATTGTGATGCTGCTTTTTTAGGAACCATAGCTCCGTTTGTTGAACCAAAACCTAAGTTTGACTTTTCTGAAGGGGTAGATAGTATTTCTATTTCGGGACATAAATTTATTGGAGGTCCAATACCATGTGGAATAGTTATGTGTAAAAGAGCCCATAGAAATAGAGTTGCAAATTCAATTTCTTATGTAGGTACTTTAGACACGACCATAACAGGCTCAAGAAATGGGTTAACTCCTCTTTTTTTATGGTCATTTATAGAAAAATATGGTAAAGAAGGATTAAAAAGAAGGGTGTATGAATCACAAGAATTAGCTGCGTACACTGAACAAAAATTAAATGCATTAGGAGTTAATGCATGGAGAAATAAGGAGGCACTAACTGTTGTTTTTGATAAGCCATCTAATAAGATTTGTGAAAAATATCAGTTGGCTTCAGAAGAAGCTATTGCCCACATAATATGTGTGCCAGGTATTAAAAAGGAGCGAATAGATTCATTGCTTTTTGATTTAGAAAATAATTTGAAAGAAAAAGAAAGTTTAGTCTTATTAGAAGTTTAAACAAAAAGTCCTCAAAATTTAAATTTTGAGGACTTTTTTATTGTTTGTTAAATCTCAAATTAATTAAACACCACGTTGTTTATTAATTTCATCTTGTAGTTTTCGTCTAAGCTGTTGCTCTTTTTCTATTGTTTTTTTCTTGTACTGCTCAAATTCTTGCTCAATTTCATCAAATGAATTTAGAGTATCTTTTGTTATGATATTACTGTTTTTAAATCGATATATAAAATATATCAGTAAGCTAAGTGTAATAAAAATGATTCCCCAAACAATTAGGTTGTAATTTGATTTCGTTAAATTAACGCCTAAAAAAGAAATTTGATCCTCTTTTTCTGAGGATTTAGTTAAGTTATCATTTAATGAAGAAATTTGATTTTCTAAGCTAACAAGTTTTTTGTTTTGGATATTTATCAAATCTTGTTTAGAAGCAATTGTTGATTTAAGATTTTTAATAGTGTCAACAGTTCTTCTTTGTAGAGCATTGAATAAAGTTTTCTCTATAACTTTATACTTTTGATAGCTACCAGATTTTTTATAGAGAGTTTCAAATTGTTTTTTAATAGAATTAATAGCAGGTTTTTGAGATGAATTTTGACTAACCGCTACATTTGTTAAAGTAAAAAATAATAAGACTTTTAAAAATTTCATAAAAAGTTTTTTGAGTATAAAAAGAATTTAATGGTTTAAAAAAACCCAAACGTGTAGTTTGGGTTTTTAGTATAAGCAAGTTTATGAAACTTATTTTATTTTCTCTACAATGGCCTTAAAAGCTTCTGGGTTGTTCATAGCTAAATCAGCTAAAACCTTACGGTTTAACTCAATTTCATTAGCTTTTACTTTACCCATAAACTGTGAGTAAGACATTCCGAACTGACGAGCTCCAGCGTTAATACGTTGAATCCATAATGAACGGAAGTTTCTCTTATTGTTTTTACGGTCTCTGTAAGAATATAACATTCCTTTTTCAACCGCATTCTTTGCTACTGTATAAACGTTTTTTCTACGTCCAAAGTAACCTTTTGCTTGCTTCAAGATTTTTTTTCTTCTATTTCTTGAAGCTACTGAATTTACTGATCTTGGCATAATTCAAATTGTTTTTTTGTAGTAGGCGACTTATTTAAAAGTGCTTTTTTGAGCCTAACTCCATGGTTAATAATTTACTACCTTGCTAACAATTATTTTAAAACTAATTGTTGCTTAATGTTTGCTTCATCAGACTTGTGTACTAATGCAGCGTGTGTTAATGCAAGCTTACGTTTTTTAGACTTCTTTGTTAAGATGTGACTCTTGAACGCGTGCTTTCTTTTGATTTTTCCAGAACCAGTTAACTTGAAACGTTTTTTGGCACTAGATTTTGTTTTAATTTTAGGCATCTTTTGTTTTGCGTTTTATCTTGCTTATAACTTTCTTTATTTCGTTTTTTTAGGAGCAATAAACATAATCATACGTTTACCTTCAAGTTTTGGCATTTGCTCAACTTTTCCATACTCTTCAAGCTCTTGTGCTAATTTTAATAATAAAATTTGCCCCTGCTCTTTAAACACAATAGAACGTCCCTTAAAAAACACGAATGCTTTTAGTTTTGCTCCATCTTGTAAAAATTTTATTGCATGCTTCTTTTTAAACTCATAATCATGTTCATCCGTTTGAGGGCCAAAACGTATTTCCTTAACAGTAACTTTCGTTGCTTTTGATTTTAAGGCTTTTTCACGTTTTTTTTGCTCATACAAAAATTTCTTGTAATCAATAACCTTACAAACAGGAGGTACAGCTTTAGGTGAAATTTCAACTAAATCTAACTCTTGTTCTTTAGCAATTTCTTTTGCTTTTGCTAAAGGATATACACCTATTTCAATGTTATCGCCTACAAGACGAACTTCCTCAACATACCTAATTTTTTCATTAATTCTATGTTGATCTTCTTTAATTACTCTGAGCGGTCTACGTCCGCCTCTTCTTCTAATTGCTATGACTTATAAATTTAAAATTACTATCTAATTATTTTCCAAAAGGCACTAAGGTTTTACTAACTTCTTTGTTAATTAAAGAGGTAAACTCTTCAATTGTAAAGACACCCAAGTCTCCTTCTCCATGTTTCCTTACAGAAACCGTACCATCCTTTTGTTCATTTTCACCAACAATAACCATAAAAGGTATTTTGCTTACTTCCGCATCACGAATTTTTCTACCCGTTTTCTCATTTCGATCATCTATCAGGGCGCGAATTTCGGAATTTTCTAACAAATCTAAAACTTTTTCTGAATAATTTTGGTATTTCTCACTGATAGGCAGTATAATAACTTGCTCAGGAGTTAACCAAAGAGGGAAGTTACCCCCCGTGTGCTCTAGTAAAACAGCAATAAATCGTTCCATTGAACCAAAAGGAGCTCTATGTATCATTACTGGTCTGTGTAATTGATTATCGGCACCTTTATAATTTAAATCAAAGCGTTCAGGTAAATTATAATCAACTTGAATAGTTCCTAGTTGCCATTTTCTTCCTAAAGCATCTTTTACCATAAAGTCTAATTTAGGACCATAAAAAGCTGCTTCGCCTTCTTCAATAATATAGTCTAAGCCTTTATCTTTCGCTGCATTTATAATTGCTTGTTCAGCCTTTTGCCAGTTATCAACAGAACCAATATACTTATCAGGGTTTTCCATATCTCTTATTGAAACCTGAGCTGTAAATTTTTCAAAACCTAAAGATTTGAAAACATACAATACTAAATCAATAACGTTTTTAAATTCTTCATCCAATTGCTCAGGTGTACAAAAAATATGCGCATCATCTTGAGTAAAGCCTCTTACACGAGTTAACCCATGTAATTCACCACTTTGTTCATACCTGTATACAGTTCCAAATTCAGCAAAACGCTTAGGTAAATCTTTGTATGAATAAGGCTTGTGGTTATAAACTTCACAATGATGAGGACAGTTCATTGGTTTTAATAAGAATTCTTCATCTAATTTAGGAGTCGTAATTGGTTGAAAACTATCTTCTCCATATTTAGCATAATGACCAGAGGTAACATATAGTTCTTTCTGACCAATATGTGGTGTCATAACCATTTCATATCCAGCTTTCTTTTGTGCTTTCTTTAAAAAATCTTCTAATCTATTTCTTAAGGCAGCTCCTTTTGGTAACCATAAAGGTAACCCTTGGCCAACTCTTTGAGAAAAAGTAAATAATTCTAATTCTTTACCAAGTTTTCTGTGGTCACGTTTCTTTGCTTCTTCTAATAACTCTAAGTATTCTTTTAATTGTTTTTGCTTAGGAAATGAAATCCCATAAACACGAGTTAATTGATTGTTTTTCTCATCACCACGCCAGTATGCACCAGCAACACTCATTATTTTTATAGCTTTTATAATTCCTGTATTTGGAATATGCCCACCTCTACACAAATCTGTAAAGTCACTATGATCACAGAAAGTGATTTCTCCATCTTCTAAGCCTTCAATTAATTCTACTTTATATTGATTATCTTGTTCTTTATAATAAGAAAGGGCGTCAGCTTTAGAAATAGAGCGTAATTTAAATTCTGCTTTTTCTCTTGCGCGTTCTAAAAACTTCTTTTCTATTTTTTCAAAATCTTTCTCTGAAATAGTTTCTTCTCCAAAGTCTACATCATAATAAAAACCATTTTCTATAGCAGGACCAATAGTTAGTTTTGAGTTTGGATAAAAATCTAAAATAGATTGTGCTAATACATGGGCAGATGAATGCCAAAAAGCATTTTTTCCTTCCTCATCATTAAATGTGTACAATACCAGAGAACCATCAGTGGTTAAAGGGGTGGTGGTTTCAACTGTTTTTCCGTTAAAACTAGCAGAAATAACATTTCTAGCTAACCCTTCACTAATACTTTTAGCAACATCTATTGCTGTACTATTTACTTCAAATTCTTTAACGCTTCCGTCAGGTAATGTAATTTTAATCATTATTTTTTATATAAAATTATAGGTTAATCTTCTTACAAGTGAAGATTTTTCGAAACGCAAATATATTGCAAAACGCTATTTTGTACAATATAATGTCTTTATTTTAAATTAATTTAATATACAGTTGCTTTTTGTTGTTAAAACAAGGTGTAATTTATTTGACATAGACTCTTCTGTACTAAGTTTCTTTTTAATAAAAAAGATCATAGAGCGTAATGGCGGCAGAATATGGGTAGAGAGTATTTTAGGAGAAGGGACTACTTTTTTTATCACCATTCGAGAGCATTAAATTTTTTTTACAGTACAATATAAGTATAGTGTGTTCCGCTAGAAAAAACTAACGTCGGGCTTTCCGCGCTCGCTTTTTGTTTAAAAAACAACCAAAAGAGCTCAAACAACTGCTTCAATCCCTAACACGGTTTTATTAATACTTGCTTGTTATATCAATATAATATGATTCAGTTTGCTGTAAATAGTAGAGGTATGAAGTAACTTTATAGATGAATTCACCTGGTAATAATAGATGAGTGCCTCAAGAAACCGCCAATGTTTATTAAAAGGCGAAAAGAATCTATAGTATAATATATTGTTGATTAGTTGGTTAAGAAAAACTTCAGAAATAAGTTAAAAAAAGTCATTGCTATGTTAGAAAAGGGTTCTATATTTGCACCCGCAAACGGATAAGCGTATAGTTTAAAAGTAAGCAAAGTTCATTAAAATAGGGTTTAGAATATATTATTAAAGAGTTAAAAAATAAGTTAAAAAAAGCTTGTTTACAACAAATTAAAGTGAGTATATTTGCAGTCCGAATTTTACAGAGTAGTTCATTGATTTAGTCGGGTTTACAAATTAGAAAAAAACTTCAAAAAAGTTTTTGTCAGAATAAAAAAAGTTTGTAGGTTTGCATCCGCTTAGCGAAAGCGGTAAGAGTTAAGAAATTTTGGAAAGGTTATTAAAAAGCCAGTTAGTTCGATTCTAGCGTTTCTACAAGAAGTTGATTGAGGTTTTGGTTGAGAGATATCAAGTATTAAGATTAACAAAGTTCATTGAAAATATTGAAATTGACAGCGTAATTAAAGAGTAGAATTACCACGATCTAATTAGTTAGATTAAAAAAATTCTTTTGAAACTTATTCATTCATAATATTAAAGATTATACAATGAAGAGTTTGATCCTGGCTCAGGATGAACGCTAGCGGCAGGCTTAACACATGCAAGTCGAGGGGTAACAGGGGAGCTTGCTTCCGCTGACGACCGGCGAACGGGTGCGTAACGCGTATAGAATCTGCCTTGTACAGGAGGATAGCCTTTAGAAATGAAGATTAATACTCCATAATACTGATATGTGGCATCACACTTTAGTTAAACATTTATGGGTACAAGATGACTATGCGTCCTATTAGCTAGATGGTAAGGTAACGGCTTACCATGGCAACGATAGGTAGGGGGTCTGAGAGGATTATCCCCCACACTGGTACTGAGACACGGACCAGACTCCTACGGGAGGCAGCAGTGAGGAATATTGGTCAATGGAGGCAACTCTGAACCAGCCATGCCGCGTGCAGGAAGACTGCCCTATGGGTTGTAAACTGCTTTTATACAGGAAGAAACAGATCTACGTGTAGGTCCTTGACGGTACTGTAAGAATAAGCACCGGCTAACTCCGTGCCAGCAGCCGCGGTAATACGGAGGGTGCAAGCGTTATCCGGAATCATTGGGTTTAAAGGGTCCGCAGGCGGTCAATTAAGTCAGAGGTGAAATCCCATAGCTTAACTATGGAACTGCCTTTGATACTGGTTGACTTGAGTTATACGGAAGTAGATAGAATGTGTAGTGTAGCGGTGAAATGCATAGATATTACACAGAATACCGATTGCGAAGGCAGTCTACTACGTATATACTGACGCTCATGGACGAAAGCGTGGGGAGCGAACAGGATTAGATACCCTGGTAGTCCACGCCGTAAACGATGGACACTAGTTGTTGGGATTTATCTCAGTGACTAAGCGAAAGTGATAAGTGTCCCACCTGGGGAGTACGATCGCAAGATTGAAACTCAAAGGAATTGACGGGGCCCGCACAAGCGGTGGAGCATGTGGTTTAATTCGATGATACGCGAGGAACCTTACCAGGGCTTAAATGTGGTCTGACAGCTTTAGAGATAGAGTTTTCTTCGGACAGATCACAAGGTGCTGCATGGTTGTCGTCAGCTCGTGCCGTG